>JALOMI010000170.1 GCA_025455465.1 Cyclobacteriaceae bacterium | reverse complement strand
ATTGCCTATTGTCAACTGCCTAATGTCAACTGTCAACTAATTTCTACAAACGTCTTGCTACCAACAGTCTACTCTTCAATAGGAGCTAACGATGAAGACAGGTAGTTAACGAGCGGACGCTGCTCGAGCAGATCGGAGAGGGCGAGGTAGTCGATCCAGGCGAGCAGAATATTTCTGCGCTGTTTGGCCTGCAGCAGTTTGAGTTTTACTTCACTCATGCGGAATCGGAGCAGCACCAGCGGGTCACCGTCTTTCATGGTGCTGAGTTGTTCGGGGAGGCCGGCACGCATCACCTCCTGCCAGGTTTTTTCCATGCCGGTATAGCGTTCGATGGCCTCGTTCACTTTCTGCAGGGAGGCCGGCACGGTGGTCTGCAGCATGCGTTCGGTTTCCTTGAGGTTGTGTTCCGCCTCGATGCCCTGCAGCCTTCGCCTGGCCATGTCTTCCTTGTTGGGGTTGACCAGCGGCAGGGTGATGCCCATCGTGAGGTTATAGGGATTGCGTTCCTGGATGACCCTGCGGTTGTCGTACTCCGCCTGGATAAAGCCGGCATTGACGTTGGCCTTTTCGAGCTTGTAATAATTCATCGCCAGGCTGACCTGCTGCCTGCGATATTCAAGCTGCGCAGACTGCTGTTGTCTTTCCGACAGGCTGTCGATCATGCCTGGAATTTCCCGGATGTCTAGAAGGGATTCGTTTTCCCAGTCGAGTGTTTGAGTTATGCGCTGGCTGTCGCGCAGCCGGATCTCCTGCACGAGGTTGTCGAGGTCGTATTCTGTCTCTTCAAATTCGATGGCGCGGTCTACGAGGGCGATTTTCAGCTTGACAAATTCATCCGCATCGAAGTAGGTGCTGCCGGCCAGGCGTTCGAGCACCTGGATCTGATCACGGATGAGCTGCTGATGCCGGGCTGCCAGATCCCTCACCTCCGCCAGGTAGCGGTAGTAGATCACCAGCTTGTAGCGTGTGGTGAGCGCTTCGCGCAGCGCCAGCTGCTGTTCCAGCGCCAGGGAGCCCTGCAGGTTCAGGAAGTACTTATTGGTATAGCTTATCTCCCACGGGTTGGAGGCCGTCATCCGCAGCCCTACTTCCGTAAAATCCGGGTTCATCTGGCGTACCTGGGAGCGTACCTCCACGCGCTGCAGCGGTGACAGGCGGTAGGGTTTTGTACCTAAGTAATTCAGTTGCTCTGCCAGCGTGGCGACCTCCGGATCATTCAAGGCCGAGCGCAGAAAATCGGATGACGTGTATTGTCCGAACAGGGAGCTGGCTGAAATAAAAAACAAAAGCACCAGGCGCCAACGCATACCTCAACGGATTAGTACCTTCTCACCTACAGCAAATGCATTTTCTTCCTGCAGCTCGATGAAGATTTCACGCCCGAAGGCTTTCACCGCCATCGACTTCTGAAGGATTTCCGGCAGTGGCACCACCGAACCGTAACCGATCACCTTGCCGGATACCAGTGTATGGTTGTAGTCCACCGACTTCACTTGTACAACCGTGCCCACGGGCATGGCTTCTTTGCGGCCCACCAGGTAGCCCACCACCATTGTTGGGTTGACGGGGTTTACCGACAGCAGCGGAGCGAAGGGCTCCACCTGCTGATTAAGCTTGACGTTGATGTGATCGATCACGCCATCGGCTACCGCATATTTGGTGAGCTTGTTTTTTTCGGCCAACAGTATCTCTTGCTCTGGCTCGAGTAGGCCGATCTGATCATCGAGCAGCTGCAGCTCGAGTTGGTTGCGCTGGCGCACATCCTGTATGCGGATGTTGCGCGCCTCCTGCCGCATAACCAGCTGACGCTTATAGGATCTGATCTTTTCTTCCAGCGGTGTTGTGCTGCTGGTGTAACCCGGTTGTCCGGCATACTGTTTCACCAGCTGCTTATTCAATTCCAGCTCGGCTTCCGTGCGTGTGATGACCGATTCGATTTCTTCCAGTTCGATATCCAGTTGTGCCTGGATGTAAGCGATCTCCGACTCGGTGATTTTGACTTTTTTAGATCGTTCTGCCCGCAGTCCCTCAAGCCGGTTTTCCAGCCTGTCGAGTTCCACCTCCAGCGATGTGCTGACGAGTGTCATCAGCTTATCTCCTTGCTTTACCTGCTGCCCGGGCGTTACAAAAACTCCGGTGACGGTGGCCTGGCGATCGGAACTGATGGTATGAGGCCGGGCCATGGTGACGCCCACGGACGAATAGGCCGAGCCGCGGAAAAAGCGAAAACTCACCACCAGCATGGCGATGAACAGCACGGCAATCAATCCGTAAAATACGCTGGTTTTCATCGTCATGGATTTACGGGTTCATACAGGCTCAGACGGATCTGCTTCGCTTCGGGAAGCTGGCGCATGGCTTCCAGCAATTCATTTTTGTGTTCCGGATGTCTGAGGATGATACCAAACTGATAACGAACCAGGTTCTCTTTGTTGACGGTGGCACTCTCCTGCTGAAAAGAACGGCAATGCTGTTTCAGCAATTCCTTTACCCGCTCGAGATGACCCGGGTCACTGAGCGTAAAATACAGCCGCTGCTGATAGGTATGGCTGCGGAACGGGGAATAATGCAGCAAGCCGGCCACGGCACAGAATAATACCGTGCCTACAAACGAAATTGTAAATCCGAACACACCAATGGCGAGGCCGGTACTCAGTGCGGCAAAGAGAAAGAGCACATCGCGCGGGTCATCGATTCGTGTGCGGAAGCGGATGATGGCCATCGCTCCGAACACCCCGAGGCCGCGCGCCAGGCTGTCGCCAATGGCCATCATGACCAGCGTGGTGACAATCGCGCCAAGCACCAGCGACTGAAAAAAGTTTTTGGGATAATGATCACCGGTGAAGGTGAGCCGATGCGTGATGGCGATCAGTGATGCCAGGATGAACGCCCAAACAAACGAATACGTGATGTTGACAACCTGGGGATATTCGTAAACTGGTCCATCCGGAAATAATTCAAACATAGAAAGCTTTTCTGCTCAATTTAATTAATCGGATAAACTAAGGTAATCTTAACGTAATACGCAACGGGTTTTAATTGGGAGTAAGGAGTCAGTAGTTAAGGGTTTGAGGAGATGGGGAGATGGTCCTTAGACAAAAGTCGATGGTCGATGGTCCATAGTCCATGGTCTGTTGACTATCGACCATAGACCATAATAAACAAACACCGACCGGCAGGCTTCGGCTGAGCCGGAACCATCACTGCTGCGGCCATGGCCCTAACAAAGCCGCGCAGTCCAAACCCCGCTAACACGCCATACTATCCAGCTGTGCGCGAAGCCTTGCCAGTTCAGGTGTTATGTGTTACACTTGTTGGTGTCAGTGATGCCCTCTTTCATGCGTTGCATCGATTTCGTTGAACCTATTTTATTTAAGCTTCAAGCTTCAAGCCGCAAGCTTCAAGCCCATAGTTACTTTGCTTTGATTTAAACAATTCTTAATCTACTCAACTACACAACTCAACAACTACTCAACTCCTGACTCCTGTCTCCTAATCTTCTGCCTCATCATTCCTCCCGGTCGATCAATACCGGTGATGGCGCCACTATTTTTTTCTTTGCCGGGAAAATCCATGATGCTGCCACGGAGAAGAATAGCAGCGTGGCAATAATGCCGAGTGAAACTTCCACCGGCACCTTCAGCACATCGGCCAGCACCATCTTCATCCCCACAAAAACAAGAATAGCCGACAAGCCGTACTTCAGGTAAACAAAATGCTGCTGCAGTCCGGCCATGGCAAAATACAGGGAGCGCAGTCCGAGGATGGCAAACACATTCGATGTATAGACAATGAATGTATCCGTTGATATCGCCAGGATTGCGGGAATGGAATCCACAGCAAACACCACATCGGTGGCTTCAATTACTACTACTACGATGAACAAAGGTGTTGCCCACCAGCGGTTGGCTTTCCGCACAAAGAACTTTTCTCCTTCATACTGTGGTGTAACGGGAAACAGTTTGCGCACCAGCCGGACGAGCGGATTTTTTTCCGGCTCAATTTTTTCATCCCCGGCCATCAGCAGCCGGAAACCGGTGAAGATCAGGAAGGCCCCGAAGGCGTAGATGAGCCAGTGGAATTCGCGGATCAGCTCCACACCGGCAAGAATAAATACCACCCGAAATACCAGGGCACCGAGAATTCCCCAGAACAATACCTTATGCTGGTAGTGTGGCGGCACCTGGAAGTAGGAGAAGATCACCATCATCACGAAAATGTTGTCCACGCTCAGCGACTTCTCGATCACGAACCCGGTGAGGAATTCCATAGCGCGCTGCTGGCCGAACTGAAAATAAAGCCAGGTATTAAACAACATGGCCAGCGACACCCACAGGCCCGTCCAGCCCAGTGCCTCCCGTACGCTGACGGCCCGCGACTTCCGGTGAAAGACACCGAGGTCGAGGAGCAGCATGCCGATGATGAAGACATGAAAGGCGATCCAGAAGAAAATCATTTTATCCATTGGTTGTGATCATGAGGGGTTGAACGTCATTTTTAGTGCGGTACGTCCTGACCCACTGCCGCAGTTGGGAGGATTCACTGACCGTTAGGCGTTTCAGGGATTTGCGGTATTCTTTTCGCCACAGCCGCCTGTCGAACGACACGCGTTGCAGGATGAGTTTACAGTATTCAAGCATGGAGGTTTTCATGGATGTCTTATGGGTTCACGTGAGCCGTATTGTTTTGTCTATGATGACCAGCGCATTTAAGCATCACTGGCGGTGCGGATAAACTTTGTTCTCCGCCAAACATTAACCCGGGCGTCTGCACTTCGTCATCGGATAGGTCAGCCGAATTATTCCTTTTTCACAAAGAACCCGGCTTACGGGGTGTCTCTTGAAAACTATTAGTTAAGGAATGTTCGCTGCCTTCCGGACGGAAGCGCGGGTTAATACGAAGGCTGATTCATAACCGGAAGTTCCGGTAGAGAATGGATCGTGAACGTGCTGTCGGTTGATTTGTTTCCCTTACAATAAAGGAGCTGTTATCGGAAGGAAGAGAACAAGATGCGGGAGCAATGGTCGACCAAATGAATTTAATCTGTCGCGATGCCTGGCGGGAATGCTGCCCGTCACGCGGAGCAACCAGTTCATCATATTCTATCGCCACCGTTTCACTGGCGTTAACCAGCGTTGCCGCCATTGCCGGGGAGCCGATGGCTCCGGCCAGAAAGAGGCAGGTTATGAAGATGGCGTTTTTCATAAAGTTTTCGTTCGGATACGGGCGTTCAAAGATACTCCTCAAACGTCACATCCGTGAAAAATGTTATGGGCAGAAAAAACCGCCCCTGATCCGGCCCGAAAACACCGTGCCGTATTCCGCCTGCCCGGCATCCCCTGTTTCGCTATGGAATACTCGTAATCCTTCTATATTTGCAGCCATCATTAAACTAACTGTACGATCATGTCCACAAAAACTCCCATAACCGTTGCCTACGGAGACGGCATCGGCCCCGAAATTATGACTGCCACCCTGAACGTGCTGGAAGCAGCCGGTGCCCAGCTGGCGATCGAGAAGATCGAAATCGGTGAAAAAGTCTATCTGCAAGGTCACTCGGCCGGCATCCTGCCCGAAGCCTGGGAATCGCTGCGCAGAACGAAGGTGTTTTTGAAGGCGCCCATCACCACCCCACAGGGCGGTGGTTTCAAGAGCCTGAACGTAACCACCCGCAAGATGCTGGGGCTGTATGCCAACATCCGTCCTACCATCTCCTACCATCCCTATGTAGCTACCAAACACCCGGTAATGGACGTGGTGATCGTACGTGAAAACGAAGAAGACCTCTATGCCGGTATCGAACACCAGCAGACTGATGAAGTGGTGCAGTGCCTCAAGCTGATCAGCCGCCCGGGATGTGAAAAAATCGTTCGCTACGCCTTTGAATATGCCCGCCTCCACAACCGCAAAAAAGTTACCTGCTTTACGAAAGACAACATCATGAAGCTGACGGACGGTTTGTTCCATAAAGTATTCGATGAGATCGGTGTGGAATACCCGGATATCGAAAAGGAACACTGGATCGTGGACATCGGTGCCGCCAAGCTGGCCGACACCCCTGAATTATTTGATGTGATCGTGATGCCCAACCTGTACGGTGACATACTCTCCGATGTAGCCGCCCAGATTGCCGGCTCCGTTGGACTGGCCGGATCGGCCAACATCGGTGATCAGTGCGCCATGTTTGAAGCCATCCACGGCTCCGCTCCCCGCAGGGCCGGTCAGAACCTGGCAAACCCTTCGGGCCTGCTGTTGGGTGCCATCCAGATGCTCGTGCATATCCGCCAGCCGGAAGTGGCCGAGAAGGTGCACAATGCCTGGTTAAAAACAATCGAAGACGGTATCCATACCTATGATATCTTCCAGGAGGGTGTGAGCAAACAGAAAGTGGGAACCAAAGAATTTGCCGAAGCCATCATCGCGCGCCTAGGACAGAAGCCGGAAAAACTCAAGGCGGCATCGTACAATAAAGAGATACCGGCTATCAAGATCAACCTGAAAGAATATGCCCCGGCCAAAAAGGAATTGAAGGGCGTGGATGTGTTCCTGAGCTGGAAGAAAGGTTCTGCCCAGCAACTGGGGGATCAGATCAAGTCGATCACCTTCGGCAAACTGAAGCTGAACATGATCACCAACCGCGGCATCAAAGTTTATCCTGACGGATTGCCGGAAACCTTCTGCACCGACCACTGGCGCTGCCGGTATAAAGCGGATAACGAACAGAACATTGACTATGCTGACGTGATTGGCCTGCTGACTGCAGTCAACAGCCAGGGCTTTGAAATCATCAAGACAGAAAACCTGTATCATCTCGATGGTCAGGCCGCCTTCTCCCTCGGACAAGGACAGTAATAATCAAAGGCGATGACCAGGGGTGGTTTGACGGACAGCCTGAAAAGCCGTACCCTGTTCATCATCACCAAACATCAAAAAGAAACCGTAATCGCCCCGGTATGGCAACACCGCATCGGGGGCCCGATTACGGTTTTTTCGTCTTTCGATACCGATGCCTTCGGTACCTTTTCCGGAACTGTTGAACGCAAAAAACCGGCTCACGAAACCCTGCGTGATAAGCTGGTTGCCGGCATGCAGGAAGCCGGTGCTATCCTGGGCATCGCCAGCGAAGGATCTTTCGGACCACACCCTACGCTTCCTTTTCTGCCGTGCAACGAAGAGCTGGTGATGCTCATCGACAGGGAACAGAACCTGGAGATCACCGGAAGGGCGATTACCACGGACACCAATTTCAGCAGCCTGCAGACGGGTGACTGGATAGCGGTGCTTCGCTTCCTGGAGCAAATACACTTTCCGGAGCACGGGCTGATGGTGAAGCATGCGCAAGAAAAAAGCGTGCGCTTCTATAATGATCTGCAGAAGCTGGAGGAAGAAATCAAACCTATACTCGAAC
>JALOMI010000169.1 GCA_025455465.1 Cyclobacteriaceae bacterium | reverse complement strand
TATGCCGGCTTTATCGATGGCTACTCCAGGGTTGGCGTAACCAAACCGAAGGAAGAGACCAATCGGGAGCGCCCCAAAGATCCGGGCAATCCGGAGCCTGCACTGGCGGGCATTTCACCCACCAATGATGTGCGCACCTCACTGAATCCATCCGACAAGGCGGTAGAAGATCTTCGTGCCCTCGGATTTACAACAGCCCAGGTGGTGCCTTACGGGGGTATGCTTCCCGGCACCGGTGCCATCATTCAACTGGGTGGCAACTCCGCCAATGAAATGGTGCTGGTTGGCAATTCATCCTTTTATTCAGAATTAACGCCTGCACAGCGGGTTTATCCGAACACGGTAATTGGTGTCATGGCTAAGTACCGCGAGTTGTACCGCCAGGCGGCACTTGCCAAAAATTACGAGTCCATGTATGCCTCCAACCGCAACGGTCTGGAGCGCCCGGTATCCGATAAGATACTCGAATCATTTTATCCCGTCATCGACAAGCGACTGCCGGTGTTGTTCAAAGCGGAGAAATACCTGGAGGCCCAGCGCGTCATCACCTTGCAGAATGACCTCGGTTTTAATGTTATGCTGGGTGATGTGAAAGAGGGCTGGGATATGGTTAATAAGATCAAGGCTTCCAATGCGAAAGTGTTTCTGAGCCTGGATTTGCCGGAGGCGATGAAAGAAGAGAAGAAAGACGAGAAGAAAGACGAGAAAAAAGAGAAGAAGGCAGAAGATGCTGAGAAGGAATCGCTGGAGAAGCGGAAAGCAGAAGCCATTCAGTTGTATACCGCCCAGGCGGCTGCATTCCAGAAGGCGGGAGTTCAGTTCGGCTTTTCTACCAACACAGCCAAAACCAGAGATATTCCGGCCAACCTGCGCAGGATGGTCGCTGCCGGCCTCACCGAAGATCAGGCGCTGGCTGCACTCACTACCTCTCCGGCACAATTGTTAGGCTTGGCAGACCGCATGGGAACGGTTGACAACGGAAAGATTGCCAACCTGGTGATCAGCGATAAGCCCTACTTCAACGAGAAAGCCAAAGTGCGCTATGTCTTTGTGGATGGAGTAATGTATAAGTATGAGGTGAAAGAAGAGAAGAAGAACGATGCGGCCAACGGTAAGAAGGCAGACCCTTCCGGTACATGGTCGTATTCCACCGAAACACCGCAAGGTACTTCCACCGGCAAGGTACGCATCAAGAATGAAGGTGGCAACTACACCGGTACCATTACCAGCGCGATGACCAACCAGGAAACTGCGCTCAAGTCCGTTTCAGTGGACGGCAATACCCTCAATTTTACCTTCGGTTTCAATGCCGGTGGAAGTGAGCTCACTATTGAAGCCAGTGTGAAAATTGACGGCAATGAATTCGAAGGCAACATGAGTGTGGGACAGTTTGGCAGTTTCCCGATGCGAGGCACCAAAGACCCGAACCAATAACCTGTTAATGATGATGACTATGAAACAACTATATACAGCGCTGCTTCTCCTGTTCGTCTCTGTCGCGTTCGCACAGACGGAGCGCGGCAACATGCTGATCAAAGGAGGCAATGTTCTGACGATCACCAGGGGGAACATGGAAAATACCGATATCCTTGTGCGTGACGGAAAGATTGTACAAATCGGAAAGAACCTGACTGCACCGGCTGGTTTCCAGACCGTAGATGCAACAGGCATGTTTGTGATGCCTGGTATTATTGATGCACACTCCCACATCGCCATCGATGCGGTGAATGAAGCTACCAGTCCAGTAACGGCAGAAGTATTCACCGGTGATGCGGTGAATCCGTTCCAGGTTTCCATCTACCGCGCCCTGGCCGGTGGTGTTACTGCGGTGCACTCCATGCACGGTTCGGCCAATGCCATTGGCGGACAGTGCGAGACACTGAAGCTTCGCTGGGGCGTAAAAGATCCGGAAAGGCTCAAGATGGATGGCGCTCCGCGTACCATCAAATTTGCGTTAGGTGAAAACCCCACACGCGTGCACGGCAGTGGCAACGGCATTGTTCCGCGCACCCGCATGGGTGTGGAGTTTGTTATCCGCGAAGCCTTTGCACAAGGCAAGGCCTACATGGAAGCCTGGGATAAATACAATAAAGAGAAAACACAGAAAGGATTCCGCGGTGCACCTCCGGCCTACAACTACCGCCTGGAGACAATGGCCGACATCATCCGCGGCAACATCATCATCCATTGCCATTCCTACCGTGCCGATGAAATCTACATGCTGTTGGGTGTGTTGAAAGATTACGGTGTGAAGAAGGTGGTGTTTCAGCACGTGAACGAAGGCTTCAAGGTAGCCCCTGAACTGGCTGAATTTGGCGCCATGGCTTCGGTATTCTCCGACTGGTGGGCGTACAAATTTGAAGTTTACTATTCAACCGCGTACAATGCAGCCATCCTCGTGCGTAACGGGGTGACAACGTCCATCAACTCAGACGATGCAGAGCTGATGCGTCACCTCTATCATGAGGCGGCCAAGAGCCAGAAATACGGGCAGCTCACCGATGATGAAGCGCTCGCCATGATCACCATCAACCCGGCCAAACAACTGGGAATTGAAAGCAGGGTAGGTTCCCTTGAAGTAGGCAAAGAAGCCGACATCGCCATCTTTAAAAACCATCCGCTTTCCGTTTACACCGTGCCGATGTTCACGATCGTAGACGGCATCGTGCGCTTCAACCGCGAAAAGGATGCTGACGATCAGCGCCTGTTTGTCGATCCGAAAGCAACCATTGATGTGACACTCTATCAGAACCTCGGTCACAATCACGACAACTGTATGGAAGGGGCTGAGTATGAAACGGCCCGTTTGTTTGGCACCTTTAACAAGACAGAACAATGAGAATGAGAAATATACTTTCAACAGCTGTACTGGCTATTTGCCTGGGGCTGTCCGTGCACAGCATCGCGCAAACTGCGAAAGGTAAGACTGGCACGTTTGCGTTAACCGGGGCAACGATTGAAACGATTACCAAAGGCGTCATCCAGAATGGCACAGTGATTATCAGCAATGGTAAAATCACTGCCGTTGGAACTAATGTTTCTGTTCCGGCCGGTGCAGAGGTAATCGACTGCAAAGGTAAGTTCATCTATCCCGGCATGATCGATGGTGGTTCCATACTCGGTCTTTCTGAAGTTGGATCTGATCCGCGCACGAACGATTATAATGAGGTGGGGGATGTCATTCCGCAGGTAAAGGCCCTTGTAGCGGTTAATCCGAATGCGACAGCCATACCGGTTACCCGTGTTAGCGGTGTGACGACATCACTCGTTGTTCCGCAAGGCGGATTATTCTCCGGTACTGCCGCATTGATCAACCTGCACGGCTACAATCCTGACCAGATGTTTGCCGGCTTTGAAGCCGTGGTGATGAATTTCCCGCAGACCGGGCGCAGAGGTTCATTTGACCGCAGATCGGAAGATGACATCAAGAAGGCTGCTGATAAGAGCCTGGCGAAAATCAATGAAACCTGGGATAAGGCCATGCAGTATCATAAACTGGATTCTGCTACTAAAGGCAAGGTGGAGTATTATCCGCAACTGCAGGCGCTGCTGCCGGTTGTTCGCGGTGAACGCACGCTGCTGGTGGATGTGAATGCGGCCAACGATATCAAAGCAGCCATTAAGTGGGTGCAGGACCGCAAGATCAAAAAAGTGATTTTCTCCGGAGTAGCCGAAGGCTGGCGTGTGGCTGATGAACTGGCCAAAGCAAAAATACCGGTCATTGCCGGCCCGGTTCAAAGTTTGCCTACGCGTGAAAGCGATCGCTATGATCGGCCGTATGCCAACCCGGGTCTGATGCATAAAGCCGGAGTAACAGTTGCACTGCAAGCTGGCGATCGTAACATGAATTATCGTAACCTCCCCTTCCATGCCGGCTTTGCTGCGGCTTACGGCTGGAGCCGGGAAGAAGCCTTGAAAGCGGTGACCATCGTGCCTGCACAACTGTTTGGAGTGGCCGACAAACTCGGATCCATTGAAACCGGCAAGAGTGCCACGCTCTTTGTTTGTGATGGTGATCCGTTTGAAACCAAAACCCAGGTATCCCATGTCTTCATAGAAGGCTGGCAGATACCGATGGTGAGCCGTCAGACAGAGTTGTACGATGAATTCCTGGAGCGCTCACCGGGCACGAAGAAGTAACTCAGTTTTCAGCATTTTTCATGAAGAACCAGTCTGAATGACCAGACTGGTTCTTTCATTTTGGGGCATCTTGTTCCTTATACATTGGCAGATACATCAGCTAAATGTATTTTTAACCTGATGAGTACAAGACAACGATGGCATCAGCTCACGGCCTTGCGTATCCAGAGAATAGATAAGGAACGCGCTGTAAAGGATGCGTTCTTCATTTCCGGAGGCGTGCTGGCCGCAGGCTTTGGTCTGAAGGCATTTTTGTTGCCAAATAAATTCCTCGATGGAGGCGTGATGGGTATCTCCCTGCTGGTGAACGTACTGACCGACATCAGCCTGGCCTACCTGGTCTTTCTCATCAACATACCCTTTGTCATCATTGCTTATACGCAGGTGTCGCGCAAGTTTGCCGGACGCACGCTGCTGGCCATCTTCCTGCTGTCTGTGGTGCTTCGCTTCCTGGAGTTTCCCATCATTACATCTGATAAGCTGCTGATTTCCTTCTTTGGCGGATTCTTTCTTGGCCTTGGCATCGGCCTTTCGATTCGCGGAGGCAGTGTGATTGACGGCACCGAAGTACTGGCCATTTTCACCAGCCGGAAAACAACACTAACGGTTGGGGATGTGATACTCTTTTTCAACATCATCATCTTTTCGGTGGCCGCCTACATCATCAATATTGAAACCGCCCTCTATGCTATTCTCACCTACCTGGTAGCTTCCAAGACGGTCGATTTTGTTGTTCACGGTATTGAAGAATACACCAGTGTGATGATCATCTCACAAAGGAGTGATGAGATTAAGCGCGCCATTATAAAGCGTATGGGGCGTGGTGTAACCGTAATCCCCGGAAGGGGAGGTTATGGTAAGACTGGATTGCACGAACGTGAATATGATATCATATACACCGTTATCACCCGCCTCGAATTGCAAAAGCTGAAAACGGAAGTCGCCAAGATTGACGAAAATGCCTTTATGGTTGAAACCAGTGTGAATGATATTAAAGGGGGTATGATCAAGAAACGTCCGCTTCAGGAAGACTGACAACACCTGATAAGTTTCTCAGTTTTAATACCTTTCTGTTTTACATTTACCTATGCCAACACTTTCTGCTTCCCGAAGAACAGGGTTATTCACAGGCTGGTTGATTGCCGGTCTTGGCCTGTTGTATGCTATCGTAACAACCATCGGTTTGTTCCAGTTGCCGTCTCCGGATGAACCCATCACCAACCCTTACTTTACCATGATGGAGTTGCTTACGCTGCTCATCGCTCCTTCCATTTTATTGGTTATGGTAGTGGTACACAACCACACTGATAGCCGCCACCGCAGTTTCAGCCTGGCGGCTATTTTTTTCCTGGGGATGATGACGGTGGTCACTTCTGCTGTGCACACCATGGTGCTGGCGTTTCAAAAAAATCCCGGAGGTATACCGACCGGTATTGCCTGGTTCTTTGATTTCCGCTGGCCTTCGGTTGTCTATGCGCTGGATATCCTCGCGTGGGATTGGTTCTATCCCCTGGCAATGCTTTTTGCCTCCGCGATCTATCATAAAGATAATTTTGACAAAACCCTGCGCATGCTCATGCTGATCTCCGCGCTGCTGGCCTTGCTGGGTTTGATGGGCGTGCCGCTGGCCGATATGCAGTTGCGAAACATCGGCATTATTGGATATGCCGTACTGGGGCCGGTGATATTTTTACTGATGGGTCTGCGTTTGAAGCGAACAGCACGTTCGTCAGGGCAAACAGAACGAGAGGGGCATGACCGTTCAAGAGATAAATAGGCAAAATGCCATGAAGCCTTTTTTGATATGCTCACTGCACGCTGGCTGATACGTTTGTGAGTTACTTCTCAGACTTACCGTTATTTGAGCTGGTGATGGTGTTGCTGGTGGCGTTGTTCATCGGCATGGCCAAAACCGGTGTGCATGGCGCAGGCATGATGGCCGTACCAATGATGGCCTATGTCTTTGGTGGACAGCTGTCCAGCGGACTTGTGCTTCCATTACTTTTGCTGGCTGATGTGTTCGGGGTCTGGTACTATCATCGGCATGCCTCGTGGAAACATTTGAAAATTCTTTTCCCGTGGGCGGCAGCTGGTGTGCTGCTGGGCACGGTGGCCGGCAGTTATATCAACGATCAGGTATTCAAGATGATCATGGCTACGACAATAGCTGTAAGCATTGTTATTATGCTGTGGCTTGAACATTACGGCACGCGTAAAAGTATTCCCGATAATAAATTCTTCGGTACAGTCACAGGAATTGCTGGTGGCTTTACGTCCATGGTCGGCAACCTGGCCGGTACCGTGATGAGTATTTACCTATTGTCCATGCGGATGCCGAAGAACGCTTTCATCGGTACCACGGCCTGGTTCTTTCTGGTGGTCAATGCTTTTAAAGTGCCGTTTCACGTCCTGTTCTGGAAAACGATCGGGGTAAGCACCATCGTGTTCGCTCTCTCGCTGCTACCCTTGATTATACTGGGGGCATGGCTGGGTATTGTGCTGGTGAAATACTTCTCCGAAAAAGCCTATCGTTGGTTTATTATTCTGATGACGCTACTGGCCGTAGTAGGCATGCTGATTTGATTATGCACAGGCTGATTCGAATTCCATCACTGGTTTCCCGTTGATTACGTTCTGTTTATTCCATTGGTGTAATGCCATGGTGGATATGCAGGCAATTCCTGCAACTTCATTGAGTCAAACCAAACCTATCAATCCCATGGAAAACGTTGAACCTAACTACTGGGCTATTCTGGTGGCAGCACTGTCCACCTTTGTCATTGGCGGACTCTGGTATTCTCCCGCGCTTTTCGGTAAAGCGTGGATGAAAGAAAACGGATTTACCGAGGAGGAACTCCGGCAGGGAAATATGATGAAGATCTTCGGGCTTGCCTTTGTACTTGGCCTGATTGCAGCAGTGAATCTCGCCATGTTTATTGGACCTGAAAATAATCCGGTTATGGGCGCCCTTTGGGGCTTTCTGGCCGGTGCCGGTTGGGTGGCCACCTTTGTTGGCATGCATTATTTGTTTGAGCGAAAGTCCTTCACCCTGTTCCTGATCAATGCCGGCTATAGCATTGTATCCCTCACCCTGATGGGGGTAATCCTTGCTGCGTGGAAATAATGGGTGCTCAGGATTACTGGAAAAGTATATATAGCTGAAAATCGATTCGTACCCTGAGTCTTCTGCTTATATTGGTAAGCGGCATGATTAACAGCGTGAAGTAATGTAAGGGAAGAAGTGATTTGGATTTTCTATAGAAAAACATCGGATCGATTTTC
>JALOMI010000168.1 GCA_025455465.1 Cyclobacteriaceae bacterium | reverse complement strand
CAGACCGTCAACAAACGGAATTTCCTTGAAGATATACTTAACAAAACAAAAAGTTTGCTGATCGATGATTTCGATGGCAAGAATGATTACCGATGAACCTATAAACAAAACGAAGAAATCAACCACTAATCAGAAATACCATGTTTGAATCCGGATCCTACAAATTTGAACTGCCGGCCAATCAACCGAGCGCCAGGCGCTCGATCATCAAGGTGATTGGCGTTGGTGGTGGCGGCAGCAATGCCGTGAACCACATGTACCGACAAGGCATTAAGGATGTTGAGTTCGTTATCTGCAATACGGATATGCAGGCACTGAACAGCAGCCCGGTGCCCACCAAATTGCAAATCGGTGTTGACCTGACCGAAGGCCTCGGTTGCGGTGCCAATCCTAAGGTAGGGAAGGGTGCTGCGATGGAGAGCAAGGATCAGATTGCTGAATTTCTTGAAGGAACCAAGATGGTGTTCATTACGGCCGGCATGGGCGGAGGCACCGGTACCGGTGCTGCTCCGGTCATTGCCAAGATTGCCAGGAGCATGGGCATTCTCACGGTGGGTATCGTCACAGCACCATTTGGTTTTGAAGGAAAAAAGAAAATGCTGGTGGCCGAAGAAGGCATCAGCTTGCTGCGTAAGAATTGCGACACCGTATTGGTAATTCTTAACGATAAGCTTCGTGAGATTTATGGCAACCTGCCCATTGGAAAAGCTTTTGCCCAAGCGGATAATGTACTGACAACGGCCGCCAAGGGTATCGCTGAAATTATCACTCTCACCGGCTATGTTAACGTTGACTTCCAGGATGTACGCACCGTGATGATGAATGCTGGTCCTGCGGTAATGGGTACCGCTGAAACACGCGGTGAAAACCGTGCACGAAATGCAGCGAGCGGTGCACTGTCTTCTCCGTTGCTCGACAACTGTGATATCATGGGAGCTAAAAAGATCTTGCTGTCTATATTTTCCGGAACGGAGGATGAATTGCAGATGGATGAGCTCAATGAAATTACCGAGTACATCCAGGAGCAGGCCGGCCAGGATGCTGAAGTTATCTTCGGCCATGGTGTTGATCCTACGCTTGGCGATCGCCTGCGTGTTACCGTGATCGCTACAGGTTTTGATCATGAGGAACATGAACCTGAGCCTGTTAAGAAAAGTCAGCCGGAGAAGCAGGAGAAAAAAGTTCTCGAACTGGAGCGAACACAAACCTGGCTGTTTGAAGAGGAGACCTTCACCGCCAAGCGTGAAATTGAACTGAAGAAGACAGGTGAGCCTAAGGAAGATACATCATCTGCGAAGCCAGCTGAACGTGAAGTAGTATTCCAGGGACCCTTTAACCGTATTGAACAGGATTTTGATGATGACCAGGAAACCGTAAAGCCGGAAGTAAACCATGTTCCTTCTTTTGACGATGACGAAGAAACTTTGTTTGGCTGGAAGGATGAGGAGTTCGATCAGCATAAGGCTGAAAAGTACAGTGATCAGAAAATCGGATCCGATGGCATGATGGAGTTGCAATCCACGAAGCAGCGGTTGGAGGAAGAAGCAAGAATGCGGAAAGAGAAACTGAAGAGCATTCGCAAGCCGGAAATGACGAAAGAGGAGTTCAATGAGAAATGGTCGGCTCCGGCTTACCTGCGCAGGGGCATCAAAATGGATTCTGTGCAGCATTCTTCTGAGCCGTTTATCTCGAGGTTTAACCTGAATGATGACAACTCCATTTTAGGTAATAATAAATTTTTGCACGATAACGTGGATTGATAGACGGATGATCAGTAATGATTTATGATCCGGTTTCAAGTAACGGTTTCAAAGGTATGGCATCTCCGGTGCGACTGGTATTTTACTCCATTCGTAGTGGTTGTTGGTAGTAAATATTTTTTGCCGGCACCGGTATGCCTTTTTATCAAGTTGGGTTTTTAGCCTGACGCGTTTTTAACCTTTGAGAAGCCCCGGCAGACGGCCGGGGCTTTTTTATTGCCTTACCGGGAGCATTAGCGGTGATGGATTGGCCCAAGACTTGCTTTAGCTGTTACAGATGCAAACTGCAGATTATGAAACCCTTCATTTTCATCGCACTGCTGCTCGGCTTGTCGGCCTGCGAATTTTATTACACCGAACCGATATTTGATTCCCGCGACCGGATTACAGGACGCTATGAGATGGAAGAATACAGCGCCACGTATGGCGACTTCACTCGGTATACGGTTTGGATTGAGCGTTCCAATCGAAGTTCAGATGCTATCTGGATTGATAATATTTATGATGTCAATATCCGTGTACGGGCATCAGTAAGTTTCGACCGTATCACCATTCCGCGTCAGACGGTGAATGGTTATGAAGTAGAGGGTGTGGGTACCGTGTTTGGCAACCGCATATCACTGACTTACCGGATACGGGATATCTACCGCAGCACGCGCACCGACTTTCTTGACGGGACAGCGTTCAGGTGGTGAGTGATTTCAGATAATCCAATGCATGACGGAGATCATCCGGTGTATCAATACCGATGGTCTCCGTTTCTGTTTCCAGCACACGGATCGTAAAACCGTTTTCCAGCCAGCGCAGTTGTTCAAGAGACTCTGCTTTTTCCAGCCGTGATACGGAAAGATGTGTGATCCGTTGCAAGATATCGGCCCGGTAAGCATACATGCCGATGTGTTTGTAAAAGGCGCTATGTTGCAGCCAGTGTTCTTCCGGCAAAGACCGCACGTGGGGTATGGGTGAACGGCTGAAGTACAAGGCCTGGTTGGCCTGCGAAAACACAACCTTAACAACATTTGGGTTGAACAGTTGTGCCTTATCGTGTATCTTCTTGATCAATGTGGCAATTTCCGTAAGGCCATCCAATACGGAAGCCAGCGAATCAATTTGCTGCGGTTGAATGAAAGGTTCATCCCCCTGAATATTAATGACGTAATCACAGGCTTCATATTCCAGTGAAAGTGCTTCCATACAACGGTCAGTGCCGCTGGCGTGATCCTCTCTTGTCATGCATACATTTCCACCGAATGCCCGAACGTGTCGGAAGATCTCATCGTGATCCGTGGCAACAACAACTTTCTTTAATGCTTTGGCTCCGCTGGCCTGTTCATATACACGCTGAATCAGGCTTTTTCCACCCACATCGGCCAGGGGCTTGGCCGGAAAGCGCGTGGAGGCATACCGGGCAGGAATAATACCAATGATATCAGCCATGGTCTGTTGATCGTTTAACGCGCAGGGAAGTGGTTTCATCATCAAGGACAACGATGCGGTCTCCGCGCTCAATAAACTCACCCCGTGTATAGGCATCGAACAGTTTTCCGTCTATCATCACCTTTCCGGATGGGCGCAGCACAGTATGCGCAATACCTTCTTTTCCGGTCATCGGTTCGCTGGCCGGTTTAACAATGAAGCCTTGCTCGCGTTCCTGCGTATCGGTGAGCGCAATGCGTTTAAAGAAACGGGTTTGAGTCATGCGGGTGCCACCGGCAAACAACAGGATGAGTCCTCCCAGCATGCCACCGAAGGTGGCCGCTGCAGCATACAGGATATCATTACCAGGTACAAACTGAAAATCGAATACATCGTTGTTGATCATAATCAGAATTAAGGACATGACCGTCAGCGATATTCCCAAAATACCGGCAATACCAAAACCGGGTATGACAAATATTTCGACACCGATTAGTGCTAGACCGGCCAGCAGGGCCAGGATCTCCCAGTTATCTGCAAGTCCGTTGAGGTAATAGGGAACCAGGTAAAGGATGAGGGCAACACCAGCGGCAAAAATCGGGAAACCAACCCCCGGTGTCTGCAATTCGAAATAGATGCCGCCAATGATTATGAGTATCAAAATACCGCTGATGAACGGGTTGAGAAAAAAGGCAATGATGCGGTCGGCTGCTTTCAGTTCGAAACGAACCAGTTCATAATCCTTTAATTTATTTCGCTCCAGTATTTCTTCTATAGAAGTTACTTTCGCTTCGCAGAAACCATACTGAATGGCTTCTGATGTTGAGAAGGTGATGATCTGCCCTTCCTGCTTGATGCTATCGATAACTAGGCTTTCATCGACCATACCTTCCGCGATGCGTGGATCGCGTCCTTTTTCTTCGGCTGTTGAACGCATGATGGAGCGCATATACGACTGGTATTTATCCGGTGCTTTTTCACCGGTGGCTGTTACCACCGTAGCCGCGCCAATGCTGGCACCCGGTGCCATGTAGATGCTGTCGCAGGCAATGGATATCAAGGCGCCTGCCGATGCAGCATCGGAATTAATAAAAACCCATACGGGATTTTTAAACTTCATGATCTTATCAACGATTTCTTTGGCATCAGTGAGTACTCCCCCGTAGGTGTCCATCTCAATAATCACAATATCGGCTTCAATTTGCCGGGCCTTGTCGAACGCCAGCTGAACATAACGGTTGGTTCTCGGATCAATTTCGCTTTTAATCTCCATGACCATCACCCGTTTGGATTGTGCTTCGGCAACCAGCGAAGAAAATACCATCAGCAAGAAATACCAGAGATACTGCAATTGCATATGAAAACTGTGTTTAAGGATTGAAATACGTATAAAATTAACCATTTAACAACGCAGGCAGGGGCATGTTTTATTTTTCACCCAGGACGGGAATGAGATTGGCTGATAATTTGTTAATAACCCAAGTCATGCGGGTATAGGTATTACCATGCAGGCTTTTTTAGCCTGAAGAGAATATGTAATTTGTAGTCACTTTTTAACGGGCGCAAGAGAACACCAGCGGGTATATGATCAAACTTTTGGTAATAGCCGGTCTCTCATTTTTTAATCCCCGGCCAGATTCGATCGGGATTGAGACCATCAACGGTAAAACATTTATTCTTCATCGGGTAGATGAGCGTGAGACTTTATTTGGTATATCAAGGCGCTACGGAGTCTCGGTAAATCAACTGCTTGAGGTAAACCCCAATGCTGATGCCGGATTGGCCATCGGGCAAGTACTGCGGGTTCCCTACATGCCAAAACCAAAAGCAGCTCCCGGTGATATCAGACATCGGGTTGCGGAAGGTGAAACATTGTACAGTATAGCCCGGCATTATAATGTCAGAGTGGATGAGATCAAACGATGGAATAACCTTCAGGACAATGCACTGCGTATCGGGCAGGAATTGATCATTCGTTCGAGCAGTGCGGTAACTGCTGCCCAGCCCCAGTCGATTACTGCACCTCAGCCAAATTCGATCCAAACAGTGCATACTGTAGCTGCCGGAGAAACACTTTCTAGTATTTCCCGTCAGTATAATGTTAGTGTTCAACAGTTAAAAACCTGGAATAGCCTGTCATCAGAGTCACTAAAAGTAGGTCAGCGGTTGTTCGTATCCCAACCCATGTACAGTACTTCAACACCTCCACCTGCTGTTTCGGAAACCAAAACGCTTCCAACGCAACAACCAATTATTGCTGTTGGATCTGAGCCTGAGTCCAAATCGAATCAAAAAGTACATACTGTTGCAGCAGGGGAAACGCTTTTTAGTATTTCCCGTCAGTATAATGTTTCTGTTCAGCAATTAAAAGGTTGGAATAACCTGCCAACAGAATCACTTAAAATTGGTCAGCAAATCTTTGTGTCCCAGTCCATGTCAGGCACAACTTTAGTGAAAGAACCGGTAGTCGAAACCAAAATACCTCCGGTTCAGGAGCAAGATATCATTCCCCAGCCGGAGCCACAGGTTATTACCATATCGGAATCGGTAAAAGACAAGGATGAAATCCGTGAAAACGGAATTGCTGAAGTAATTGAAGGCACCGATGGAAATCGTAAATACCTGGCGCTTCATCGAACGGCACCCGCAGGTACGATTTTAAAAGTTCGCAATGAAATGAACAACCGCGAAGTATTTGTACGTGTGGTCGGTGTCTTACCGAATACGGGTCTTACTGACAAAGTACTTATTCGCATTTCCAAATCGGCCTACGAACGGCTTGGTGCTATCGACACGCGTTTCCGCGTTGAGGTAACCTATTACAAATAGAGCAATACGTCTATTGGTGATTCCGGCAGATAATCCAACATTGATCTTATGAAGATCAGCGGAAAGTAGCTGCTGAATAAACCTGTTGGGACCAGTCGTCAAGTCGCTTATCCATGACGGTAAACCACAACGGAGGCACCAGGGCCAGTAAAATCATTGTAGGATAGCCAAACGGCAGCTGCGGACTTTCATCGTAATGTTTTAAAATCTGGTAGCGTTTGCCTGCCTGGGCATGATGATCGGAGTGCCGCTGCAGTTGAAACAAAAAGAAGTTGCTGATCAGGTGGCTGGCATTCCAGGAATGAAGCGGGTTGACGCGTTCGTATTTTCCAGGAGCAAGTTCTCTTCGCAGAATACCATAGTGTTCCACATAGTTTACCAGTTCCAGCAAAGTAAACGCCAGCACACTCTGTGCGAAGAAAAACATCGGAATATGCCAGTTGATGATGCCATCCTGATAGCCAAACAGGTAGGTAAGAAACGCACAGAAAACAAGCGGCAGTATCGCGAAGGCAATCATCTCATTGTGCCAGTGCCATACTGGCAATCCCTTTTTATGTAAGCGTTCACGCTCCAGTTTCCAGGCGTGAACATAACCCACGAAAACAGAGCGGAACCAGAAAGCATAAAAGCTTTCTCCTTTTCTTGCTGTGGCCGGGTCATCCGGTGTTGCAACCTGAACATGGTGCCCGCGGTTGTGTTCAATGAAAAAGTGCATGTAGCAAACTGTCATCAGCAGGATTTTGCTGTACAGTCTTTCATGCCAGGGTTGTTTATGCCCCAGTTCATGGGCAACGGTAATGCCGATGCCACCGGTAACAAGGGCAAAACCTGTGAGAAACCCAATGTATTCAAAGTTGTTTGAAAAGCGATTCAGGGAGATAGCGTAACAACCCCAGAATACGAAAGCTAATTGTACGTAAGTCCAGATGAATGTAACAAAGCGGTAATACTTTTCATCATTGACAATCCGTGCCTGCCGGTCATCCACGTTGGTTTTATCGATACCGGAAATTGTATCCAGCACCGGAATGATGATAAAGGCAAAGATCAGTGTCGAAAAATTCCAGTAACCACCGGCATAGAATCCTGTTACCACCAGAACCGGCAGAATAAACGCTGTAAAGAAACCGAGTTTTTTGATGGGATTCACTCTCCTAAAATACACAACGGATTCGTGAATTGAAATCTTATTCAGCCACCGTATGGAAGAGCGCCTTTGTTTCCAGGCTGATTTTATTTTCGGATGCGCTCAGAATCTGATGATGCGTATGGATAAAAGCATTGTAGGAAACAGCAATATCATCATACTTCACCCGGTAATTCTCAACCCGCTGTTCGGCCATCCGGATTTGCTCCACCAGTTTCTGCATGGTGCTGTTATAGGAGTAAGCTGAATTAGCTTCAGCCAGGGTAATCAGTTCGCTGACCAGGGAATTGGAAG
>JALOMI010000167.1 GCA_025455465.1 Cyclobacteriaceae bacterium | reverse complement strand
TCCAGCGTGCGAAAACCGGCATAATCGAGTGTTACTGAACCCGAAGGTACTCCCCTAGCGACCAAGGCTTTGCGCATCTCTACGGGTTCATTGTAATAACGGGTTCGGTTATCCCCGCTCAAAATAAAATGATCGATCTTTTTTTTGTGAAATAATTCGGCTGCGCGATCCATCCGATAAGTGAAATACGGATTAGACCCTCCCCCGGCAAGCCGGTGACTGGTTCCCAACACCAGGGCCACACGATGGTCATTAACGGTAACCGTTTCTGAATTCTTATAAATGCGGGATTGAGTACTCCATACCACCCACAGGTTGGCGAACAGGGTAAAAAGTACTAACAGTAACGGGGCAAAAAATAATATCCGTTTGACCCACCTCATAGACAACAAAACACAACTGCGCTATAAAGCTAAGCATTCATTTTCAGAAACTGCTTTTCCATAATGGCCGATCTTCGAACCATCTTCCTGTACCAGACCAGCCGCAACACTTCTTTTTCTTCTTCCGAAAGATGAAAATCTCCTGCAGCGGATTTCAATTTCGGTATCAAAACTGCCAGGCTGGCAGCTACTGTTGCTGAAATATTCAGACTCTCGGTGAATCCGTACATCGGCACATGAATGCGGTAATCAGCCTGCTGAATAGCATAGTCAGAAAGCCCTTCCAGTTCATTTCCGAAAACCAAGGCCATCTTATTTTCTGAAGGATTCAAATCATGTATGGAAATACTGCTGGTTTCCGGTGATGTGGCATAAATCACATATCCGGCCTTGCGCAAGCGCTCAAAACAAGCAGCGGTATTATTACGCGTTCGGTCGTTATAACGAATGAGGTTAACCCATTTATTGGAGCCCTTCATCACGTAGCGGTTAATTTCATATTGGGTGGTGTTCTCTATGATATGGATATCCTGCAGCCCCATGCATTCACAGGTACGCACCACCGCGCTGGCATTCTGCGACTGGTAAATATCTTCCAGGACAACAGTAACCTGACGGGTTCGTTGCGCCAGCACCTTTTCCGCATAAGCTTTGCGGTGATCGGTAAGGTATTTTGAAAAATATTGTAATAAATCTCTCTCCTGCTGGGATAAAGGCATTGCCGCTGCTTTTGGATGAAATTACAAAAGCTTAGCTGAATAATGCACCGGCAATGGTGGCAGTCATCATGGTGGCAAGGGAGGCAGCCATCAGCGCACGGATGCCGAGGCGGGATAAATCGGCCTGCCGGTTGGGCGCCATGCCTCCGATGCCGCCAATCTGAATGGCAATGGAGCTGAAGTTGGCAAAACCGCATAACGCATAGGTGGAGATGATGATGGATTTGTTACTGAGCACACCGGCTGCTTTCATTTCTGCCAGTCCTAAGTAAGCTACAAACTCGTTGATAACCAGTTTCTGACCGAGCAGGCTGCCGACATGAATCGTTTCGGCCCATTCAACCCCCATCACAAATGCAAAGACCCGGAACAATTGACCAAAAATGTATTGAAGCGAAAAGCCACTGAACGTGCCATCGGTGCTCGCCACAACCCACGCATTCAAACCAGTCCAGTTGCCGAAGCCATCCACCAGAATCCAGTTGATGGCATAGATGATGGCGATGAAGGCGAGCAACATTCCCCCGATGTTCAGTGCCAGTTTCACTCCATCGGAGGCACCTGATGCAAAGGCATCGATTACATTCACACCGATCGATTCCTTATTCACGCTGAGTTGACGATCAATTTTATCGGGTTCATTTTCCGGAAGAAAAATCTTAGCCATGACGATTGCTGCCGGTGCATTCATGATTGACGCACTTAATAAATAGGTGGCAAACCGGCCGTATTGTTCCGGGTCACCTCCAGCCAAGAAGGTGATATAAGCACCCATCACACTGCCTGCAATCGTGGCCATACCACCGGTCATCAGGCAGTGAAGTTCCGATTGTGTCATGCGGGGAATAAACGGCCTGACCAGCAAAGGAGCTTCAGTCTGGCCGAGAAAAATATTGCCAGCAGCCGACAAGCTTTCAGCCCCGGATAGCCGCATGGTTTTCGCCATCACCCAGGCGAAGCCATAAACAATTTTTTGAAGCACACCCAGATAATAAAGCCCGGCAGTTACAGACGAAAAGAATATTACCATCGGAAGCGCCTGAAAAGCAAAGAGAAATCCCAAACCATGCCTCGTACCTTCTTTGCTGTCACTGTTAAAGGCAAGGTCGCCAAAAAGAAACTCGGCACCACGAGCGGCAAAACTTAAGAAGGTAACGAATCCATCACCCAATGCACTGAAGCCTGACTGTACTACCGGAACTTTGGAGATCAGGAGAGCAATCAGTAATTGAAGGAAAACCCCTGAAGCAACCAACTTCCAGTCAACCCGCTTGCGATGCGCGGAAAATGCAAAGGCTATGCTAATGATAACACCCAATCCGATCAGACCGCGCAGGTATTCCATAGGTAAGGCTTCAGGTTAGTAGGTTTGGTGCTCTGCGCACAAGGAGGAAATAATTTATTCGTAGTAAGATTCGGTGCAGATATCCATTTTAAAAGCGACTCCAGTCAATTCCGCTTGCTCAGCTCATCCCTGATTTTGGCGGCTCGCTCGTAGTCCTCTTTATCAATGGCCTCTTTTAGCATCTCATTGAGTTTCTCGACCGAATAATTTTTGAAATCATCACCTTTCTTTGCCCCTGCTTCCTTTTTTACTTTGGATTTCGGTTCTGCTTTTGGCTCTGCTTCTTCCTCCTGTTCATCGGTTAGCACTATTCCAGCTTCTGCCAAGATGGCTTCATAGGTAAAGATCGGTGAATCGAAACGAAGACCGATAGCGATTGCATCTGAAGGGCGCGCATCAATCTCGGAACGCTTTAATCCGTCTGAGCAGACAATCTTGGCAAAGAATACCCCTTCCTTTAAATCAGAAATTACAATTTCCTCTACGGTGAAATGGAAATTATTGGCAAACGACTTAAATAGGTCGTGCGTCATTGGCCTGTTGGGGAGTATCTTTTCTATTTCAATGGCTATGGCCTGCGCTTCAAACATGCCAATGATAATTGGCAGCCGCCTGCTGCCTTCGGTTTCACCCAGTACCAGAGCAAATGAACCTGTCTGCGACTGGCTGGAGGAAAGACCCAGAATTTCAAGTTTAATTTTCTTCACGATTACTTCAATGCTTTAATGGCTTCATGCAATTTCGGTAAAACATCAAATGCATCACCTGCGATACCATAATCGGCTGCTTTAAAGAAAGGCGCATCAGCATCTTTGTTTATTACCACAATGCATTTTGATGAGTTTACTCCCGCCAAATGCTGGATCGCTCCCGATATGCCAACAGCAATATACAGCTGAGGGGCAACCTTTACACCGGTCTGGCCAACGTGTTCATGGTGTGGCCTCCATCCCATATCCGATACCGGTTTGCTGCATCCGGTGGCAGCACCCAGTGTTTTTGCCAGCGATTCGATAAGCCCCCAATGTTCCGGACCTTTCATACCACGACCACCGGATACGACAATGTTCGCCTCCGGCAAAAGCACATCACCGGTGGCTTTCTCAGAGGAAGTGATTCGTGTAGCGAAGTCGCTGTCTGATACGGTGGCGCTAAAGGGTGTAACTTCTATTGGTGACCCAACCTCCTTTACTTCGGCTGCGTTCTTCTTCAGGCCGATTACTTTTTTAACTTTTGTCAGAGATACTTTTGCGAATGCTTTGCCAGTATAAATGCTACGCTTCACAACAAAGCCGGATGCTGTTTCCGGCAGTGCGATAACGTTCGTGACCAGGCTGGCATCAAGCTTTGCAGCCACCCGTGCTGCAACCGGAGTTCCGAGTGAAGAATCCGAGAGCACAAGGATGTCAGCATTTTCCTGAGTCATGGCCGATGTGATGATTGTTGCATAAGCTTGTATTACGCCAGCGTTGAATTTAGGATCAGCACCATGTAAAACTTTTGAAGCACCATACGTGCCTAAAGCTTTTAACTCCTGTTCATCCATCTCCCCAAGAGCAAGAGCAATAACATTTCCACCCATAGCATGGGCATAGGCAACTGCTTCCAGCGAATTCTTTTTCACCGTTCCTTCAGCACGCTCAATAAAAACCAGAATATTCATCGCTTTGAATTTTTTCGCTTATCAGAATGAGTATTACAATACTTTAGCTTCGTTTTTCAGCAAGTTCACCAATTCCTGAACCTGGTCAGCCGGGATCATCTTCACAGCACCTTTCGGAGGAGGCAATTCAAACTGCTGCAATTTCACACCGCTGTCTACTGAAGCCGGTTCAACTACCTTCAATGGCTTGGTGCGGGCTGACATAATACCGCGCATGTTCGGAATTTTCCATTCTGCGATGGGCTCCTGGCAACCGGCTACGAATGGCAGGTTCACTTCAAGGTATTCCTTGCCACCTTCGATTTCACGCGCCAGCTTTGCGGTATTGCCTACCAGATCAAGTTTCATAACAGGGGACACAGAGGGCATACCAAGCATTTCACCAACGATGCCATGTACCACACCACCGTTATAGTCGATGGACTCGCGTCCCATCAGAATAAGGTCATATCCGCCTTCCTTTGCCTGCGCTGCAATTTGTGCCGCCACAAACCAAGAATCTGTCGGTTCTGCGTTAACGCGGATAGCATCATCCGCACCAATCGCTAATGCTTTTCGAATAGTTGGCTCTGTATCGGCAAGGCCAACATTGATAACGGTTACTGAAGCCCCCATGCTTTCTTTCAATTCAACGGCACGGGCGAGTGCGTAATCATCATAAGGACCTATAATAAACTGCACTCCGGTGCTGTCGAAACGGGTATTGTTATCCGTGAAATTTATTTTTGATGTGGTGTCAGGAACGTGGGAAATACAAACCAGAATTTTCATGTGCGCTTACTCCTCAATGGGTTGATAATATCCTCGAAACGGCCGTCAAGATAAGGTATAATATCCGAAATTTGGAATCAGAAAAACCTAAAATTCCCATGAATTCCGAACGTTTGCGCCAACTATTAGCCTATCTGGATGAGTCACCGGATGACCCCTTTATCCTGTATGCATTAGCGATGGAATACCGAACTGAAAAACCAGAAGAAGCCGATCAATTGTTCACGGAATTACTGAACCAACATCCGGACTATCTACCTACCTATTACCAGGCGGCATCCTTTCAGGAAAGCAAGGGTAACATCGATAAAGCCATACAATTATACCGAGCCGGAATTTTACTGGCAGAAAAACAAAAAGACTCTGGAGCGTTAAAGGAATTGAAGGCAGCTTACCAGCTGTTGGAAAACGATTTGTAATCAGAACGGCATTTCATCCTCATCCGGACGTGATGAAGGCGGTTCATCTTCAGGACGTATTTGATTCAACCGGCTTTCGCGGGTAATCATTCCGCTGAAAGGATTTTCGGATGGTGCCGGAGAATCAAAATCAGCAAACTTGGTGTACTTGCCGATGAACTTCAGTTTTACCGAACCGGTGGAACCGTTCCGGTGCTTGGCGATAATAACTTCACCCATTCCCTGCGTAGGCATACCTTCCTCATCAACCGTAATCTTATAGTATTCTGGACGATACAGGAAAATAACCATATCGGCATCCTGTTCAATGGAACCGGATTCACGAAGGTCAGACAATTGCGGACGTTTGTCTCCTCCACGGGTTTCAACACCACGGCTTAACTGCGATAGCGCTAACACGGGCACATTTAACTCTTTGGCGATTCCCTTCAATGCACGCGAGATGGAAGCGATCTCCTGTTCACGGTTACCCTGAGAGTCTCCCCGCATGAGCTGAAGGTAATCCACAATGATCAGCTGAATATTATGTTCTGCCCGGAGCCTCCGGCATTTGGCCCGTAATTCCAGAATCGAAAGTGCCGGTGTGTCGTCAATATATATAGGTGCAGCAGACAGCTTGTTGGTCTTGTGCACCAGTTGCTGCCATTCAAATTCGGCCAGCTGCCCTTTGCGTATCTTCTCCCCTTCCAGTTCGGCTTCGGCTGAAATCATCCGGTTAACCAACTGAACGGAGGCCATTTCAAGGGAGAATATGGCTACCGGACGTTTGAAATCAACAGCCGCATTGCGCATGGCTGAAACCACAAAAGCTGTTTTACCCATACCGGGACGCGCTGCGATAATGACCAGGTCTGAATTTTGCCAGCCGGATGTCATCCGGTCGAGTGCCGTAAATCCGGAAGGCACCCCGGTCAAACCGTCTTTATGTTCTTTGAGTTTCTGAAGTTCCGTGATGGCGCGGTACATCAGGTTCTTCATGTTATCGTAATTCTTACGAAGGTTGGAGTCTGATATCTCAAAGATGGATTGTTCGGTCTTGTCCAGCAGCTCGAAAACATCAGTGGTGTCTTCGTAGGCATCGTGATGGATCTGGGACGCGATGCGGATCAGGTCGCGCTTGATGGCCAGTTCGATGATCACGCGGGCGTGATATTCAATATTGGCTGCTGAGCTTACCTTGGCGGTTAGCTCTGCAATGTAGTAGGCACCACCGACCAGCTCTATCTTACCATTCTTGCGCAATTGGTTCACCACCGTGCGCATGTCTACCGGTTCAGAGCTTTTGAACAGCTCAACGATAGCCTGGTATATTTCCTGGTGTGCTTCAGAATAAAAATGCTCGGGCTTTAAAAATTCAACAACTGCGTTAAGCGCACCCTTTTCTAACATGAGCGCGCCTAACACAGCCTCTTCCAGATCAAGCGCCTGCGGAGGCAACTTCCCGAGACTCTCGGAAATATCGCGCACCAGCAGCTTACCTCCCTTGCCGGAAGGTATTCCTGCTTTGGTTGTCCGTACTGACGTTGACCGGCTTTGCTCCATACAGTGGTTGTTGGACGTGTTGCTTGTTTAAGGACAGCAAACCTATAAAAACAAGCACACGATCATGTCTGCCTCATGCACAAGTTGTTCACAATGCATTAACATCAAAAATTGTGTATAAGATTCAACTTTTATACAAACTTATACCCCGAATACTGTCATGCTGTGTCATTATCGTTGGCATCATTTAAACATCACGAACTTTTGTTCACCGAACATTTTCTTTTACTTTGACACTGATTTTTCAAGCATGCAATCGGATTCTTTAACACCTTCATCACTTTACCAGCAATGTCTTGATAAACAGCGGATTGTTGTTTGCGGGACACGCGGCACCACCTCGCTGGCAACCCTGCTGGTAAATGTGCTTCAATACTATAAACGCCCGGTTGATTTTTCGCTCAATGCTCCGTTACACGGCATGACAGAGACCGTGCGGCTGAGTGATGCCCATATCGTTGTAATCGATGGCAAGGAAAAAGACCTTCATGAATACCATCATCATGTTGGTGTAATTACTAATATTCTTTGGAATACTTCGATGGAAGTCGGTACCGAAGAAGAGTATGTAAAATTCTTTGAACATTTCGCAGACAGCACCCCGAAAGGAGGCATGCTGTTTTAC
>JALOMI010000018.1 GCA_025455465.1 Cyclobacteriaceae bacterium | reverse complement strand
ATTCTGCTTTTTCCGGTCATGATCAATTTCATTCAACATGTGTTGCACCTTAAAAATGATCCGGTTACGGGTATCGCATTATATCACACGCTGTACAACCTGCTGGGTGTTATTGTATTCCTCCCGCTGATTGGCTATTTCACAGCCTTGATCACCCGCATTATCCGCGATCGTCAACCCACCATCACCCGGGTGCTTCATACCCTGAAACCCGATGTTCCGGAAGCCGGTATTGCAGCGGTGAAAACAGAGATCAGGCACCTTGTTGTTGAAGTCATCCGCTACCACCTCAGGCTATTACAGATGAGTCGAAAAGAACCATTCCAAACTTTTCTTAAGCGTGAAGATTCCTTGCTGGCTGCCGACATATCACTCCATGAACATTACCAGCGGATCAAACTGCTGGAGGCTGAGATCTATACCTTTGCCTCCGGCATGCAGATGCATGAACTGAGCGATGCTGAAGCCCGCGAGCTCAATAAATTATTACATGCCTGCCGCAACGCGGTAGCTTCCGCCAAAATTTTGAAAGACGTTCAGCATAATCTGCTGGAAATTGAAGACTCCGGCAATCCTGAAATAGAAAAACTGCTTCAGCACTTTAAAGATAAATGGTCTGCCGCCCATAAAGATTTTATCAGCATACTCGATGAAAAAGATGTCAGCGCCACGATCCGTTCCATCCACGATCTGACGAACCGAAACAAGCAAGACGATATCGCATTTACACGTCTGATCACTGCTTCCATCGCATCCAAAAAATTAGAGCAGGCAGAAATACCCGCTCAGATTACCATCAACCGGGCATTCAACATGTCCAGCCGGCAAATGATACACGCCCTCCGCGATTTGTTGCTGACCGAACCCGAAGTGGAAATCGTGGAAAAACTGAGTGAAACTGCAACTTAATTACGCCAGACACCTTCCATCCATTCTGTCGATTAAAAGACTGGATTTATTGATATCTTAAAGGTGTATTTCAATTTACTATGTCAAAAAACCTGAGCTACCTGGCCGGAAGAAAAGGTGCCGCTAAAACCCTGTTTGAGGATCTTGGCATTGCAGCCGGAGAAACCGGCACTCCATCGGTTGAACGCATGGAGGAACTTCGCAGGGAATTCCTGGTCGGAAAAGCCAATGTATACGGAGCCGTAACTTTTTATGATTTCCTTAAACCTGAAAATCAGGGCAAGAAAGTTTACGTATGCAACGGAAGTGCCTGCCTGTGCGCAGGCACACAACCGGCACTGAAGGAAAAACTGCAGGCACATTTTGCCGGACATGAAATCGGGGAAATGTGTTGCCTGGGAAGATGCCATGAGAATTCTTCCTTTCATTATGACGGAAAAAATTATTCCGGCAATGCCATCGATGAGATTGATGCCATCAAAAAAAATAAAACTCCGGTTGCTGACTCCTATGCGGTAGCCTCGAAAGGCACACCGGTGCTCACGCACCCATTTCCGGGCATCGAAACCTGTTACGCCATCCTGAAAAAATTTTTGCAGCAGCCGGTCGAAGAATCTTTCGCTGAACTCAAAGCCTCCGGATTACGGGGCCGGGGTGGTGCCGGCTTCCCGATGGCAATCAAACTGGAAAGTTGCCGGAATACTAACGCTGAGCAGCGCTTTGTTGTCTGCAATGCGGATGAGGGCGATCCGGGTGCTTACTCCGACAGGTACCTGCTGGAGCATCAACCCCATGCTGTACTGATGGGCATGATGATGGCCGGATACCTGGCCAATGCCACCATGGGTATTATCTACATCCGTGCGGAATACCCGGAAGCATTAGTCGCTATAGAAAATGCCATCGGTACACTTAAGCAAAACCATTACATCGGAGAAAACATTTTTGATTCGGGATTCACCTTTCATTTTAAAATAATCAAGGCACAGGGCGCCTACATCTGTGGTGAAGAAACCGCTCTGCTCTCCTCCATTGAAGGCCAGCGCCCGGAAGTGCGGGTGCGGCCACCCTACCCTGCCCAGCAGGGATTATTCAATCTTCCGACTGTTGTCAATAATGTAGAAACATTGGCTAACCTGCCCTGGATCATGCAGCATGGCGGAAAAACATTTGCTTCGATAGGCACGGATAAATCAACCGGCACCAAATTGCTTTCGCTCGATGGCTGGTTCAACAGACCCGGCATTTATGAAGTGGATATGGGCACACCGCTGGACACTGTCATCCACGAACTGGGTGGGGGTTTCCGCGAACCGGTAAAAGCACTGCACATTGGCGGTCCGCTGGGTGGCCTTGTTCCGGTCTCCAAAATCAATGACCTCACCATAGACTTTGAATCCTTTTCCAGCCAGGGATTTTTACTCGGGCATGCTTCGATTGTATGCATCCCCGAAAACTTTCCTATGCTGCTGTATATAGAGCATCTGTTTGAATTTACCGCTCACGAGAGTTGCGGCAAATGCTTCCCGTGCAGACTGGGCTCCACCCGCGGAAAAGAAATGCTTCACAAGGCAAGAACAAGTGATTATAAAATTGACCGGAAGCTGCTTGATGATTTATTGGAGACGTTGGAAATCGGATCGCTGTGCATGCTCGGTGGCGGTCTGCCGCTGCCGGTAAAAAATGCATTGCATTATTTTGAAGATGAATTAAAATCGTACTTCAGCAATTAGTGTTGTCTGCCATGGATGCATCAAAAACCAGATCAACCCTGAATGTGCCAGCCAACGGCTATGGTGCAGAGAAAAGCAAACTCGCCTATATCAACGGCAAGGCTTATGAAATGCATGCAGGCGAAACTATTTTATCGTTTGTCCGAAGGCACCTTGGTAATAAACGCATTCCTACCCTGTGCGATGCACCAAACCTTGAACCCTTCGGCTCCTGCCGCGTATGCAGTGTGGATGTGGCATTAAAACCTGACGGCCCGACCAAAACCGTTGCCTCTTGCCATACTACGCTCACGGAGAACACCTGGATCTATACCGATACTGAAAAAATCACCCGGCTTCGGAAAAACATTATTGAACTCGTACTGACCGATCACCCCCTCGATTGCCTCACCTGTGAAGTCAACAATAATTGCGAACTCCAGACTGTCGCAGCCCAGGTAGGTGTGCGTTCTGTCCGTTATCCGGAAGGAAAAACCCACCTCGACCGGAAGAAAGACTTGAGTCATCCGTACATGACTTCCGATCTGTCGAAATGCATCAACTGCTTCCGCTGTGTGCGGGCCTGTGATGAAGTGCAGGGTGAAATGGTGCTAAGCATGGCCGGCCGCGGATTTGACAGCCGGATCATTAAAAGTTTTGATGACAATTTCCTCAACTCCGATTGTGTTAGCTGCGGAGCCTGCTCCCAGGCTTGTCCCACCTCCGCAATTTCTGATGTGTTTGAATCGAAGAGCATCAACGCTCAGAAAAAAGTCAGGACGGTTTGTACCTACTGCGGTGTCGGCTGCAACCTGGAGGTGGCAGTAAAGGATGATAAAATCAAATCGATCCAGGCCCCGTATGATGCAGAGGTAAACCAGGGACACACCTGCCTGAAGGGAAGATTTGCGTTCTCTTTCTACAATCATCCCGACAGGCTGCGCACACCACTCATCAGGAGAAATGGCGAACTGCAGCCGGCTACATGGGATGAAGCCTATGACTTCATTGCCGAAAAACTGACTCATATCAAAAATACCTACGGTCCTGATTACATCGCAGGCATATCATCCGCCCGGTGCACCAATGAAGAAAATTACCTGATGCAGAAATTCATCCGCGCGGTGATCGGTACAAACAATATTGACTCATGCGCACGTGTCTGCCACTCCCCGACCGCCCTGGGCATGCAGCGCAGTTTCGGTACGGGTGCAGCGACCAATTCCATTGAAGATTTAAAGCATGCCGATTGCATCCTGGTGATTGGCGCCAATCCAACGGATGGACACCCGGTAACCGGTGCCAAGTTCAAGCAGTTTGCCATGAAGGGCAAGACAACGATTGTTATCGACCCGCGTAAAACCGAACTGGCCCGCTACGCTTCCTATCACCTGCCTCTGCGCCCGGGTACCAACGTGGCCCTGCTCAACATGATGCTGTATTACATCATCACCGAAGGTTTGGAAGACAACCAGTTTATTGAATCACGCACGGAAGGGTATGAAGATTTCAAAAAACAAATTCTAGGCGTAAACATCGGTGAGCTGGAGCGCGTAACCGGTGTTGACAGAAACCTGGTGCGGGAAGCAACACGGGCCTATGCCCAGGCCAAGGCTGCCATGTCCTTTCACGGACTGGGCGTGACGGAACATTCCTACGGAACCTACGCCATCATGCTCATTACGGATCTGGCCATGATTACCGGCAACATCGGTCGTAAAGGAGTTGGTGTTAATCCCTTGCGTGGCCAAAATAATGTGCAGGGAGCTGCCGATATGGGCTGCCAGCCTCATCAGGGAGCGGGTTATTTTGATGTCACCAATCCGGAGTATCATAAACGCTATGAAAATTTTTACGGTGCTAAACTCCCCAAGCACATCGGCTACAAGATTCCGCAGATGTACACCGCTTCGCTGGACAACAAACTGAAAGCCTTATGGCTTATGGGGGAAGACCTGGTGCAAACGGATCCCAACACCAACAAGGTTATGGCGGCTTTGAAGAACCTGGATTTGCTGGTGGTGCAGGAACTGTTCATGACCGAAACCGCAAAGATTGCTACGGTTGTATTGCCGGGTGCATCATTCCTGGAGAAGAGCGGTACGTTTACTAACGGTGAACGCAGAATACAACGCGTTAATAAAGTGGTTGATCCAATTGATGGAACAAAATCGGATGGACAAATCATTGTGGATATCATGAACCGGATGGGCTATTCAACACCCGATTATGATCCGGATACCGTGCTGGCAGAAATTGCTCAGATCGTTCCTTTCTTTAAAGGTGTAAAATGGAATGAACTGGGTGACAACGGCAAGCAATGGCCCGTTAAAGAAGATGGAACAGATACCAAAATTTTACATACCGATACGTTCAAGCGCGGAAAAGGCAAATTTCATTATTTCGATTTCCAGGAGAGTCAGGAGATCATCAACAACGGAAAAGAATATCCCTACATCATTACCACCAATCGCGAACTGGAGCACTACAATGCAGGCACCATGACCCGCAGAACAAAAAATGTCGAATTGCTCACCGAAGATGTATTGCTCATCAACCCGGCCGATGCCGAGAAACATTTCATTAAAAACGGTGACATGGTTTGTGTGGAATCTCCTCGCGGAAAAGTCGATCTGAAAGCCCGCATAACCGATGAAGTAAAACCCGGGATCTTGAGTTCCACCTTTCATTTTCCGGAAATCGGACTGAACGTTATCGGTTCGGATGAGCACGACAAAGAAGCCATGTGCCCGGAATACAAGGTGATTGCCGTTAACATCCGTAAGAGCAAAGGAATCCGCAAAGCAACAACAGTCTGACTTGAAGTGACCGACCACCCTAGAAGAACGTTATCTTGATTGTGAAGTTTGCACCTTCTTTGTAACCTTATCCGACCAATTTCTTAACCCATGAGAAAAGTTATTATCCGAACCTTCCTGGTAATCATCATTGTCCTTCTGGCCTATGGTATAAACTATGTATGGCAGGCCTTCCCGATCATTTCCGGTTATGGCGCCAAGGCACTATGCTCCTGCACCATGCTGGCGGGGCGGCCGGCTGATCAGGTGATCAGCGAAGAACTGGGCAGTGGCTTACTGAGCCTGGGAAGCTTTGAAGTGAATTATGCCGATTCCTCAGCAACGGCTACGGTATTCGGTCTGGCCAAACGGAAAGCGATCTACCGGAAAGGACTTGGATGCACGCTGGTGAATGAAATCACGGAGGCGGAATTGCGCAATCAGCCCTGGAAGAATGTTACAGCACCGGTAACAGATCCGGATACGGTGCCCTGGCCAACAGGCAATAAAATGCCGGAGGAAGTAAATCTATACGGTTATAATATTGAATTACTCAACAAAACCATCAACGAAGCTTTCAGCGAACCCGGTCCGGAAAAAACCATCCGCACCCGCGCAGTCGTAGTGTTGCACAACGGCAACCTGATTGCCGAGAAATATGCCGAAGGATTTACGGTAAACACCCGGCTGATGGGCTGGTCGATGACCAAGAGTTTAACCAATGCCATGATGGGTGTGCTGGTGCGCGGTGGCAACCTGAGCATGACCGATCACGCACCTGTTAAGCGCTGGCAAAACGATGACCGGAATTCCATCACGCTGGAAAACCTGATGCAGGCCAGCAGCGGACTTGACTGGCAGGAAGTGTACAGTGGTCCGAGCATGGCTACAACTATGCTATTCAAAAAGCGCGATGCCGGACTTTATGCCGCTGACGTTCCGCTGAAACATACCCCGGGTGAAGTTTTTTATTATTCGAGCGGAACCACCAATATTTTGTCGCGTATCATTCGTGAAACGGTTGGCGATGAAAACTATCACCGCTTTCCGTATGATCGCATCTTTCACAAGGTCGGCATGTATTCCATGGTGATCGAACCCGACCCGGGCGGAACGTTTGTCGGTTCTTCTTTTTCCTATGCCACCGCCCGTGACTGGGCACGCTTCGGTCTGCTGTATTTGAATGATGGCTACTGGATGGGCGAACGAATTCTCCCAGAAGGCTGGGTCGAGTTTACCGCCACTCCTGCCAAAGGTGCTAAACGCGGTGAGTATGGTGCGCAGTTCTGGCTCAATGCCGGTGAGCCGGGAAATCACTCCAACCGCACTTATCCTGATGTTCCGGAAGATATGTTCTACTGCAGCGGCTATGAAAGCCAGTATGTGTGGATCATTCCCTCAAAGAATTTAGTGGTAGTAAAACTCAGCCTCACCACCGGTGCGGAAATGGATGACAATGCCTTTCTGAAAAATATCATCGCAGCGCTTCCGGAAGAGTAATCTGTCAGGAATCAAGTCCTTCTTTTTTCCGCTGGGCGATGACGAAATCGGGGCCAAAGGAAAATTTTTTATTCAGCGGTGATCTGGCATCGACTAACCGCCAGAAAGGGGTCACCCGGCTGATCGGTTTACCTTGCTGCAGCTGTTCATACGCTGCCTCGGAAACGATGCGCAGAAATATCCCGGATGTAACCGGACAGGTATAATCAGCATGATATTCTGCAGCCAGATCACTTCGCATGGTTTTCAACGTACTGCTCCTTCCTTTCGGGATCTGACGCACATACTGATCCACAATCAGCGGAGTGGCAATCAGCATGCGACATCCGACCGGCATATCCGCGAAATCTTTGTCGAGTTTTTTAACAATGGGCGCTTTCGCTGGATCAAGCACTTTATCAGTCCATGTTTTACCCTTACCGGGCTTCATGGAGGGCTTCGGTTGTGGTGTTTGCTTTTTCATCGCTTTGACGGTCATGTTCACTTAATCAACTGAAACCGGCAACATTTGGTTTGCCTCCGTGTTTAATGCGTAAATCATTTACTCATGGAATCTAAAAATTATGTGCTGATAGGCGGAAGTTACGGAATTGGCTCCTCCATGGCTGAAAAACTGATCAGCGCAGGAAATTCAGTATATGTGCTCAGCCGCACCAGGCCCTCCGTGAATGGCATTCATCATATCCCGTTTGATGTGGAGCAGCAGGCTGTTTCAACGGCCGATTTGCCGTCAGCCATACACGGTCTGGCATACCTGCCCGGCACTATTCAGCTAAAACCCTTTCATCGTTTTACGGATGAAGAGTTTATGGCTGATTTTAAACTCAATACATTACTGGCGGCCAAAACGATCCGTGATTTGCTGATGCTGCTGAAAGCAGGCGGACAAAGTTCCGTAGTATTGTTCAGCACGGTAGCCGTGCAGCAGGGCATGCCCTTTCATGCTTCTGTCGCCATGGCCAAAGGAGCGCTGGAAGGATTGACCCGTTCACTGGCAGCCGAACTGGCACCGAAAATCCGGGTGAATGCCATTGCCCCGTCCATTACCGATACGCCTCTTGCTTCCCGGATACTTTCCAGTGAAGAAAAGAAAAAAGCCAGCGGTGAAAGGCATCCACTGAAGCGAGTTGGAGAAGTGGGAGACATTGCCGAAGCCGCGGTATATTTATTGAGTGAAAAAAGCAGCTGGGTAAGCGGGCAAATCCTTCACGTTGATGGCGGGATGTCTGCGCTGCGCATTTAAACATGCCGACCATTCAGTTCCAGGGAAAGACAATTACCTGCCAACCGGGCGCTATGCTGAGAACCGTGTTGCTGAAAAACGGTTTGCGCGTGCATAACGGCAAAGCCCGCTATTTCAATTGCCGCGGCCTGGGATCTTGCGGAACCTGTGCGGTTAAAATTGAAGGCGAAGTGCATACCCTTACGGAAATGGAAAAATGGCGGCTTCAGTTTCCACCACACAAGCTGAATTCCGGGCTACGTCTGGCATGCCAGGTCAACGTATTTCATGATATTGTGGTGACAAAACACAAGGGTTTTTGGGGTGAACGTATAAGCCATGAGAAAAAATAATCTGATTTTTACCGAGCACGTACCCGCCCTACGAATTCATGAATCAGGAGAATTGTAAAAACTGCACAACTTCGTTCACCGGCAACTATTGTCCGAACTGCGGACAGAAAGTGATAGCAGTGCCGCTAAGCATCGCTAATCTGACCAATTACATCAAAGGACTTTTTGATTTCGACTCCGGTTTCTTTTATACGTTCTGGATTCTTTTTCGAAAGCCGGAAACACTGATCAACGACTTTCTGGCCGGCAAAAGCAAGCCGTACAAAAATCCGGTTCAGTTTATTTTAACCATAATCGCCCTGGTCTATTTTCTGGAAGTGATTTTCCGCTGGTATGAAGCGCGTGTTACAGGAAATCCGTTTATTCTGAACGATGTGACCGATCAATTAGAACTGACCTTTAATTTATTCAATCTCTTCCTGTTCATTTTTACGGTGCTATATAATTATCTCCTGTTTAAGAGCCGCTTTACTTTTACCGAACATGTTGTCATTGCCTGCTATCAACTGGCCATGTATTACATTCTGGGCACTGTCGTAGTGCAGTTATTTTACTATGGGGTTTTTGAGGGCACTTACGGGCAACTTTTATTAGGAACGGTTATATTATTTATTCTTCCCATTCCTCTTGTACGATTTTCTCTGCGCGTTTTTAGCGGGAAGCTTGTAATCATCCTGATTAAAGTAATCGCTTTCTATGCGTGTGTATTATCTGCGTCTATACTGTGGAGCAGGATATCGTCATAGGTTTGCAATTCTTGCCGGATGGCTATAGCAATTAAATTTTTTATCCCTTAAAAAACCTATCAGGGTCATTCCGCAGGCATCGGCCAATTGAACAGCCAGGCTTGACGGTGCACCAATCGCTGCCAGCATGGGCATACCGGCCATGGCGGCCTTCTGGACCAGTTCAAAACTGGCTCTTCCGCTAACCAATAGCAGACAATCACTCAGCGGCAACCGGTTCGATGCCAGCATGGCACCGATCACTTTATCCAGCGCATTGTGGCGACCAACATCCTCGCGCAATAATTCAAGTTTACCATCACCATGAAATAAACCGCAAGCATGCAGGCCGCCCGTGTGTTCAAATACATTTTGTTGTTTTCGGAGTGAATCAGGAAGCAAGTGAATTATGTCAGCACTTACGGTCCAACCAGGTGAAATAAATGCACACTGCTGATGCACCGCGTCAATGGATGCCTTGCCGCACACACCGCAACTCGAAGTCGTATAAAAATTACGCTGAAGTTTTTTCAGGTCAACAGGTACATCCGGCTTCAGTTCCACCCGCACCACATTTTCTTTTTCTTCCTGCCTGCCCAGATTTTCACAGTACCGGATGGATGCTACCTGATCATATTTTTCAATGATGCCTTCCGTAAAGAGAAACCCGGAAGCCAGCTCAAAGTCATGCCCGGGTGTGCGCATAGTTACGGAAACTGCAACCTGTTGCCTTTCCTTTTCCGGACCAAAACCCAAACGTATTTCGAGGGGTTCCTCAACAGCAACCAGGTCAGAAGTCTTTTCTGCCTGACCAGAAATTACCCGCGTTAGTTCTACACCTTGTACATGAGTTGCCATAAAAAAATGACTGACCTTAATCGATTAAGACAACCCGCTTATCCTTCCTTCATTATCGATATCCATACCCAATGCTGCCGGCAAATTCGGCAAGCCGGGCATCCGTAAAATGTCACCGGTAACGGGAATGATAAATCCGGCACCGGCAGCCACTTCAATTTCGCGAACGGTTATGATGAAATCTTTCGGGCGCCCCAGCCGTTTCGCGTCATCCGAAAAACTGTTCTGTGTTTTGGCAATGCATACCGGCACATGGCTAAGACCGATGCGTTCAATTTTCTTCAGGTTTTGTTTGGCCTTTGGCAGGAATTCTACATCACGTGCACCGTAAATCTTCACGGCCACTGTGCGCACCTTCTCTTCTACCGATGATTTCCAGTCGTATACAGGCCAGTATTTTCCGTGAAAGTTATCCGCAGCAGCGGCAATCTTTTGTGCCAGATCTGTCATACCGGCACCCCCTTTCTCCCAGCCTTCCGAAAGGGCAATGTCAACGCCCAGTTCGGCACACTTATCCATCACCCATTGCAGTTCCTCATCCGTATCGGTGATGAACTTGTTGAGGGAAACCACAGCCGGCACACCGAAGATCTTGGTGTTTTCAATATGCTTTTCCAGGTTGGCAAAACCACGTGCAAGTGCCTCCATATCGGGCTTGGTGAGGGATTCACGCGGCATACCACCGTGGTATTTAATGGCCCGAATCGTTGCCACCAATACCATGGCATGAGGTGAGAAGCCTCCGTAACCACAAACAATGTCGATGAATTTCTCGGCACCAAGGTCTGATCCAAAACCCGCTTCGGTGATCACATAATCACTCAGGCTCATACCCATGCGGGTTGCAATGATGGAGTTGGCTCCCTGGGCAATATTGCCGAACGGGCCGCCATGGATAATGGCCGGATTTCCTTCCAGCGTTTGTACGAGGTTCGGCTTAATGGCATCTTTCAGCAGCACTGCAGCGGCCCCCTGGGCCTGCAGGTCGCGGGCGAAAACCGCTTGTTGCTTATAGGTATCACCCACATAAATATTTCCAATCTTTTGCTTCAGATCATCCATGTCGCGGGCCAGGCAAAGAATAGCCATGATCTCGGAAGCAGCCGTGATGTTGAATCCGGATTCACGAATCATACCACCATTTTTACCGCCCAAACCGGTAATCATATTGCGCAGTGCCCGGTCGTTCATATCCATGACGCGCTTCCACTCAACCGTGCGCGGGTCAATTTTCAGTCCACCGTCCGGGCGCTGAATGTCATTATCAATCAGCGCAGCAATCAGGTTATTGGATTTCTCCACGGCTGCAAAGTCACCGGTAAAATGCAGGTTGATGTCTTCCATCGGCACCACTTGCGAATAACCACCACCGGCAGCGCCACCTTTCATACCAAAAACAGGACCTAAGGATGGTTCACGAAGCACTACGGTAGATTTCTTTCCGATACGGTTCATCCCCTCACACAAACCAATAGATGTTGTTGTTTTTCCCTCACCGGCCGGTGTGGGTGTCATGGCGGTAACGAGAATCAGTTTGCTGCGCTTGAAATTCGCTTCGTTAAAAAGATGCAGCGGCAGTTTGGCTTTGTATTTACCGTAGAGTTCCAGTTCATCGGATGGAATGTTGATTTGAAGGGCAATTTTTTCGATTGGTTTTAAAGTTGCTGATTGGGCAATTTCAAGATCGGAAGGAAATGACATAGGAGTTGATTTATCTGATTAAAGTTAACGTAATTTCGATGCGCGTGAATACGTATTTCCATTTCAAGCAATTTTCCGTACAGCATCACAACAGCGCTATGAAAGTCGGCACCGATGGTGTACTCCTGGGCGCCTGGGCGCATGTACATCGTGAGGAAACTGTATTGGATGCCGGCACAGGCACCGGACTCATTGCGCTCATGCTGGCACAGCGTACACACGGCCAGGCAATAATCGATGCCGTGGAAATCAATGCACTGGCTGCGGCCGATGCCCGGGAAAATTTTAAGCAATCCCCATGGGTGCATTCCCTTAACCTGGCTGAAACTTCCCTTCAACACGTTGCATCTGACAAGTCTTACGACTTGATAATTTCAAACCCTCCCTATTTCATCAACAGCCTTAAACCACCAGACACCAATCGGGGTATTGCCCGACATGCCGATACGCTGACCACGCAGGATCTCTTGATTGCAGCCGGTTCTCTCCTGAACGTTTCCGGAAGACTTGCACTCATACTCCCCTATAAAGAAGGTAATTCATTTCGCCTTTTAGCTGCTGCCCATCAGTTTCAGGTAACTCGGCAATGCCTGTTTTATACCCGAAGCCATAAACCACCTGAACGCTGGCTGCTGGAATTATCCCGAACTCCGGCAACACTCCGGGAGGAAACGCTCATCCTTTATGAGAAGGAAAACCAATGGTCGGAGGCGTATATCAACCTGACTAAAGATTTTTACCTCAACCTTTAAAAAATCCGTTTATCCCATCCGCTTTTGCAAACTAATGAAGTGCTTCTGAACTTGCAGGGTTACATTCAAGAACACGTGCGCCAACTCCTGCTACTCCTGTTGCTTTTCTTTGCGGTTTCAGGCTATACCCAGCAAATTCATATCAAGCGGGCCACTGGTACTATTGTGATTGACGGAAAACTGGATGAAGAAGACTGGACTTTAGCTGATTCTACCGGTCCCTTCCGGCAGTTTTTTCCGATGGACACCTCTTATGCCAACGCTCAGAGCGTGGTGCGGATGACTTACGATGACAAATTCGTTTACATCGGGGCTAAAATGTACAACCTTGGTCCTAGAAGGTATGTTACACCCTCCCTTCGAAGGGATTTTCGGGGCGAAGGCAATGACGGTATTACGGTGGTATTTGATCCGTTTCTTGACCGAACCAACGGATTTATGTTTGGGGTTAACCCGTTTGGTGTTCAGCGTGAAGGGCTTATTGCGAATGGCGGAACAACAGGCCAGGATCTCTCCTTAGTGTGGGATAATAAATGGTATTCAGCAGCGGAGATTTATGATGACTACTGGATTGCCGAGATGGCTATACCCTTCAAAACACTTCGCTTCAAAGATGAAACTGATACCTGGTATGTTAATTTTTACCGCATCGACAGCCAGTATGCCGAGCGGTCTACATGGTCACCCATCCCGCGCAATTTTGATATTGTCACCCTCGCTTTTAACCGGGAACTGATCTGGGATGAGCCCCTGAAAAAAACCGGCTCCAACATTTCTCTAATTCCGTATGTAGCTGCTAATGGAAACAGAAATTTTATTGAAAATACCCCCACAGAAAAGAGTCTTGAGGGCGGCTTTGACGCCAAAATAGCAGTAAGCTCTGCACTTAATCTGGATGTAACGGTGAATCCGGATTTCTCCCAGGTAGAGGTTGATGCCCAGGTGACCAACCTCGACCGCTTTGAAATCTTCTTTCCGGAACAACGCCAGTTCTTCCTTGAAAATGCCGACTTATTTGCCGACTTCGGGGTGGAAGGAACACGCCCATTCTTTTCGCGAAGAATCGGTATCGCGGTGGATACAGCTACCGGACAGAATATCCAAAACCAGATTTACGGTGGTGTTCGCCTGAGTGGTAAAATTGATAATAACTGGCGGGTTGGTTTCTTGAACATTCAGGGGGCAGAAGACCCTTCCATTGGATTACCATCAACGAATTACATGGTTGCTACCGTGCAACGGAAAGTTTTTGCACGCTCAAACATCGCTATGATGATGGTCAATAAACAGGCATTTCAGGACAGTATTAACGGTGAATTTACTACGGACCCAAATAAATTCAGCAGGGTAATGGGACTCGACTACAACCTGGCCAGCCGCAATAATACGTGGATTGGTAAGTTTTTTTACCACCGTTCCTTTGATCAGAAAAAATTGGATTCAACGTTCGCCACCGGAGGCAACATCAGCTACAATACACTTAAATGGTCCGTTCGCTTTTTTGGGCGTAATGTCGGTGCCAACTACAACCCCGAAGTTGGCTTTGTTCGCAGGCGTGATATTATTCAACTGGCCCATACCACCTGGTATAATTTCTATCCCCAATCAAACACGATACAAAGTCACGGCCCCGGTTTTGACTTCGATTTATTAGGGAATAAAACCTATGGCATGCTCGACTGGGATGTTAACCTGATGTACCGCATGCGCATGAAAAACACCGCTTTCTGGAACATTCGCCTGCGCAGGGAATACACCTATCTGTTTAGTCCTTTTGATGCCAGCGGTACCGGTGGCATACCCCTGCCGGCAGGCACGGAATACGCCAATAACCTGATTGTGGGAAATTATACCTCAGATGCCAGGAAAGTTTTTTTCTTCAATGTGTCTACACGCAGTGGCGGATACTTCAACGGAAACAGAATCAATTTTACCGGCTCGCTAACCTACCGCTACATCCCGAAAGGATTTATTTCACTGAATTACTCCTTCGACCGTATTCGTTTGCCAGAACCATACAATGACGCTAATCTCATGTTAATCGGGCCGCGGCTGGATCTAACCCTGACTACCAGTTTATTTTTTACCACATTTGTTCAGTACAACAATCAGCTCAATAACCTCAATATCAACTCCCGCCTGCAATGGCGCTTCAAACCGGTATCCGACATCTTCCTGGTGTACACCGATAATTACGTGACTGAAGCATTCACCGACAGCGAAGGCCGATACTTCGCTCAGGGCTCTCCCCGCCTCCGCGGCATCGTATTTAAAATCAGCTACTGGCTTAATATGTAAATTTTAACCATTGATTATCAAGCCATTACATATTTAATATTAGATGTTTAAACATTTAATTCCGGATTGGTGTTATACTTGCATGAAAATTCCCGCTAAGAAAAAACGCATGAAAAGAATCAGTTTACTCGTTGCGGCTGTAGTACTGGGTACTGCGGCATTCGCACAAACAACCTGGAATATCGACAAGGTGCACTCCAAAATCGGTTTCAGTGTAACTCACATGGTGGTGGCCGAAACAGAAGGTGTTTTCAAGGATTATGACGCCAAAGTGGTGAGCAAATCAAACGACTTCAATGGCGCTGAAGTAACGTTTACGGCTAAAGTCGCTTCCATCAACACCGACAATGAAAGACGTGACGGCCACCTGAAGTCACCCGATTTCTTTGATGCTGAAAAGTATCCTGAAATTACCTTCAAAGGCACCATTGTTAAGGAAGGTAATAAATACAAACTGAAAGGTGATTTCACCATGAAGGGTGTAACCAAGAAGGTGGACTTCGATGTTACCTATGGCGGACAGATCAATACCGGCCGCGGTGAGAAGGCAGGGTTCAAACTGAACGCTACCATCAACCGTCAGGATTATGGGCTGAGCTGGGCCAACAAAACTCCGGGTGGAGAAATGGTTGTAGGCGATGAGGTAACCCTCGTTATCAAAGTTGAATTAGACAAACAAGCATAAGGTTTAGGTGAGGTGTGGCCCGTATGGATTCGTCCTGCGGGCCATTTTTATATCTATGAAGATCGAAGACGAAATCAGGCAGCCGAAATTTTCCAGCCCTCATCAGAAGGCTGTTATCAACCTGATCTTTACAGCCAACTGGCTGGTGAACCGTCAGCATGACTTTTTCAAACCATTCGGAATCACCGGACAACAATTCAATGTGCTTCGGATCTTAAAAGGCCAACATCCAAAGAGTATATCGGCCAATGAAATCAAGTCGCGCATGCTGGATAAAAATTCAGACATGTCGCGCCTGCTTGATCGATTATTGAAGAAAAATCTGATCAGCAAAAGTGTTTGTCCGGAAGACAAACGTGCCAGCAACGTTTTCATCACTGAACATGGTCTTAACCTGCTGAAGGACATCAGCCGCAGGCAGGCTGAAATCGACAAGATTCTTTCGCTAACCGAAGACGAGGCTGTACAATTAAGTCTGCTGCTCGATAAGGGGCGCGGCTGATTTAATCGGCCAGCGCGTTCAGCTCCTGCTGAACAAAATTCATCAGCTCGCGGATATACATTTCGCTGAAATCAAATCGAATCCCCGCTGCCGCATATACTTCTGGTATGGAACGTGTATAGCCAAGCCGAAGCGCATCCAGGTAGCCCTTGAGTCCGCGTTGTTTACTTTCCTTATAGTTCTTCCACACGGCTATCGCGCCAAGTTGTGCCATGCCGTACTCGATGTAGTAAAACGGCACTTCGTAGAGGTGCAGTTGCTTTTGCCATAAGTATTCACGTACCACTTCTTCACCTGACCAATCCGTTGCTTTATCGGTGAATTGATTGAAGATACGCTGCCAGTTTTCTTTCCGTTCTTTATGTGTATGATGCGGATGTTCATACAGCCAGTGCTGAAAGGCATCGATGGTAGCCACCCATGGAAGTGTCTCCAGTATGTCCTCCAGGTGTTCCCGCTTCGCACGTATCAGGTCTGATTCATTGGTGAAGAATACATCCCAATGATCCATTGAAATCAGTTCCATCGACATGGATGCCAATTCGGCCACTTCAGAAGGTGTATGTTTAAAGTCGTTTAACTCCAGATCGCGTGTAACGAAATTATGTATCGCATGCCCCCCCTCATGCATAATCGTAACCATGTCGCGCAGTGTAGATGTGGCATTCATAAAAATGAAGGGCACTCCGATTTCAGCCAGCGGATAATTATATCCGCCCGGTGCTTTACCCTTACGGGATTCAAGATCGAGATGCCCCATGGTATTCATGATCGACAGGCACTGACCGAGGTAGGGATCAATGCGCTGAAAACATTCAATAGTTTTGGCGGTGAGATCAGCACCGTTTTCAAAAGCCTTGAGTGCCTCGCGTCCTTTCGGATCAACCGCTTTATCCCAGGGTTTTAATGCTGTCAGTTTCAGCTGCTCTTTTCGCTCCACCATCATCTGATTCATCATCGGTACAACAGCTGCCTGAACTGAACGGTGAAAATTAAAACAATCCTGCGGGGTATAATCAAAGCGCCCCATGGCCTTAAACATATAGTCGCGGAAATTGGCGAAGCCGGCATTTACCGCCACACGATGGCGTAACGCGATCAGTTTGGTGAACGACTCATCCAATACCTCCTTATCCCTCAGCCTGCGTTCACTGATTTTGCGATAAACTTCTTCCCGCTTCAAGCGATCCGCAGACATCAGGTATACCGAAGCCTGCTGTAACGTCAGCTCCTTTGTGTCAACCTCTACCGTCATGGCCCCATTCAGCTGATTATACTTCTGCTGTTCAAGGCTGATTTCGGTAAAGAGTGGAATATTTTCTTCGCGGAAGATTTCAATATCCTTTCGCATGCTGCGGATCATGATGCGATACGCCTCATCTGCTTCCAGTTCGGCAAGGGCCGTTGACTGAACTGCCTTCTGGTTCAGCTGATCGGAAACGGCCGCCATCTTTGGTTGGATATTCTTCACAAAATACTCATAGTGCTTCGTATAACTTTCATTATCGGTGTAGCGTGTCATGTTGATGTAGCGCCAGGCAAAATCTTCACTGATGACTGACTCCAGTTCACTGCGGTTCTTAAACCAGGTTCGAAGCTCACGGACTGTGCCTACCGGAGACTCCAGCAGCCGGTTAACATGAGGTTGCAGATCTTCCCACGATTCAATCCTGAAATCTTCCGATAAAAACTGGCGAGACGGCCGTTGCAATACAGTGTTCTCCATAAACCATTTAGTTGGCTGGCAAATTAGGGAGAAAATGATTTCGACAGTTGCCAGCAGCACAGTTAATTCCAGCCTGCTGAACTGCTGAATTTACTTCGGAATGATCCGTCTCAATTGCTCTTCAATCAGCGGAGATGTTTGTTTACCCAGCGACATGCGGGTTAAGTATTCCGCATGCGGCTTGGGAGGCTCTTCAAAAAATTCCGGTTTGAGAATATAGCCAAGGGCATCCTGCGAGAGTCCGAGAATAAATTTCGGTCCGCTGTTCATCATACCTTTTGTTTTCAGACCGAGGTAGGGTGTTGTCTCACCGGGATGTGTGGCAAACTGGGCCGTACCTACCGAAAACCAGGCTAGTGTTGTTTCCAACGAATCCGTTATAACGCGCTGAACGGTACCGATTGTAGCCAGTTGTTGCCAGGCTTCATTCGCTACCGGAAGCCGGAAAATACTTGAACGAAAATCAAGTGCCGGGTCTGCAATCACCTGCGGATTTTGCAGCGCCTGATGCACCGTCTTGGCCAGCTCATCTCCGCGCAGTTGTGCGCCCTCCAATGTTCCTTTGCCCTTTATCGGCTGCACCCATCCGCCAATGGCACCTTGCAGAAAAAGATGTTCACCGGGCAACAGCCGGCTTAATGACTTGTAGAAGCTTCCGACATAATCGGATGAAACATGACTGAAGACCGCGTCCATGAAAGTCGGGTGGCAGGCGAAATTGGTCAACGTAGCAATTGTTGCTCCGGTATCATTAACAAACTGCATAACCGTAACAGAACGGTCAATTTCCTCATCGGCAATATTGGCAACCCATTCCTCACCATAAACACTTTCTGCGGTCAATACAGAAACCGGTACACGCTGATCATACGCTTTACTGATCTGTGCGGCTGCGGTACTGATCAGAAATGAAACATAGGCGCTGTCTCTGCCTGTATGCTCGTAATCCGTTCCCCATAGGCCCACCACATCCGGACCGGAATGCGTATGCGTGGAAGACACGATAATATGATCGAAAGGAATTGGTGTGAGCTTTGAGGCCTGTTCGCGTATGCGGTTTACTTCCGGATAAAGCAACCCGATGCAGTCTATGGTTACCAGGGCCATCAGGTTTGTGCCATCGTCAATAACAACCGCTTTGGCATACAGGCTGTCATGTACTGAAGTGAATGTGCGGTTTTGCTTATCTCCGGCTATGAATGAACCCATAGGCGGGTTGACTGGTGCTGATGCTGCGCCTGCCTGAAGGGTTACTGCTGCTGTCTTACTGGTGGATGACTGACAGCCGGCCAAGGCCAGTACCAATCCAATAAAAAGAACTGCATTCCGAATCATCATCGAAAAATAGTTAGCGGGCATCAGCGCCAGCCTCCGCCCATCGCTTTATAAAAGTCAATATACGAATGGAAAAATTCTTTTGTGGCTTCCATGGACTGGATTTCTGCGTCCAGCACATTTCTTCGAACCATGAGCACTTCCAGGTAATTCGCATAGCCTGTGAGGAATAAATCGTTCGCAATTACAGTGGCTGTTTTCAGTTCATTCACTTCGCGCTGCTTCAGCTCGCTAACCTGCTGATAGCCCATCATCCGGTTGTAATAGGAACTTACTTCAGCCACACTCTGGAGCACGCGCTGCTGATAGTTATAAAAGGCCACTTTTTTATCACCTGCCTGCAGGCGGTAATCCGTCATTATCTGATTCCGGTTAATGATCGGTGCCGTGAGCGCCCCGGTAAGTGTGTAGGCCAGGGAAGCCGGGTTGAAGAAGAACGTTGGATTAAACCCATTCAGTGCAATAAAGGCGGAGATATTCAGCACCGGAAAGAACGATGCCTTTACTGCTTTAAGTTCGGCTTCATTGGCTTTCAGTTGCATTTCTGCTTCCCGGATATCCGGACGATTTTGCAATAAAGTGGCCGGAAGTCCGGAAGAAATCACGGCCAACTGATCAGTTGCAATCAGGGTGTCACTGCGGGGAATCGGTTGCGGATATCTTCCCAACAACGTATTCAAGGAATTCTCTACTCCAATAAGGTATTGAATACGTTCCGCTTCCAACGCTTGGGTCTGAAGCAGTTGCACCTGGAATTGCTTCACCGCCAGTTCATTGATCTGTCCGCTTTGCTTTTGAATGTCTACTATCTCCAATGCGCGTTGTTGCAAGGCCAGGTTCTGCCGAATAATCTTCAGTTCATTATCGGCTGCCAATAATTCGTAATACAGCCGGGCTGCACCGGCTACCAGGTGTGTCTGCACCGCATGCCGGTTAAATTCTGCTGCCATGTAACGCGACATGGCTGCCTTTTTCCGGTTGCGCAGTTTTCCGGCAAGACCGATTTCCCAGTTGGTCTCGGCTCCTAAAAAATAATCCGGTACCGGGTTGGGGATGCGTTGCTCATCCGTAAGGTTGGGCGAAAAATTAGTATCGAAATTACCGACACCGTCAACGGTATAATCGCCAAAACGGGTGGTTCCTGCTGCAGTGCGCGCATTGATGGAAGGAAAAAACACACGTTGACTGTAACGAAAACCGGCCTGTGCCTGATAAATGCGCTGGCTGGCCATCTTCAAATCCAGGTTATTGGCGATGGCTGTGTCAATCAAAGCCACCAGGTACGGATCGTAAAAGAAATCACGCCATGCCGGAAGGTCTTGCGCACGCTGAACCGTATCCGGAACGTACGAAAAGGTTGTAGTCTGTTTCAGCGAATCGGTTCCGCTTAATTCCTGTGGCAGTTTACAGGATGATAACAGTGAAGCTATTAGTAAGACAACTGCGCTTATGGTGTAGTGTTGTGATTTACGTTTCATAACCGAATTATTCGAGCTCGGATAAAGGCTTTTCTTCAAACTCTGTTTCAATGATGCTGCCCTTGAAATACTTTTCTTTCCAGGAGGCAAACAGCACATACAACCCTGGTATCACAATGATGCCGAACACAGTACCTACCAGCATGCCTCCGGCAGCGGCAGTACCGATGGAACGGTTACCCAATTGCCCGGGGCCGGTGGCAATCACCAACGGAATCAATCCAGCAATGAAGGCAAAGGAGGTCATGATGATCGGGCGGAAGCGTGTTGCAGCACCTTCAATGGCAGCCTCTGTCACGGTCATTCCCTGCTTGTATTTCAGTATGGCAAACTCCACAATCAGAATGGCGTTCTTTCCGAGCAAGCCCACCAGCATGATGAGCGATACCTGAGCATAGATGTTGTTCTCCAGGCCGAGAATTTTCAGGAAAAAGAAGGCACCAAAAATTCCGGTGGGCAATGAAAGCAATACCGGCATCGGCAACAGGAAACTCTCGTACTGTGCTGCGAGCAATAGGTACACAAACACAATACAGATAATGAAAATATAAATCGCCTGGTTACCCGATAAAATCTCTTCGCGGGTAATGCCTGACCATTCGTACGTAAAACCCCGTGGCAATTCTTTGGCTACTTCTTCAATGGCCTGGATAGCCTGCCCACTGCTGAATCCTCGGGCGGCATCTCCGTTGATCATGGTGGCATTAAACATATTGTATCGGGTAATCTGTTCGGGGCCGTAGATCCGTTCCATACGTATAAACGTACCGTACTGTACCATTTCCCCGCGCCTGTTCTTTACATACAGCTTCATGATGTCTTCCGGCTTGGCGCGATATTCCGGGCCGGCCTGCAGCATCACCTTATACATCAACCCGAAACGAACAAAGTTGCTGGCATAATATGATCCCACCAGGGTCTGCAAGGTATTCATAGCATCCGCTACACTCACATCTTTCTGCGCAGCCACCTTGTAGTCCACATGAATCATGTATTGCGGGAAAGAAGGATCAAAACTGGTGAAAGCATTCTCAATTTCAGGCCGGTCTTTGATTTTCTGGATAAAATCCTGGGCCACTTCATCCAGGCGGTTCAGGTTGCCGCTACCGGTCTTGTCGATCAGTCGAAATTCAAAACCGCTGGCGTTTCCAAATCCGGGAACGGTTGGTGGCGGAAAAAATTCAATCACCGCATCGTTGATGTGTTTTGTCTTTTCCTGCAACATCACGATCAGGTCTTTAACCGACTCTTCCCGTTCGTCCCACGGCTTCAGGTTGATCATCCCCATTCCAAAGGAAGCACCGGCCGATTCAGTGATGAGGCTGTAACCGCCCAGGGTGGAAATATTTTCCACCGCTTCAAAGGACTGGCTGACGCGGGTGATTTCATCCAGTACTCTTCCGGTACGTTCTACCGTTGCACCCGGAGGTGTTGTTACATTCACATAGATAACGCCCTGATCTTCCGTGGGAATAAATCCGGAGGGAAGAACCTGGGTGATACCCCATACGCCAAGAATAAACACCAGCGTAAATAACATCGTAAGCGTTCGCCTGGAGGCGTATTTGCCCACCAAACCCTTATAGGCATTTTCAACTTTCGCGTAGCCGGTATTGAATGAATCAAAAAAGCCCTGCAGCAACTTATTGTTGCTATGATGGGTGGGCTTCAGCAGCAGGGCACACAGGGCCGGTGTGAGCGTGAGCGCATTGATACCGGAAATGAAAATGGCGATGGCCAGCGTCAGTGAAAACTGGCGATAGAAAATGCCTACTGGTCCCGACATAA
>JALOMI010000166.1 GCA_025455465.1 Cyclobacteriaceae bacterium | reverse complement strand
AAAACTCTTCGGAATGCCTTCTCCGTGATATCGCAGGCTTTCTGCATGGTATCAATTTCGTGCTTCGATTTGATGGCCCTTAACTTCGACAGGATGGGCGCCACACGGTGATAGTGGTGCAGCGGATAACTCTCCTGACACCATTTAATAAAACGCGCATCGCGTGTTTCCACCAGCACATCGGCCCGGTAATGTTCGTTGGTGTTGAGGTATACATGCTCCACACCGGCCATGACCATCATCGTATTGAAAACGCGTTTAAAGTCTGATGTCCACAACACAGTTTTTATGCCGGTCAGCTCGCGGGCTTCCTCCTTCGTGAGTTTATGTCCTTCCCAGGTGGCAATCAGGTCACTGGTCTCGCGCACAAATAATACTTCACGGAGCTGCCTGTCCGGGTGATCAGGGCAGATGACCAGAATTGTTTCTTCCTGGTCAACACCGGAGAGGTAATACAGATCGCTGTTCTGCCTGAACTTCATCGTGCCATCGGCATTGCTGGGCATGATATCGTTGGCATTGAAGACGGCTACGGAGTTGGGAGGCAATTCCTTAACTAACCGCCTGCGATTGAGAATAAATAATTCCGGGTTGATGGTTTCGTAACGCATAAAGGAAGGATTGAAACGAATCAAAAATAAAGAAACCTGCTTGCTGTAAGCAGGTTTCCATCGAATTTATTCAGTTTGAATAAGTCTGTATCAGTTTTCGGATGGCGCATCCGTATCGATGTAATTGATCAGCACGAACGTCACCAGCAGGCCTGAAAAAACACCTTCCAGCACCACAATAAACGAAGCCATATACGGATTCAGAAAACGTCCCATCGGCTCGTTGTCGATCAGGAATTGCATGAAGCTGGTGTCCAGAAATTCCATATAGATGAACAGGAATGCACCAAAGATAATGGCACCTAAAGAAGCCGTTGCCACACCGGTTACCAACGCCCTGAAATAGTTCATATGATCCTCGTGCGTGCGTTTAAACTGTCGCAAGGCTACGTAAATACCGGCTACCTGGATGACCAGGTTGAGGAGTCGCAATTCTACAACGTTAAGCAAACCGGTAAACTTCATAATCAAGAAGTAAACAATCAGCCCGACAGCAATTTTCAACCCGTAGTTGATGTGAATCTGATTGGGATTGGTGAAGACATTCATTGGATTGGGGGTTTGGTTGGAGATTGGTCAATCGAAGTTTTGAAAATAATCGGATAATACCAAGCGAATCAGTGACTAACTGCGATTTCAGTTATTGTGCAGTTTCCCGCTCATGCTCCCGTGTGCTGATGCGCTGCTGCTTCCATTCTTCCAGTTCCTTTCTTCGCTGCTCCAACTCCGCTTCAGAAGGTTTGTACTTAATCAGTGCCTTCAGATCCGGCTGCCCCGCATCGACCCAGGCTGAATACCAGAAATCACCCAGTACCTTGATGGCCGCGCGCATCTGCCGTTCCACCATGCCATCAAGGGCTTCGAGATAGGCTTTGGAATACTCATATGAATACACACGTACCGTTTGCCGGTTGCGGTTTTCAAAAGAATATTTCCGTTCACCAAACTGGCCGGCCAGGCGTCTTTCAATTACCAACACAGAATCGAGTTCCCGGTGTGTATGGATGATAACATCCCAGATGGCCAGTTGCGGATTGTCGATGTAGCTTGCTTTGCCAACGAAGAAATCAAATTCACCTGAAAACAATTCCGGCAAACGCGATTCCCAAAACGCATGGATACCCTCCTGCCCGGTGAGTTGCCCGTTGTAATTCAGCGTGGTATGCAACGGCACATGGGCATCGCCAATATAGTGACCGAGGTCTGCGGAAAGAGAGAGAATCCGTGCCGGGTCTTTTACCATGAACGCATCGCGCAGCCGGTAGTACATCACATTGACATGCCAGGGCAGAATGCCATAAGCCTTGAGCGTATCTTCACCGTATTTTGCAACAGCATCATTCCAGTAGCGCGGCATGGTGTACACGGCACTGTCGCCAAAATGATCGATATCGATGTAATGCCTGGGCGCCTCATCGACAACGGCAAAGCGCCTGCGGTCGGCATTGACTGCTGCTTCGGTGATGTACTGGAGGTTGGCCTTGTAAAAGCCGATCATCTCCGGTGGCAAGGTGAACACCGCCAGCCGGTTGATCTGCCGGTGAGCATGAAAGCCCCACGAAGAAAAAAGCAGCAAGGCCGCCAGCAAACCGATGTTGAGGACTTTCTTCACAAGTTTTAATTTACAAACTAATTCATCGATACACCATGCGTCTTAAGTTGATCTTCATTCTTCTGCTCTCTGTTGTTAACGCTTCTGCGGATAATTATCCGCGGAATGAAGGTATTGACATCAAGCACTATACCTTCCGCCTGGAACTGAACGATAGCACCAACATTCTTTCCGGTGAGGCGAGCATCCGCCTGCTGGTGAAGAAACCGTTTTCCGAAGTTGCGTTCGACCTGGTCAGTGAAAACCGCAGCAGGCAAGGGATGCAGGTTGCCTCCGTCACCATGAAAAATCAGTCCCTGCCCTTCCGGCATGCGAACAACCGGCTGCTGATAACACTTCCGGCTGCGGCAGCGGTGAACGAAGAAATCACATTCACCATACGCTACAGCGGAACACCGGCAGACGGACTGATCATTTCAAAAAATAAATTTGGCGACCGCACCTTCTTTGGCGACAACTGGCCAGACCGCGCCCGGCACTGGCTGCCCTGCATCGACCATCCTTATGATAAAGCCTCAGTAGACTGGATTGTGCTCGCCCCGCATCACTATGCCGTAGTCGGCAATGGCTATAAGGTTGAGGAAAGCTATCTCAATCCGAAACAAAAACTCACGCACTGGCGCGAAGAAGCCGACCTGCCCACCAAAGTGATGGTGATCGGTGCAGCCCGTTTTGCCATTCGGTATGAACGTTTGGTTGAAGGCATCCCTGTATCCAGTTGGATTTATCCGCAAAACCGGGAGGCCGGCTTCAGCGACTATGAACCGGCTGCCCGTATCCTGGAGTTCTTTCATCAGTTCATCGGACCGTACTCCTACCCGAAGCTCGCCAATGTTCAATCCACTACCCGGTACGGTGGCATGGAGAATGCCAGTAACATCTTTTACTACGAAAATTCAGTGACGGGCCGGGGGCAACTGGAAAACCTGATTGCCCACGAAATTGCGCATCAGTGGTTTGGCAATTCCGCCTCCGAAGCCGACTGGCATCACGTATGGCTCAGTGAAGGGTTTGCCACCTACTTTACCCATGTGTACACCGAGTTTGCCCATGGTAAAGAAAAAGCCAACCAGGAACTTTCTGCGGCCCGGAATGAAGTTATTGCCTACAATAAGCGAAAACCGGCACCGGTTATAAACTCCGGCATCACGGATTATTCCGCGTTGCTGACGGCAGATGTGTACCAGCGGGCAGGATGGGTACTTCACATGCTGAGAAAAGAAATGGGTGATGAAGCATTCTTCCCAGCCGTACGGGACTATTACCAGACCTACCGAAACAGCAATGCTCTCACCCGCGATTTCCAGAACATCGCGGAAAAGCATGCCGGCAGAAAGCTGGACGAGTTTTTTAATCAATGGTTCTACCGTGCCACGCTCCCGGCTCTGAAAACGGCCTGGCAGTATGATGCCAAGACAGGCTTGCTCACCGTGACCATCGATCAGACACAATCCGGTGAACCGTTTTACCTGAGCCTGGGCATCGGCATCCGTTACGGGGATAGCCAGCCCCTTCAGGTGGAAAATGTGACGGTAACGCAGAAAAGCCAGCAATTCCGGTTTAGAACCGATGGAAAACCAGAAAATGTAGTGCCTGACCCGCAAACCACCCTGCTTTTTGAGGATATTTCAAGGAAATGATAAAAGGCATTTTTGCATTTCAGGGGAATACGCTTACCTTTGCAGTCCTTAAATTTTAAGGCTAAAACACATGGCAAACCATAAATCAGCAGAAAAACGAATCCGGGCGAACGAGGCCAAGCGTGTAAGAAACCGCTACCAGCACAAAACCACCCGTACCTTCATTAAAAAACTCCGTTCTACCACCGTTAAATCGGAAGCTGAAGCCCTTCTGAAAGAAGTGTCAGGTCTCATCGATAAACTGGCCAAGAAGAACATTATCCACTGGAAGAAAGCTGCAAACCAGAAATCCAGCCTTGCTAAATATGTGAACAAACTAGCGTAATCACGCCTGCTTGTAATTAAAATATCCGGAAACCCTGACCGCAACGTCAGGGTTTCTTTTTTTACCGGAAGGATTAATTTTAGGTGTGCGTAAAACGAACCCTGAATTCCTGAATATCAAAAGTTGGGCAGTTGAAGACCGCCCGCGCGAAAAGCTGCTGCAAAAGGGAAAGCAGGCCCTGACGGATGCCGAACTCATTGCTATTCTGCTGGGCACCGGCACCGCATCGCTAAGCGCAGTTGATCTGGCCAAGAACATCCTCCAGCATGCCGGCAACAACCTGGATGACCTTGCCCGCCTGGGTGTTAACGACCTGATGAAAATCAAAGGCATCGGCAAGGCCAAAGCCATCACCATCATCAGCGCGCTGGAACTCGGCCGGAGAAGAAAAGATTTTCTTTCGCACGAGCGCCCCAAAATCGTGGGCTCATCCGATGCGTTCGAGCTGGTAAAAGGCGATTTAATGGACCTGCATCATGAAGAGTTCTGGGTGATCCTGCTCAACCGGTCGGGCAGACTGATACGCAAACAGCAGATCAGCCTGGGCGGTGTGCACGGCACGGTAGCCGATCCCAAAATTATTTTCAAGACAGCACTTGATGCTTTAGCCAGCGGGATTATCGTAGCGCACAATCATCCCTCGGGCAACCTCACGCCCAGCCAGCAAGACATCAACCTCACCAAAAAACTGAAAGAGGCTGGCCAGCTGCTGGAAATACAATTGCTGGATCATGTTATTGTAGCCGGGAAAAAATATTTCAGTTTTGCAGACGAGGGGCTCCTGTAATGAACCGCAAAAATATCATCGTCATGATTGTACTGGCCGTCATCGCAGCAAGCATAATTTATTCGCTTCAGGGAAGTGGTGATGCCGGCTATGAACAGAAAATACTGAAACAACGGGAAGAAAAAGACCGGTATATGCGCACCGCTTCCGACTCACCCTTTGCCGGAAAGACAGAACTCTATACCGGATTGAATTACTTTGAACCAGACCCGAAATACCGCGTCAAGGCGAAACTGATACCCATCGAAAACAAACAGGTCGTTATTCTTCCTACCAGCGACCAGAAAACCAAACGCTACCTGGAATATGCCTGGGCTGAGTTTACTATTGATGGTCAGTCATGTCGCCTGCTCATTCTGGAAATAATTGATATGGGCCCCTATAAGGGCACCTTATTTCTTGCCTTCGGTGATGAGACGAGTGCCCGCGAAACCTATGGTGCCGGACGTTACCTCGATGTGAAGAAACCGAAAGGACAGAACAGCATCCTCCTCGATTTTAATGAAGCCTACAATCCGTATTGTGCCTATAACGATACCTTCTCCTGTCCGCTGCCTCCACCGGATAACCTGCTCAAGGTGGGCATCCGCGCAGGTGAAAAAAACTATCACTGATCCATGCGTATTCTTACCACCACCTTTCTCGTTTTACTGATTTTCAAAAACGCTAACGGCCAGAAGCCCGCTGATCCGCTGGCGCACACCTTTTCTATTGTAGCCCGTGATGAACGTACAGGTGAAATGGGTGTAGCCGTTCAAAGCCATTGGTTTGGCGTTGGAACCTCCGTTGCCTGGGGTGAAGCCGGTGTTGGCGTGGTGGCTACACAGTCGTTCATTAACAAGTCGTATGGTATGCGTGGCCTGGCCTTGCTGAAGGAAGGCCAATCACCGCAGGAGGCATTGAACCAGCTGTTGCAGGAAGATGAGGGCAGGGAATACCGCCAGGTGGCTATCCTGGATGGCTCCGGAAAGACAGCAGTGCACACCGGCAATAAGTGTATTGATTATGCAGGGCACAGCAACGGTGAAAATTTTTCGGTGCAAGCCAACATGATGCTGAATGACAACGTGATACCGGCCATGGAGAAGACTTGGAGGGAGAAAAAAGATTTACCACTGGCCGAACGACTTGTTGAAGTGATGAAAGCTGCCCAGCAAGCTGGTGGTGACATTCGCGGCAAACAGGCGGCTGCACTGGTGATTGTTGCACCGAGGCCCAGTGACGAGCCTTGGAACGACCGGCTGATTGACCTGCGTGTGGATGATCACCAAGAACCCATTACGGAGATCAGTCGCTTACTAAAGGTATTCCGCGCCTATGAATTCATGAATGAGGGGGATCTGTTGGTAGAACAGAACGAGATGGCCAAAGCGATGGATACTTACAACCAGGCCATGAAGATGTTTCCCGATAACCTCGAAATGCAATACTGGACGGCCATCACGCTGGCCAATAACAAAGACATCAGAAAAGCCTCATCGATGCTGCAACGCATTTACAAGGCAGACCCCAACTGGCGTGAACTCACACGCAGGCTGCCGAAAGTCGGCTTGCTGCAGGTCACCGAAACTGACCTGAAAGAGTTGCTGCGATAACCGCCTCGTATAACCGATTTCCTTATTTTTGCCGACTAACGTAATTCCAGGCTATGACCATTTCGTACAACTGGCTGAAAGAATACATCAACCTCCCTGAAACACCCGAAGCCATAGGCCAGGTACTAACCTCTACCGGCCTGGAAGTAGAGAGCATCGAATATTTTGAAACCATCAAAGGTGGTTTGAAAGGATTGGTCATTGGTGAAGTTTTGACTTGTTCCAAACACCCGAATGCAGATAAGCTTTCGGTAACAACGGTGGATGTTGGTGGGGAGAGACCTTTACCGATTGTGTGTGGTGCCTCCAATGTTGCTGCAGGACAAAAAGTTGTGGTGGCTATTCCCGGCACTACACTCCATCCTTTTGAAAAAGAACCGTTCACTATTAAGTCCACAAAAATCCGCGGAGAGCAATCCGAGGGGATGATCTGTGCTGAAGATGAGATTGGATTAGGTCATGATCACTCCGGAATAATTGTACTGAATACGGACCTGCCCAACGGCACACCGGCTTCGGAGTACTATACCGTATACACCGATTATATATTTGAAATCGGGTTGACTCCGAACCGGGTGGATGCTTCATCTCACCTTGGTGTAGCACGTGATATCAAAGCTGCGCTGAAGCGTGAAATCTGCTGGCCCGCAGTAGATGCATTTCAGGTAGATAATCATTCCCTCCCAATTGATGTGGTAGTTGAAAATACAAAAGCCTGTCCGCGTTATTCAGGAGTAACCATTTCCGGAATTGCAGTTACTGAATCACCAGGGTGGCTGAAAGCACGTTTGCAAGCCATCGGTCTGACGCCAATCAACAATGTTGTTGACATCACCAACTTTGTATTGCACGAAACCGGTCAGCCCCTGCATGCCTTTGATGCTGCTGAAATCAGCGGCAACCAGGTCATCGTGAAAACGCTGCCCAAAGATACACCCTTTGTTACCCT
>JALOMI010000165.1 GCA_025455465.1 Cyclobacteriaceae bacterium | reverse complement strand
GTTGCCGAAATCAAAGCCCGGCACTTTTTCTCCGTTGCGTTCACCGGCTGTCAGGTAGCCTTGTGCTTTCATCGCAAGACAGTCTTCCAGGCTGGCAAACGGTTTTATTCCTGCAACACCGTGGGCCAGTGCAGTGACCATGCACGAAGTGGCACGAAGTATATCCACCACAACAACGGTTCGGTCGGCTACCGGGTAGAGGTGCATCAGGTCAGGGCTGAGACAAACGTCAATAGTTTTCATCTGGTCTTGGTAAATAGGCAGGCTTGCGGATAGACTTTGCAGTTTTTTTCCATGTGGATGCCCGAGATGGTGCTGCCCAGCAACTGTGCCTGGCACCAGTCTTCGCAAGCCTTATCCGTCTGCCCGATTTTGTAAAGAATAATTCCCCGGTTGTGCAGGGAGTTGGCATGCCGGGGGTTGATTTCCAGCGACTTATTGAAATCATCCAGTGCGAGATCATAGCGATCTACTTTCATGAAATGGGTTCCGCGCTTGAAATAGTACATGAAGTTATCACCGTCAAGGGCGATGGCGCGGTTGTAGTAAGCAGCCACTTTGGTCTGTTGATTTAACTCATAATACAGGTTGCCGATCTGAAACTGATATTCTGATTCTTCAGGATATTCTGCTGCGAGGATCAGGTAATCGTCCAGGGCATCTTTGTAGCGCTTCAGGTTAAAATAAGTCACCGCGCGGTTGTAGCGAAATACGGTGTTGTCCGGTTCGGCATAAACCAGTTTTTCGAAGATGGGAAGGGCCTGTTTGTATTGCCCCCGTTCCATCAGCTTCACGGCATTGTCATTAATCTCCTCGTGGGTTTGTGCCCACAGAACGGATGGCAATGCAAGTACTATTAAAACGATCAGACGGGTCACTTCAGTTTTTGCTGATTAACGGAAGTTTCTGAACGCTTGCTTTCAATGCGCGGCCGCGCACATCGATGAAGATTTCTGTGCCAGGTACAGCATGTTCAGTGGTTACATATCCTAAGCCGATGCCGATAGCAAGTACCGGTGACATCGTACCGGAAGTTACTTTACCGATCGTGTTTCCCACAGCATCTTTAATCACATAGTCGTGACGGGGAATGCCTTTGTCGATCATTTTGAAGCCAACGAGTTTACGCGACACACCGCTCTCTTTCTGTTGCTTCAGCCAGGCACTGTTGGTAAAGTCTTTGGTGAATTTGGTGATCCAACCCAGTCCGGCTTCAAGTGGTGATGTTGTATCGTCTATATCATTACCATACAGGCAGAAACCCATTTCCAGGCGAAGGGTATCGCGGGCACCCAGGCCGATGGGTTTGATATCGAATTCTTTTCCGGCTTCGAAGATGCGGTACCATACCTGTTCAGCATGTTGCTTGTTCACATAGATTTCAAAACCTCCTGCACCGGTATAGCCGGTGTTGGAGATGATAACGTTTTGCACTCCGGCCAGTTCACCGATGGCAAAGTGATAATAGGGAATTGTAGTGAGGTCAGTGCTGGTTAGTTTCTGCAGTGTGTTGATAGCTTTGGGTCCCTGCACGGCAAAGAGACAGATGTCGTCTGAAATATTCTTCATATCCACGCCACCGGTATTGAACCGGCTTATCCAGTTCCAGTCTTTATCGATATTGCCGGCATTCACCACCAGCAGGTAGTCTTCATCCTTGATTTTATAAACAATCAGGTCATCCACGATGCCACCTTTATCGTTGGGCAGACAGGAATACTGCGCCTGGCCGTCAATCAGTTTGGAGGCATCATTGCTGGTCACGCGTTGAATCAGATCCAGTGCTTTCGGGCCTTTAAGGGTAAATTCCCCCATGTGGGAGACATCAAAAACTCCTACGCTGTTCCGTACAGCCATGTGCTCTTCGATGTCGGAGGAATACCGCACGGGCATATTGAAGCCGGCAAAGGGTACCATTTTACCGCCCAGTTTAACATGAAGGTCAGCCAGAGGAATTTGTTTGATTTCCATAGTAAAAAGTGGTTAACAGAAAAAAGCCCTGACCGACAGTCAGGGCCTTCAGTTGGTTGGTCGGGGCGACTGGATTCGAACCAGCGACCTCTTCGTCCCGAACGAAGCGCGCTACCGGGCTGCGCTACGCCCCGATTATGTTAATGCCTTTGTAACCTGCATACACTCTACTTCAATAGGCTTTTCAGCAGATTGCTTGAGGGTGCCTGCCTGCCGGAGCTTAGCGCAGGCAGGCGCTACGCTCCGAAAGGACTGCAAAAGTAATCAGTAGATCGGAATTTTAAAGAATTGTTGAGCGATAGTTCAGAACATGTTCAGCCTTGCCGGTCAGATTTTAAAATGAAAAAATTGTCAGGTTAATTGACCAAAGCACATCGCAGGTATAATGGTTTGCGAACAGATTTTTTCTTGCTAGCCTTGTGGTATGTCGCGTTTTTACCGGATTCTGGCTGTAACCATTTTATCTGGCCTTGCCTTGGATGGTGTTGGCCAGCAAAAAAATATCACCGTATCAGAACAAACCTGGCTGGCCTATTTCAACCAGACACGCTTCACAAATCGCTCCGGTATTTGGTTTGACGGGCACCTTCGTTTTACCGATGACTTTGCTGAGCGGATGAGCCAGGATATTCTTCGCCTGGCCTATGTCTATTACCTGCACGATAATGTGAGGCTCGCTGCCGGGTACGCCTACATTACCAATTATTCCGGAGATGATAATATTCCTAATCTGAATGAACACAGGCCCTGGCAGCAAATCCAATGGTTTGAGAAAAAGAGGTATTTCAACATGATGCAGTACCTCCGGCTGGAGGAACGATTCAAAGAATACCTGAACCAGGGGGAAGTGGCGGAAGATTACCAGTTTAATTATCGTATCCGGTATAATATGGCGTTCACTATTCCGCTAAAAGCAGGTGGTGTGCAGCCCAAGTCTCCTTTTGTTTTCGTTAATAATGAGGTCATGCTCAATATGGGAAAGGCAATTGTCAATAACTACTTTGATCAGAACCGTTTTTTTGTTGGCATGGGTTACCAGTTTACCAAAGGCCTGAATGCACAGCTCGGCTACCTGAACGTATTTCTGGAGCGACCCTCCGGTTCTGATTTTATCAATGCGCATGCCATCCGGTTGTTTGTCTTCCATAACCTGGACCTGCGGAAGTCTGTGAATTAGCCGCACATTTTATTCAAAACGAAAATCGCCTATCTTCACGACCGTTTTTAAATTCCTTATGGCGCTCTACGAAAAACACCTCTACGTCAAGAAGTCTAAAATACCCAACTCCGGCAAAGGCCTATTCACCAAAGTAGCTATCCCGAAAGGCAAACGCATTGTGGAATACAAAGGCAAAATCTCGGCCTGGAAAGATGTGAAGAGTGAAGACGGCAAAAACGGCTACATCTTTTATGTGAAACGCTATCATGTAATTGATGCACTTCCCACACCCCAGCACCTGGCCCGCTATGCGAATGATGCTAAGGGTTTATCGAGAATAAAAGGAATCCGGAACAACTGCGATTACATCACTGATGGTTTGAAAGCGTACATCGAATCCAAGCGTGATATACCGGCCGGATCGGAAATACTCGTTGACTACGGTCCGGATTACTGGAAGACCATCCGCGAAAACCTGCGCCTTGCGAAAAAGGAAAAAGCTCTTGAGAAAAAGACAAAGGGCAAGGTGAAGAAGCACTACAAGCGTAAAACTGCCAAACGTATGGATACCCACCTGCCGGAATCAAAGCGGAAAAAGTAATCAGCGTCTTCTTCGGATTTCGTCCATTGCCACCGAGGCATCGTCTGCCTGGCGGTCAAAGCCAATGCGAGCTGCAGCATCCCGATAAGCATTCCACAGTCGGAACGAGGTGGTGTTAACTTGAATTGCTTCGGCCAACATGCGATACGACTTCATCGGATCATCACTATGACGTTTGAAATACTCTGCTGAAGCAATTACACCGGCTTCAAAAAAGGGATTACGCATACCCAGTTGCTCGAAGTTAGTAGAGGCGGCCAGCGTATCACCGCTCATCTCGAGCAGTAAACCCTGGTGCAGCATTTTTTCCAATGTCCTTTCCTTCGGAAACGTAACCCCTTCATTGATCTGCTGCGACAGTGCGCGCAGTTCACCGCGCGTGGCGAGCATGATCAGTTCATGATGCTGGATGCGTTCCACCAATTTTTTGTCGCGTACCGGAACACCGGCTGTCTGGTTGAGGTATCGGATAGCCCCGGGCATATCCATCAGGTCATACAAACGCTCACTCATATCCGTCAGCGCGGCTACGCGAAGATCATTATCGGTAATGGCCGGAATGATGACATTGAACAACAGCGTATCACGTGACGTGATGCGGTAGCGGCAGAACTGGTATTTCTCCAGGTCGTTGAGATTGGCCCATTCACGTGGAGGCCACAGGATAATTTTTTTCAGTTGCCGTCCGATTTCCTGCAGGTTTTCATCCGGTTGCTTGGTAAGCGAGTCGGCTTCCATCAGTGCGCGCGATAACTGACCTGCTTCAGCGAGGGCAACTGCATTGTAGAGCCGGGCATCTTTGTAATCAAACATTACGGCATATTCAAAATATCCGATGGCCAGCTCAGGGCAACCCTGTTCAAGTGCCCATAACCCGGCTATGTAGTTGAATTTACCCTGCATGATCTGGCTGAGAAAAGCCAGCTCTGACATCAGCGACAGCGCCTGCGTAACATCGCCCTGATGGTAATACGCTTGTGCCAGGGTTGCCTTGAGTGCTTCACTGTAGTCGGCATTGACAGGATCGCTGATAATGCGCAGTGCCTTGCTAACCGTTACGGAGTCCAGTTCCTTTAAATGATAAACCAGGTAGTTATTCAGCAATACGGCTGTGCCGTGATCCAGTTGTTTGAATTCATCAAGGTTGATGTCTACTGACACGTTTTGTCTTAGCTGGTTAGCTGCAGCCAGCGCATTTGCTTTACCAAAAGAGGAAGAGATTTTAAATTGACGCACCAGGGAGTCAACATCTACCGGAAGGTATTCATTACCGATCAGTGCGAGGAAATTACTGTGGGCCACGGCCCGGCTTCGCGACTGTCCGGCTGACTGATCAAAGAGAATCAGCGCAGAGTCGAGTTTATGAATACGGGAATAGGCATACCCGAGGTTATTCTGAAGTATTCCGTTGGAAGGATATTCCTGAAGCGCTTTGCGGTAGGATTCAATCCCTTCAAAGTAACTGCCACCGATCAGGTAAAGGTTACTCTGGTTAGCCAGCGAAAACTCGGTGGGCCTTCGTGTATTTGCTAATGCGTAAGAGCCCTGGGCTTTTTTAAAGTCATTGCGGCTGGCTTCCTGCCGCGCAATGATATAGTTAACGCGGTTGTTCACCCCCACATACTTTCGCGCCTGGAGATAGTATGCTTCGGCAATAACGCGCTGATCCATCTGCTCATACAAATCACCGAGGTGATAATAGAAGCCGGCTGAACCGTGATACACATACTCGCGCCAGCCGGTGTAAAACACAAAGCCCATGGTGGCAATGAGCCCGGCCAGCCTGAAGGTGAAGTAGGGCATGCGATTGGGTTTGTAGATCACCTTCCAGGCAGGAAGGTTGTCGGCCATCATCACCATGAAGTTGGAGACCACATAAATGAAGAAGATAAAGCCGTAGCCGATGTGGCTGTAAATGATAAAATCGCGAACTACTTTCAGGGCTGCATCATTATCGTTGCCCAGCAACAAAGCCAGTGTGCTGAAAGCGATGAGCGTCATTGACAAATAGAAGAACGCACCGTACGGCTGAAAAGGCACAAGGTTCTCATAGAGATTTTCACGATGGCGGAAGCCCCAAAGTCCGAGGATGATGGAAACCGTAAACAGCAGGTAGAGGTTGATATACAGAAAATTCCAGGTTAACAGGCCGGCTTCATGCCCATAGGCCAGCAGCAAATTGCCCAGGTAGATAGCGGTGATGATCACAAAGTGACGAAGGCTTTTCGAGGAGGATGTTCCCGAGCTGGTGATGTACATAAATCCCGCCATGATCTCATGGGCAATCATCAGGATAAGGATCACCGTGAGGATCAGTCCGGGAACATAGGCAGCGGTGGCGAGATGAAGGAACGGAAACTGTACCGAAGAGAAATAATATATAAGAATGCCGGTGCTTAACGTAAGCACGCCAAAGGTGGCAATACGCTGAATGTATGGTTTAGTGACACGAATGGTGTTGAAATAAAATGCCACCAAGGCAAACAAGGCGATGATGCTGATAGGAATCAGCCGGCCATTCATGCCGAAAAGCTTAAGTACATCTATCCGCAGGCTCACCATGAACAGAATGAACAAGCCCATACCGGTGATGAACCAGAAACGATCCAGCGTGGTGATCACGCTAAGTAATACGATGGCACTGATGATGATGCCGGCAAGAAAGAGATAGGAATAGAACGTGTTGGGCTGAACATGGGTGCCGTTGAAGTACTCGAAGGTGAGGTAGGATTCAATGGGCACAGCAAATTCGAAGGTGCCCACATCAAACGTGTGACTGATCGTCTCGCGGGTGATCTGAAACTGAAAGGTAGTCCAGTCGATGATGTTACCTGCTCCGCGTATCCAAGCCACTAAAGCCATCAGGAAAATGAGGGCTATTGGCAGCACCACCAGCCAAAAAACAGTTTTATCTTTTGGTGACCAGTTATTCCAAAACCATCGCGATTGCATAAGACTATCGTAAAAGCGGCAAGCTACTGTTTTTTTGATTTCAGCCTTTAGCCGCTGACGGATTGGTGTTGCTCAAAGTTTACTGGAACAAAGAATTGATTTTCTTCCTCAGAAAATTACTCGACCACTTTGGGTACTTTGAAAAACGCATCATTGCGCTGCGGGGCATTGCGCAGGGCATCTTCATGCGGCAGGTGGGGTTGCGGCACATCTTCACGCATGGAATTCAATTCATGGCTCATCGTGGTGAGCGGTTCCACACCGGTGGTGTCCACTTCATTAAGTTTTTCCACCCAGGTGATGATCTCACTCATGTCCTGCATGAGTTTTTCCGCCTCCGCTTCGTTGATTTCCAGCCGTGCGAGGTGCGCGATTTTATCCAGAAGTTCCCGCGTGATTTTCATTTCAGGTGCCTGTGTAATTCATTTTCGATAACCTGATAAACTTTCTCTTTCAGCATCCCTGCATCAGCCATTGTAAGCCCAATGGTTTCAATCGGCTTGTGAACAATAATTTTCACCGGATGCCAGCGAACCAGAAATTCATCAGGCGGTAAAATTATCCAATTATAAGGAAGGGTTACCGGCACAATGGCAATTTGTTTTTCAATGGCCGCCTTAAAGGCGCCATCTTTGAACTTGCCCATCACCGGATCTTTTTTCGTCACGATGCCGCCCTCCGGGTATATTACCAGGCTCTTGCCTTCATCCAGTGCACGCAGTGATTTTTTATAGGTGCTGATGCGGCTGTTCATATTGCCGCGGTCAACGGTGATGTGCAGCTTGCGGTACATGAAGCCAAAGAGCGGAATGTTTTCCATGTCGTTCTTGCCAACAAAAATGGTATCGATGCTATTCAGCCCCATCACCGGAATGTCGGCATAAGAGAAATGATTCGGACAAAAAATGTAC
>JALOMI010000164.1 GCA_025455465.1 Cyclobacteriaceae bacterium | reverse complement strand
GTGCCTGTTACTGGCCGGCAGCGCTGCGTCTGCCCAGGAACTGGCTCACGGGCGCATCACTGATAAGGAAACCGGCAAGCCTGTACCCTTTGCCTCCATCGGTGTTGTTGGGACCTCCCGCGGAACCACTTCCAATACCGAAGGTGAATTTTCGCTTCTTCTGACCGAGCCGTTTACCGTGCGGATAACCTGTGTGGGTTATGAATCGGTCACCATCAGTTCAATGCGTGAGCTGGCCACGGTTGTACTGATTCCGGAAGTACGTCAGCTCAGTGAGATTTACATCTCCACCAAACAGGTTAATGCACGAAGGGTGGTTCAAAAAGCTTTTGCCAGCGTGGCGGATAATTACCCAGCGGCAGGGTATCTCCAGAAATTTTTCTACCGGCATTACTGCAAAGACGATTCTGTTTACGGACGCCTCATTGAGGCATCGGTTGAGGTGTGGAAACACCAGGGCTATAAATCCATGCGCAGAACATCGGGCGACCGGGAAGAGATTCGGGTAACGCAGTTACGCAGAAGCCTTGACAACACCGCTATTGCACAAAGCCATACGCCTATTTCGGTAGGGAATGTTCTACAGGCCGACCTGGCAGGTTACCAGACAGCAGAGAAAAGCGAGCATATTCGGTTCTTTGCCGAAGCCGGCAACCTGAAGACGGACCCGGAGTTGTATCAATTTTCATTTGATGGCTACACCATGTATGACGGGCAGGAAGTTTACATGATAGCCTATGCCTCCAAGAAAGATTCCATACTTACTACGGGTGGTTATGTGCCGACACCTTCTGTATCGGGTACATTATTCATCACTACGCGCGAGCATGCCTTCATCCGGCTGGCAGAAACCAAGCGCGAAGCACGGAACACTATCCGTACAACAGCAGTCTATCGCAACATCAATGGCAAGTATTATGCGAATCACCTGGTACGCGATGGAGAGAATAGGGCACCTGACGGAACATCTCACCAATTCCACATCGACCTGATGTCAGTGGATATCCTGACCGGAGATCAGTATCGCTTTACCGGCAGGGAGCCCAACCGACAGGAGTTGCTGGCGATACCGTACGATTCGCTGTACTGGTCAAAGCAGGATGTATTAAAGGCCACACCGCTGGAGGAGGAAATTATCAGTCACCTGGGTGGAGGCATTTCGTTAAACCGGCAGTTTTATCTCTATCAGCAATATGAGGCGCATACCACAGATGGGGGGAACCGCGGAGAGGAGAAACTGACCTGGCTGCTCGATTTTCTGAAGAACCGGAAACTGGTTTACCTGGTTTTCTGGGATGCGGAGTGCAAATCCTGTCTCGCACCGATAGAAAGGGTTAAGCAACTGCATAAGCAATATCGTAATGATGTGCAGTTTGTTTTCGTGAGCCTGGATCAGGATGAATCAGCGTGGAAAAACTATGTGGCGCGGTACAACCTGTTTTCAGATGGGATCATCAATTACCGCATCGGCCGAAATTCAACGATCGTAAAATCGTTATCTGTAAAAAACACGCCTGACTTTAAGCTGATCGACAGAAGCGGCAATCTGCTTCATGGAGAAGTCAGACAGCCGAATGATCCGCTGCTGGAAGATGATTTCAGGCTGTTGATGCAGAGCAAGAACATCCGGTAGAAAAAAATCAACCGGCCGTGACGACCGGTTGATTGTTGCATTATCCTAACGCGATATCTTCTTTCAGATAAGGCTGTTGATAGAACCGTTTGCCTCTTGCTTTATAGAGTGCGTTGGCCACGGCTGCAAAGATGGGCGGGAACAATGGCTCACCTAAACCCGTAGGTGCCTCATCATTTTGCACGAAGTGTACTTCAATGGCCTTGGGTGCATCTTTCTGCCGGATCATCCGGTATTTGTCGAAGTTGGTTTTTTCCGGAGCACCGTCTTTAAAAGTCAGCTCTCCGAAGAATGCGTTACCGATGCCGTCCACAATAGCGCCTTCCGCCATGTTGATTGCCGCATCCGGGTTAACCACAATACCACAATCAACAGCGGCAATGACATTCTTTACCACGGGCTTGTTGTTTTCTATCACCAGTTCAAGCACTTCAGCTACGTAGGAGTTATGACAGAAGTACGCGGAAACACCACGGTGAACGTCAGGCTTAGATTCTCCCCAGTTGGATTTTTCCTTTACCAGCTTCAGCACACCGGCATAACGCGCGGCATCGTAATCGTTGTTCTGGCCAACGGGTTTTGTTCGGGCGCGTTCCAGTAACTCCAGCCTGAAATCGATGGGATCTTTTCCCATTTCTTCCGCCAACTCATCGAGGAAAGATTGTTCAGCTCCGGCAATGAAGTTCGAACGCGGTGCCCGGAAAGCACCGATGGTAATGTTCGAATCAATGGCCGATCCTTCGGCCAGGTAATTGTCGATAGCGCCTGCCGGGAAACGGTTGGCATGGACCGGGTGTTCGGGAATGCCTCCGCCTTTCACATGGAAGGCAATCAGCTTATTGTCCTTATCCAGTGCAGCGCGGTACGTTGCTGTGTACGTTGGGCGATAGATGCCATAGGCCATATCATCTTCGCGGGTGTACATCAGCTTGACAGGGGCATTCATGTGTTGCGAAATCACGGCAGCTTCTACCAGGTGGTGGCCATAGGCGCGCTGGCCGAAACCGCCACCCATCCGTGCCAGTTTGATGTGGATTTTTTCTTTCGGAAGACCGAGCCGTGCAGCAAGGGTCTGCATGGTGAATTCAGGAGCCTGTACAGGGCCGTAGATTTCCGCCTGATCTGCTGTTACATGCGCATAGCAGCACACAGGCTCCATGGCGTTGTGTGCCAGGAATGGTGCGGTATAGGTTCTCTCAATCACGCGCGCTGCTTGATTGAAGGCACCTTCCGGATCACCGTCTCTGCGCAACACAGCAGCCGGCTTCTTTGATAGCGCTGCCATTTTGCTCAGATGTTCTCTTGTACTCTCAAGTCCAGCTGGAACTTTTACAGTTTGCTCTCCGCCCCAGCCCCGCATGGTATAGGTGGAATCATTGATTTTTTCCCATTCAATCTTCAGCGCCTTCTTTGCGTTCATCACCTGCCAGGTGGTTTCACCCACCACCACAGCCATCTCGGGGAACGTAGTGGTATCAAAACCATTCCTGACATAATCATCATGGAGAATTTTTGCGATGAAAATATCGCGGATGCCGGGCATAGCTCTCGCTTCGGTATCGTCTACCGATTTCACCTTCAGACCAAAGGCAGGGGGATGCTGGATCATGGCGATCAGCATGCCATCGGTTTTATAATCCATGGTGAACAGCGGCTTGCCGGTTACAATCTTGGGTCCGTCTACATTCTTTTTGGACGTGCCGATGATTTTAAACTCGTTAATGTCTTTCAGTTTGATATCGCCAGGAACCGTTAGCGCAGCAGCAACAGAGGCCATCTCACCATAGCCGGCTTTTTTACCGGAAGTTTTATGATAGAGCACGCCTGCTTCAGTCGTGATTTCATTCGCGGGCACCTGCCACGTTTGTGCTGCGGCATGCACCAGCAGGGTGCGTGCTGTAGCGCCTGCCGTGCGCAGCGGCCTCCAGCCCTGGCGGATGCCCTGACTGCCACCGGTGAACTGGCGTTCGAACCGCTCCGGGAAAAAATCAGCTTGTTCCACAATAACATTTTTCCAGTCCACATCGAGTTCTTCGGCAAGGATCATTGGCATGGAGGTTTTTACATTCGAGCCGAACTCCGGGTTGGGCGACATGAGTGTGACCACACCGTTATCCCCGATTTTGATGTAGCTGTTCAATTCAAACCATTTCTTCGGAAGTGTGACAACTTCTTCAGGTGTTGGTTTGCATCCGGCAAGCCAGCTGAAGCTGAGCATCATGCCGCCACCGGCCAGTGCGGATACTTTTAAAAATGATCTGCGGTTTATGGATGTCTTTACAATGGTCATGGCAAAGAGGATTTAGAGGAATCAGGAATTGGCAGCAGCCGTTTTGATCGCTGCTTTGATGCGCAGGTACGTGCCGCAGCGGCACAGGTTGCCGTTCATCGCATTCTCGATTTGCTCATTGGATGGATTCGGATTGTTTTTCAGTAGGGCTGCGGCCGTCATGATCTGGCCGGCCTGGCAATAGCCGCACTGGGGCACATCGTGTTCAATCCAGGCTTGCTGCACGGGATGGTCTTCCTTTTCGGCAAGGCCTTCAATGGTGGTTATGGTTTTATTGCCAATAGCAGAGACGGGCAGGGCGCAGGAGCGCACTGCGTTGCCATCGAGGTGGATGGTGCATGCACCGCACTGGGCAATACCGCAGCCGTACTTGGTGCCAACCAGATTCAGATGTTCGCGCAACACCCAAAGCACCGGTGTTTTAGGATCCACATCTACGGTTTGCTTTTTTCCGTTTACGTTCAGATTAAATACGGCCATGGTTTTGTGATTTTTAGTGTTGAATGAACTGACTAGTTAAAGTTAATGACTTCAGAATTGTTTCTGGCCATGAAATTTAGATAAAGTGAAGTGCTGTTATTTTCGTGTTTGTTCGACCTGCACACCGGTATAACGGTCGCCTGTAATTTTGATGGCGGACAATTTTTCGGTCAGCGCTTTCACGGTTCAATGATTAATGCTTCAAAATATCTAAAGATGCATATGCTTCGTAGCGTACTAATATTGATTTTTCTGCTCCCACTTTGCCGGGTTCAATCAAATACCGCCCCGTGTTTGAATATGTTCCCTGCGCTTAAATGCTTTTTCAATCACATCAAAGCGTGCTTTGCGCGGATCCGGTTTACCGGCAACGTTCCCGTCTAAATCCACATCAAGGATTTCATCTTTTTGAATGGTGTATGCAGGCCAAACCGGCAAACCCTTTCCGTTGGGCTTACCTGTTTTGGCAAAGTTTACCCAATAGGTGTTCATCATCCTTGCCAACTCTTTTTCCTGCGGTGTTGCTTCGGTGGCTCCCCAGCGGGCTTGCAGGGTGTTAAACACAAACGAAACATCTGAGCCATGACCGGCACCATAGCGTGAGCGCTCGCGCATCGGAACGGGTACGTAGCCGAACTGAAACATGTACACTGGTGCCCGCTTGGAGGCAAAGGCCCTTGCGGTCATTCGTGCGGGTTCACCCCATACCCAGTCGGTGTTAAACTTTGTTTGTACCTCGGCAAATTCCTTCGTGCCATCCGGATCGAAGGCAGCTTTGGCCTCTGCTGCGAGGTCACCAAACAGTGAAAAGAGTTGTTCTTTTGACGAGGCGTTACTAACAAAACCACCGCCTATTTCAGCACTGCAATTTCCGATCATCAGCGGAATGCCCGGTTGCCTGCCGGAATTGTAAGCGCTTTCGGCTGTCTCTACTACGAGTTTACCATCAAGGATTGGCCCTGAATAGGTTCGGGCACCCGTGCTGTCGGTTTCCTGGCCTCCATCCACAATTTGTTCAACGGGTAGTGCACGGAGCTTAGCCAATGCAGTAGCATCAGTACCTTCAATTTTATGTTTGCGGGCAAAGTTTATCCCGATGGTTTCTGCTGAAACCGGGTAAAGAGCATCAGCGTTTTCTTTGTTGATTGGCCTTCCTGTTAAAACACCATCGCGACCACCACCTGAGTGACTGATCGCTTTATGAAAAAGTCCTTTAGCTGATGGGATGGTTAGCAGTGAATGCACGGATACACCACCAGCCGAGAAACCGAAAATGGTTACATTGTTCGGATCACCACCAAATGCAGCAATATTTTCCCTGATCCACTTCAGTGCGGCAATCTGATCCATGAAGGCGTAGCTGCCTTTGAATTCTTCCGGATGTTCTTTACTCAAGGCAGGATGCGCAAAATGACCGAGGCGACCAAGACGGTAATTGATTGTCACCAGGATGACGCCTTGTTTGGCAAATGCATCCCCTGCTGAACCTGGGCCGGACCCACTGCCCCCGGTAAACCCTCCACCGTGTATCCAGACCATCACAGGAAGTTTTGAATTTCTTGCAGCGGTAGCTGGTGTCCATATATTAAGAAAAAGGCAATCTTCGGATTGAACAGTAGTTGAACCTGGCCAGGCGCGTTGCGGACAATCAGCACAGTCTTGTGTTGCATCACGAACATCTTTCCACGGTGTTACCGGCTGCGGTGGCCGCCAGCGAAATTCGCCCACCGGTGGCGCGGCATAGGGAATGCCTTTGAAAGTCGCGACATCTTCTTTAACTGTTCCACGCACAGCACCTGAAGCAGTTTTCACTACGGGGCCTGAAGGCTGTTGCGCATATCCACTCCATGTGAAGAGGAGCAACACAACTCCAAGAGACATCTTTTTCATCTGGATATTAGTTTGGCGATGACATTTCCGCAAATACTTTTCGTGCTGCGTCAGCATCTGTTTTGCTTACGGATTTTTCAACCAACGCAAATAATTCTTCGATTTGACTTTTTGTGATGCCCTGTATCATCGTCAACCGCAAATGTGAGGCAAGCATCGGTTCAACTCCGCTGCCCAGGGCGATGAGAACTGACACCGTAGCGAGCTCGCGCTCAGCAAATGTCAGTACGTCTCTGGAAAAAAGGTCTGCGAACAAATGCTCTTTTAAAAATCTATCTGTCTCCGGACTGAAAGCGCCATAGCCGCTGGTAGGTTTTTCGATCGGCCCTTCAGTTGAACGCCCGCCAAGTTTAGCAAGATTCTTCCATCCGGCTTCATATTTATCAGTGTCGTGAACTGGAGTAGCCTCTCTGCCGATGGTGTCTTTGATGCCTTTTGCTTTTCGCTCGTCAAGTACTGCTATTAAGGTATTGAGACCTTGTATGCTTCTGGGAAATCCGCAGTAGGCGTATACGTGCACCAACACTTCCTTACACTCGTTAATCGTAAGTCCGGAATCTAGACCTGTATTGAGTGATTTCTTTAGTTTCACCAGATCACCTTTCGCTGTAAATGATGAGATGAGAGCTATTGCCTTTTGCTTTTCAGTGAGCGTTGAAGTATTCTGAGCTTCTGCGATCTGATTGGTTGAAACTAGAAGTAATGAAAATGCCAAGTAATAAATACTGATTTTGTTCATACTGGATTAATGTTTAATGACATGCGTATCACGTACACTACTAAACGTAAGTGCCAGCATTTTCCAGTTTTTGCCCTCCTTCTGATAAACTTCTGTCACGGTGAATTCAACCTTTGCATCATTTCCGCGCACTTCGGATTCTAGCGTTATGCGATTCCAGACAATGGCCGTCTTTCCAACAAGTTCTACGGCTGTATCATGAACCGTGGCTTTTTTATACCAGATGGTTCCTGTCCTGATGATTTCGAGTTCCTCGTCTTTCTTCCATGTACCGCTCATGTGCACAAACTTTGATTGATCGTGAAAGAGCCCTTTCAGTTTATCAACATTCTTGTCGGCCATCCAATGCCATTTGTCTCTCGAGAGATTGATAACCTCTTGTTCTGCTGGAGTGAATTTCCTGGTGGTTGTACCCTGAGCGAAAGAGGACAATACACTAATCAGTAAAAGGCAAAGTCCAATTATTGATTTTTTCATTGCTTTATGGATTTTATGTTCACTTATCTAATTTCTTTTCCTTTAACCATTTCGACATCAGGTCAGCGATTTCAAGATTGTTCAGATCTGAAAACGGAAAATGTGTATTGCCTTTAATACCTATTTCCGGTAAGTGCACCACGGTTACATCACCGCCATATTT
>JALOMI010000163.1 GCA_025455465.1 Cyclobacteriaceae bacterium | reverse complement strand
TAGCACCCACATGGGTTACTGCCAACAGGGTAGCGATGAAGGTATTCGAGGGCACAATTACCTCATCACCGGGGCCGATACCCAAGGCCTTTAAGGTAAGTATCAACGCATCCAGGCCGTTGCTTACACCAATGGCGTGTCTGACTGCATGGTACTGGGCGTATTCTTTTTCAAAAGCCAGCAGTTCTTTACCAAGAATAAACCAGTTATTATCGTAAACCCGCTGAAAGGCTTCGTTCATTTCAGCCCTGATGGAAGCATGCATGGGCTCAACATTCAGAAAAGGAATCTCATTCATGTGGTGTCAGCTTACCGTTAATTACTTCCCAATACTTGCCCTTATTATCTCGCCATTGTTCCCCTACCTTCTCCATTTTGGTTCCGTCTTCATTTAACCATCCGACAATAACAGCGGGCTGCCCTACCACCAGTGCCCGGGCCGGAACATCTTTGGTAACCAACGCAGCGGCACCTATCATGGCAAACTCACCGATGGTTATGCCGGGGAGCAGCGTAGCTGCGGCACCTACAGAGGCGCCACGTTTAACGGTTGTTCTCCGTAATTCAAAGTTGGCATTTTTGGACCTGGGACGTTTATCATTCGTGAAAGTTGCGTTGGGACCAATCATCACATCATCCTCAATCGTGATACCGTCCCACACGTAAACACCTGGTTTTATCGTTACGCGGTTTCCGATGACCACATCATTTTCAATGAACGTATGGCAATTAATATTGCAATCATCTCCGATGACGGCACCTTTCAGGATGATGGCATACTGCCAAACCCGGGTAGCCTTACCAATAGTCGGGGACTGCACATCAGCTAACGGATGGATCATGGGCGCCAGTTTAAAAATTCCGAATACTCCCGGATATAATCATCCTCCACATATTCTTCCGAGGCCAGGCATAACAATACTGCGTTGTGCGAGAACTTCATGGTTCGCCAGTACAATTTCGGTATATACAGGCCCACCTCAGGGCTTTCCAGCATATAATGATACTTCGATCCATCCACGCCTTCGAGTTCAAAATTAATAACACCCCCTAACGCAAAGATGATCTGCCTTAATTCTTTGTGGGCGTGGTTGCCCCGCATCACTTCATGGGGTGCATAGTAGGTCCAGTACACCCGCTTGATTTCAAAGGGTAGTTTTTCGGCAACGGTAATGTAGCCCAAGGCACTGGAGCCAACCTTTCCAAAGTTTATAAGACCAGGTTTTGACAAATCATTCAGGGTATCATTCATAAAAATTCCTTTGTTTACATACCGGGATTAACATTTAGTGGGCTGCTCATCGATTCGTTGCAATGATTAAGCATTTTAATTTTCAGCAGGCGATTCATTTACTTAACAAGTCTGATGTAAGCATCGTGTTGTTCTAACTGGAGTTCACATCAAGGCAAGCTAAAATCTAAAACCTGGTTCTTGTTTCCCATAACTTGAGTTACAGATTTCCCCAAACCAATAACGCTTTATTGAATTCATTTCTTTGTGCCTCAAACTCGTGCTCGTTTATCACTTTTGTTTTGATGGCACGGTGCAAGATACTCTTCGCTTTTTCTTCAAGTCGCTTCAAATAGATTTCATCAACCTCTCCGACCAGAACAAGTTCAATCGTCCCGCTGTCTTTCCCTTGTGCATAGTCGCCAACAATAAAGGCCAATTGCAGATCGCCCAGGCGTGACAACACATGATCGATGATCTTATCAATGCCCAGGTATTTGTGCACCAGGTTTCTGACTTCATTGTACAAGGGATGATGGGTGTTGGCGCGGTACTGAATGGTGCGGCCGTCTTCCTGCGAGACCAGGTAGCCGGCTTTACTCAGGTTATTGAGTTCATGCCGGATGGCGTTGGTTGATTCCCCGAACTCTTCGGCCAGCCCGCGCAGGTAGGAAGAAGAGGCGCTGTTGGTGAAGAATTTCAACAGCATCTTGATGCGGGTTTTACTGGTGATGAGCGTGTCGAGCATAGGTTACGGGTTGCTGGTCACTGGATACTGGATGCTGGTCACTGGATACTGGATGCTGGTCGCTGGATGTTGGTCGCTGGTTGCTGGTTGCTGGTCATTATTGCCAGACGTAAGTATCCAATATCCAATATCCAATATCCAGTATCCAGGATCTGGCATCCAGTATCCAGTGTTTGATTAATTCAATGGGTGCGGTTTCCAGTCTCATTCCGTTTCCAGTTTTTCGCCTGCGTATTCAGTTCCTTCTTCCTGTACCGAAGGATAGGTTTTGTGCTCCCGTTCAACGGCCTTGATAAAGTTGTTGATCATTTTACCCAATTGCTGAAGCCGGACATGCAAATCGTGGTATAGCTCGCTATCCGTCAGCGATCGAGTTTCCCATAAAGTCTCCAGGTGATCAAGTGTTTCATCGTTTGAAGCCTGCGCCATTACCAGGAAGCGGATGTAATCCTGTTTGTATCTCCTTCTTCCGTACCCCTCCACCAAATTGGAGCGAATCGATTTGCTTGAACGTCTGATTTGCTGGGCTTCCTCAAACTGCTCAAACCGCGGGAGCTTTAAACTCATGTCGTGAATCCGAACGGAGAGCTCACGTGCGTGTTGCCAGATTTCGAGGTTTTTGTAGCTCATGGTCGTGGGTTGGAGCTGGATGCTGGTTGCTGGTTGCTGGTTGCTGGATGCAGGTCATTATTGACAGACGCAAGTATCCGGAATCCAGTATCCGGAATCCGTTTTCCGAAGGCAAAGTAAGCGGAAAATTTGGATGAGTAAAGTTTTTACTCGAAAAAGGAGTAAAATTATTACTCGGTGCCTGGTATTGCGGAATCTATTAATGTCAGCCGCATTCACACGATCAGCGGTATTTTCATGTTGGTAAAAAAATGCCGGCTTTCGGCTACGCGCGGCTGCGGATGACTTCCCGGAAATCCCGCCAGGCATCCATCCGGAGCAGGTGGGCCATTCCGAAATAGACGATTGCACCTGCACCACCAGCCAGCAAGAGGCGCAACAGGTCGTGTTGGTGGCTCAGGGTGTAGTTAGTCAGATAAACGCCCGCACCGGACAGGATGCCCAGGGCAAAAGTGGGGGCAATGTCTTTCAGTTGCTGCAGGGCCGTGTATTGAATAAAACGCCCGCTGTAGTGGGTATTTACGAGGAACGCAAAAAAGTCCAGCAGTACCTCCGCCACCAGCAGCCCATAGATGCCGTACTGCAAACCGATGAAGATGAAGACAATGCCCACAGACACTTTAATGATTTCCAGGCGAAAAAATAAATCGCTGCGCCCTTTCACATTCAGGATGTTCAGGTTGTAGGCATGGATGGGGTACATGATGCCGGTAATGCAAAGAATCTGAAAATAGGGTACGGCCGGCAGCCATTTCTCGGTGAGCAAAAACCGAAAGAGGGGTTCACCCAATACGCCCGAAAACACCATCACCGGGCATACCCAGAATAATACCTGCTTCATCAATTTCTGGTAGGCCGACCGCAGCAGAACATCATCGTTCTGGATCGATGCAAATAACGGAAAGGTGACCTTGTTCAGCGCCTCCGACAGGCTGTCGACCGGCAACTGCTTCATGGTTTGCGCCCGGGTGTAAAACCCCAGCTGGGCGGCTGAAAAATAGCGCCCGATAAGCACACTGACCAGGTTTTTATAGCCTGTAAATAATAAAGCCGACAGGGTTAACCGGTAACCGAACACCAGGTGATGAAGGAACTTTGCTTTTGAGAAAATCACAGACGGACGCCAGTCTGAGCGGACCCAGAGCAGCACGGTGTTGATGGCCGTTTGCGTTAGATTCATCCACACCAGGCTCCATACGCCCAGCCCGTACCAGGCACAGATGATGCCCACGAAGCCACCGATCAGCAATGAGGGCAAGGCCACCACCATTAACGTTTTAAAGGCCATTGTTTTGGTCAGGCGGGTTTGCTGCACCATCGACAACGCGCTGACTACCAGGGAAATTCCGTAAACACGGATAGGCCCGATGAGGGCTGGCTGATGAAAGTAGGCTGCCAGCAGCGGAGCGCCTGCCAGGATGATGGCATAAATGACGAGGCTTACCGCCATGTTCATCAGAAAGACAGTGGAATAGTCCTCTTCATCCGGGTTTTCGGTCCGGATCAGGGAGTAGGAAAGTCCGCCTTGTATGATTACGGTGCACAGGTTCATCACCACGGTGATGATGCCGATAATACCAAACATGTCGGGCGTGAGCAGCCGGGCAAGGAGTATGGAGACTGAAAATTTAATCAGCTGCACGCCCAGCTGATGGGAGAATGTCCAGCCCAGACCGTGCAGCGCCTTTTTTCGTAACTCACCGGCCATCAGGATTCACTGTAATATCCCCCATCCTTCCGTCCTTTTTTATCCGAGTAGCCATAGCCATAGCCATAGCCATAACCATAGCCATAGCCATAGCCATAGCCGGGGCCGCTCTTCTTGATGTCGTTAAAGAGAATGGAGATATTTTTCAGTTCATGCTTTTCGTACAGCTCCTGCAGGTCGCGCAGGAAGTGACGTGGCGTATAATCCTGCCGGATCATAAATATGGAATGGTCGGCATACGGCATCAGGGCAAAGGCATCGCTCACCAGCCCGAGGGGGGGTGTGTCAAGCAGAATGTAATCGTACGTTTCCAGCAGCACCGTAAGCATTTCCCTGGTTTTCGGCAGCAACAGCAATTCACTGGGGTTGGGCGGCACAGGGCCGCTGGTCATGATATCCAGCCCGGTGATTTCCGTTTTCTGAACAACCTGTTCCAGCGAAGCCATGGACGACAGGTAGGTGCTGAGGCCGACCTGGTTTTTCAGGTTGAAGTCGGGGTAAATGCGGGGCTTGCGCATGTCGGCCCCGATGATGATTACCTTCTTGTGGGCAAATGCGATAGCCGTGGCCAGGTTGATGGTCGTGAAGGTCTTTCCTTCCCCGCTGACGGACGAGGTAACCAGAATAATTTTCTTGTCTTTGCCCCCGGTAAAATAGTTGAGGTTGCTGCGCAGCGCCCGGAAGGCTTCCGCCAGGTGTGACTTGGGCCGGTTAAAGACCACCAGGTTATTGTCTCCGGGTTGTTTATGCCCGATGCCGCCAATAACGGGTATGGCGGTGTACTGCTCAATATCTTCCTTACTCTGGATTTTATCGTTGATGACTTCAAGAATTACAAAAAGCAGGAAAGGCAATAATAATCCGGCACCGGTGGCAATGGCATAATTCTGCAATGGCTTGGGCGTGATGGGGCCGCCTTTTTTATCAGGTGGATTAACCACCACCACATCGCTGGACGTGGATGCGCGGGAAATGCCGGCTTCGGCCCGCTTCTGCAGTAAAAACAGAAACATGTTTTCACGGATGGTGAAGTTGCGCTTCAGGTCCATCATCAGCCGTTCGTTGGCCGGCAACTTTTTCAGTTCCTTTTCCAAACCGGAAATTTGCTTGTCGATAAACTCGCGATTGATTTTCTGGGTAGCGCGAATGGCATTCATCCCTTCGAGGATGTCGCGCTTTAACTGGTCGATCTGTTTCCTTCGTTCGGAAACAAGGGGGTTTTCTTCCGTTTGCCGTTCGCCCAGGATGCGAATGGAAAACTGCACTTCGGTAAGTTTGGCAATGAGGTTGGTCAGCACGGGATCGCTGATGCCCACGGCTGAGGGCGGCACAATCTGATCAAAATCCTTGCTTTTCGCCAGGTAGTCTTCCAGGTAATGAAAATAATTCTCGTAGAGGGTTAATTGAGCACGCTGGTTATCCAGTTCCTGCACACGTTCCAGGATGCGTGTTGTCTCAGCAGTGAAATCACTTGTGAAATAGGAACTCTTGAAATCTTCAATGCGGGCATCATAAAAATCCAGGGAGTCGCGCAGGGTAGCCAACTGGCGATCAAGAAACTCAAGCGACCGGGTGGCCACCTGATTTTTCTTATCGAGATCGTATTGCTGATAACGCTCGATGAATTTGCTGATGAACGCAATCTCCTTATCGGCCGAGGCCCCGGTAATGTCAAGGTTGATGACAGAGGCGCCCAGTTCGGCCCATGAGGCTTTCAACCGGTTGGCATATTGCTTTGACAGTTCATACGGATTGACAAAATCCACACGGAATTTTTTACCCACCCAGTCCGGTTTGATCGGGTTTCTCTTGATCGCGACTAACCGGTAGTTTTTAATCGCTATGGTGTCACTATAGGTTAGCCCTGTAAACGATTCACCATTACCGCTGTCATCAGAACCATATTCCAATGAAAAAGAATCTTCCCCGGTAAATTCAAACTCCATGCTCTTGCCATAAGGCATTGTTGTACCCTTGATAAGATGAAGTGAAACCGGGAAGCCCGGCTCATAATATTCAACGGTCTTCACTTTACCTTCACGATACCACGATACCTGGAAGTTGAGGGATTCCACCACATCCTGAATGAGCGGATAAGACCGCATGATGTACAACTCGTTGTAAAAATTGCGGTAAGGAGTTACGAGCGGATTGCTTTTGTACAGAAATTCAGCTGCGGCATTTTCTGTTCCTTCCTTAACGATGATGGAGGCAGTGATCGCATAAATGCGGGTGGTATACCGGTTAACGAGGAAGGCGATGGTTAGTGCCACCAGCAAACAGGCGGCTACCAGGTACCAGTAACGCAAGGCCCGGTCGAGCACGCGCTTGAAGTTGATCGGCAGACCGCCACCTTTGCCGGTCTCTCCGCTTAACTCCTGTTCAAAAAATGAATCACTCGGTTTATTCAAGGGTCTTTAATTAAGGATCGCTCAATTCTGAAACAAGTTGACCACCAGCAAAACAAGCGTTAACGTAGAAACTACGATGGCGATGTTTTCCGTCCAGTATTTCCGGAACGGACGCTGCCTCAGCGGTGGCACTACAATGATGTCATTCTGTTGTACATAATAATTTTGTGAGGCCAGCAGCTCTTCATCCAGCAGATTCAAATACAAGACATCTACTTTTTCACCACGCTGCCGGATGATTTTTACATTGGAACGGTCAGCCAGGTCGGTCAGCCCTCCGGCAAGACCGATGGCTTCCATCACCGTTACCCGCACATTCTGGGATACCACCTGGTTCTCGCGGAGTACTTCACCCAGCACCGTGAACCGGAAATTCAGCAACCGAACCTGGGCAACAGGATCTTTCAGGTAGGGGGAAAAAAGTACTTTGAGTTTTTCCTGGGCTTCAAAAAGGGATAATCCGGCAAAGGGTATCTTGCCCACCACCGGGAATTCAAGGTCTCCATTCTGATCCACAAGGAATCCAGTAACAAGCATGTTAGCCGGATTTCCGCCTCCCATCATCATCTGATCCAGTTGCAGCAACTTGGTCATAAAATCATACTCAGGTTCGGTGAGGCTCTCAAGCCGGATGGAGAGAATGTCGAGGGGCTGTATCTTATACTCTCGGATCTGCATGTCGTACGAGCGCAGCACCGTATCGCGCTTCAAATCTTTTTTATTGACATCGTCTTTCTGGAGGTATTGGATCTTTTTGTTGGGAACGCAGGAGGCGAGCAGGTACAGCACCGGTAGAATCCACAATAGTTGCTTCCGCATCATGAATTGAGAGAATTAAGGGGCGAATATATTGAATTTAAAATTAGGAGGCAGGAGGTGAGACAATGAACGATGAGCAATGAGCAATTAGCAATGAACAATTGGCATTCGGTAAGCCGGAAGCTTGAAGCTCGCGGCTTGA
>JALOMI010000162.1 GCA_025455465.1 Cyclobacteriaceae bacterium | reverse complement strand
TTTTGATGCAGCCCAGGCCCATGTAAAAGCTTCAGAAGCCTCATTACAAAATGCAAAAATCGAATTGGGGTATACACGCGTGTATGCCCCTTTTGACGGCATCATCGGTATTTCGAAAGTACGTGTCGGGGATTACATCAGCCGCATGGGCTCAAACTCTATACTGGCCACCATTTCCAGCATCGGGGCTGTGCGGGTGCGATTTCAAATCAGTGAACGCGAATACCTGAGGTTATCCAAGCTCAGCCAGGCAGAACGGCAGAATTTACGGTATGTCAAACTGGTGCTGGCCGATGGCTCGATTTATCCGGAGCAAGGCGAAGTCAACTTTGCCGACCGGGAAATTGACCCGGCTACCGGAACACTGACCATCGAAGCGTCATTCCCCAATCCGCAAGGTTTGTTGCGGCCGGGTTTATATGTAAAGGCCCGAGTACTCATCAGCACTTTTCCCGCTGCGGTGCTGGTGCCTCAACGGGCTGTTATGCAAATGCAGACACTGGCCCAGGTATTCCTGGTCACTGACTCGAGCACGGTTAAATCACAGGTAGTGGAATTAGGGCCGAAAGTGAATGATGCCTGGATTATCACCAAGGGTATAAAAGCCGGAGACCGCATCGCTGTGATTGGCACGGCTTCCCTTAACGCCAATTCAAAAATTGAAGCCGTGGAAATGAAATGGCCTGAAGAAATCAAACAACCCTAACCACAAAACCATCTTTCTTGTATGAGTGAGTTTTTTATCCGAAGGCCTATCGTGGCCATGGTTATTGCGATCCTGATGGTCATCATGGGGTTGATCGTATTACGGGGAATTCCGGTTTCGAAATATCCGGATATCACGCCACCGATGATTCAGATAACCACCTCGTTTAACGGAGCCAATGCGGTCAATGTGGAGCAGGCTGTTGCCACACCGATTGAACAACAGGTAAACGGTGTAGAGCGCATGCTCTACATGAAATCCACCAATGCAGCTGATGGTTCGTTGAACTTATCGGTGTCGTTTGAGGTGGGTACTGATCTGGATAACGCCAACATGCTGACACAAAACCGGGTAACACAGGCTAACGCCAAAATGCCGGCCGAAGTAAAAAGCATGGGGGTGACAACAAAAAAGTCGTTAGCCTTCCCGTTGATGCTGGTGGGTTTGTCTTCTCCGAATGGAACGTTCGATGGAGCCTTTCTGAACAACTATGCCAACATCAACATTGTTGATCAGCTGAAACGATTGGAAGGCGTGGGTGACATCACACTTTTTGGTGGCGCTGATTACGCCATGCGTGTATGGCTCAAGCCGGAGCAACTTACCAAGCTGGGGCTTACCGTGAATGATGTGGGCAATGCCTTACGCAAGCAAAATGCCATTGCTCCCGGAGGTAAGTTTGGCGCCCCGCCCGCACCCGATGGAACTCAGTACACCTATACCGTTACGCTGCAGGAACGCCTGGTCACAGAAGAAGAATTCAGCAACATCATTGTCAAAGCGGATGAAAAGGGCGCGATCGTCCGATTGAAGGATATTGCCCGCATCGAGTTAGGTCTTGAAAACTACAATTCTACGAGTCGCTTAAATGGGAAACCGGCCTCCACGATTGTCGTGTATCAGATGCCCGGTTCCAATGCCCTGGAGGTTGCCGCCCGTGTTCAGGCAACCATGGCCGAATTGAAACAACGTTTTCCGGATGACATCGCTTATGATATTTCGCTTAATACTACACGCGCGGTGTCCGTTGGTATTGAAGAAATTGTACACACACTTTTTGAGGCGGTGGCGCTGGTCATCCTGGTGGTGTTTTTATTCCTTCAGGACTGGCGGGCCACCTTAATTCCACTCTTAACCGTTCCGGTCAGTTTGATTGGTACGTTCATCATTTTCCCCTTGTTGGGATTTTCGGTAAATGTGCTTTCCCTGCTGGGGCTTGTACTCGCGATCGGCCTGGTTGTAGACGATGCCATTATCGTGGTCGAGGCGGTGATTCATAACATGGAACACGGCATGAGTCCAAAAGAGGCAACACAAAAAGCGATGAAAGACGTAGGCAGTCCGGTAATCGCCACTTCCTTGATCTTGGCTTCGGTATTTGTTCCGGTCGCCTTTGCAGGAGGAATTACCGGGCGGTTGTATCAGCAGTTTGCCATCACCATTGCGATCTCCGTACTTTTCTCAACATTCAATGCACTTACGTTAAGCCCCGCACTCAGCGCTATCATCCTTCGTCCTAAAAAGGATTCGAAAGGATTTTTGCAACGGTTTTTTAACGGCTTCAACCGCGCATTTGATAAGTTCACGTTAGGCTATACCGGCATTGCCGGAATGATTGCCCGAAAAGCAATTCGCTCCGTGGTGATTATGCTGGTGGTACTATTAACGGCAGGCCTTTTAGGCCGCGCAGTACCCGTTGGTTTTGTTCCGGAAGAAGACGAAGGATACTTCTTAGTGAATGTGCAACTGCCTGATGCAGCTTCCCTGGAACGAACCGATGAAGTGGCGCGCAAAGTGGAAGCGGCCCTTGCCAACATTGAAGGAATCGAATATGGAACCATGGTATTGGGTTATAGCTTACTCAACCAATCGTTTTCCACGAATAATGCCTTTGTATTCGTATCCCTAAAACCGTGGGACGAGCGCACCAAAACAGCAAAGGAATTGATCCGGGAGACCAACATGGCATTTCGCTACATCACCGATGCCACTGCCATTGCCTTCGGGCCGCCAGCCATTGAAGGATTGGGAACTGCAGCCGGATTTACCTTGCAGTTACAAGACCGCTCGGGAAATACACCCGAATTTTTAGCCACCCAGGCGCAACAGTTTATAGCAGCCGCACGACAGCGCCCGGAAATAGCCAGCATATTCACTCTGTATCGTGCCAATGTTCCGCAAAAGAAAATTGTAATCGACTATGACAAAGCAGAGAAGATGGGCATCGATTTGTCGGAAATCACAAGCACCATTTCCACGTACCTTGGCAGCTCCTACCTGAATGACTTCAACCGCTTCGGAAGACAGTATCGTGTTTATGTGCAGGCGGAAGCGGAAGATCGTTTAGAGCCATTAGATCTCAGTCGGTATTATGTGCGCAGTCGCAAGGGTGATCTTGTTCCATTAACCACACTTACTTACGTTGAGGATATCACAGGCCCCTCGTATACGAATCGGTTCAACATGTACCGCTCTGCCGAGATAAGCGGAACACCGGCAGAAGGATACAGTTCGGCTGATGCGCTGCGAGCGCTGGAAGAGGTGGCTGCCACGATGCCAAAAGAAGTTGGCTATTCATGGAGCAACATGAGCTACCAGGAGAAAGCAGCCGAAGGAAGCGGAGGCTCCGTATTTTTAATGGCCATTGTCTTTGTGTTTCTGATCCTGGCCGCACAATATGAAAGCTGGAAACTGCCGTTCAGCGTATTACTGGGAGTTCCTACAGCTTTACTCGGTGCATTTCTTGGTTTGTGGCTGGGCGGATTGTGGAGTACCAGTTATGTCAATAACGTTTTTGCCCAAATCGGATTAGTGATGCTGATCGGATTAACTGCCAAGAACGCCATTCTGATTGTAGAGTTTGCCAAGTTGACGCATGAGCAAACCGGTAAGTCGTTGTTCGACTCGGCCCTCGAAGCAGCCAAACTTCGCCTTCGACCCATCCTGATGACCTCCCTGGCTTTCATGCTGGGCGTGGTGCCCCTGCTCACAGCCTCCGGTGCCGGAGCGGAAGCACGCAAGGTAATGGGTATGGCCGTATTCAGCGGAACAACCATTGCCACCATCATCGGGGTGCTGGTTGTACCTGGCTTGTTCGTTTTCATTGAAAGCATCGGAGCGAAGAAATCGACCACCACCGGAAAGTCAACGGATTCCCATGTTTCACCTTCTGAACCGGCTCACTGATATGAAAAGTAAATTCATTACCGGATTCATTGTACTGGTTCTTACCGGATGTGCTGTAGGACCAAAATATTCCAGACCTGACGTAAAGAAAAACGAAGCCTATGCACAGGTCATCACCCAAACGGATTCCATCACCAACTTAAAATGGTGGGATGTTTACCAGGATACGGTGCTTCAAAAACTGATTCGTGTTGCCGTGGACTCCAACCTGGATGTGCGCACGGCCATCGCACGCGTGGATGAAGCCAAGGCCATTCTTGGCTTTAATCAGGCTAATCTGTTTCCCTTTATAGATTACCGGGCACAGGGTCGCGCATCTGATTTTGGCGCTATCTCACAAAACGCAGGAGTCGCTTTTCCCGGCAATTCCAATTCATTGCTGGGCAATGTCTCATGGGAAATTGACATCTGGGGAAGACTTCGTCATGCCAACCGGGCTGCCTTCGCTGATCTGGTCGCTGCCGATGAAACCCGGAAATCCATCTACATTAGTGTAGTTGCCCAGGTGGCTGAACTTTATTTTCAATTGCGCGGATTAGACGAACGCCTGGAGATAACACGAAGAACCTATGAAACACGCAAGGAATATTTGCACATTATCTCCCTGCGTTTTGAAAAAGGGGAAACTTCAGAACTGGATAAACTGCAGGCCGAACAACTGGCCGCAGCGGCACTCGCGCAAACCTACAGCCTGGAACGTGCCATAATTCTGGTAGAAAATGCCATCAATATTTTATTGGGTCAACCCTACTCCCCCCTTGTCCGTGGATTGCAAAACGACCAACAAAAGATACCGCTCGATATACCGAGTGGTTTGCCTTCGGAGTTGCTGGAACGCAGACCTGATATTCGTTCAGCAGAACAGCAATTAATTGCACAGACTGAACGCATCGGAATTGCCGTGGCATTGCGTTTTCCATCATTAAGCTTAACGGCTTTCCTTGGCGTAGCCAGTCCGGATATCAGTAACCTGTTCACCGGAGATGCCGTGCTCAGTTCAGTGACCGGTCAGTTAGCTGGTCCTGTTTTCCGCTTCAACCAGAATAAGCGGAGGGTGGATGCAGAGCGTGCTAAAGCCAGGCAGTTTGCTTACCAATATGAACGTACCCTGTTAGTTGCCTTTGCCGAAGTAGAAAATTCACTTGCTGAAATCCGTACCTATACGAATGAGTTCAATGCCCGGCAGACGCAGGAGAATGCAACAGGACGTTCGCTTATGCTGTCCAAAGCATTATATGATAATGGTTATACGTCTTTCCTGCAGGTACTTGATTCCGAACGCGAATATTACAACTCACAGTTTGAGAAATCACTGGCGCTGGAAAATCAGCTGAAATCGACCGTGCGGTTGTATAAGGCGTTAGGCGGAGGGTGGTAACAAACAGACTCTTAAATTTTAAATTATGAATACCCATGAACAACGGTTTAGCGCTCAGGATGATGATCAACCGAATGATGGGAAAAAGAAAATCATACCCGATGATTTTATCATTGACCACCAATGCCTGATACATAAACGTATCCTTCTGCTCCTAACCATTTTCGTATTGGCTGCGCTTAGTCCTGTGTACGCACAGGAAAGTCATGAAATGCCCGCCCGAAAAAACACCATCAAGATCGATCTTACTTCGTATTGGCTCTACCGAAATTCGGTTGTTTTTGCTTATGAACGAGTGGTGAAGCCAAACCAATCATTTGCGATCACAGCAGGCTACCAGCAATTCCCACCATTAATCGGATCATTGAATGATACGATTCAGGTAACCAGAGAAACCAGCGCTACCGGATTGAAGATGGGCGCTGAGTACCGCTTTTACCTGACGAAAGAAAACAAATACGGAGCGCCCCGCGGAGTATATATCGGCCCCTACATGGCCTATCATAATTATATGAACAAACGGAGTCTTGAAGTCATCAATAACGGAACTCCGGAAACAACTGAACTGAAAACCAACATCAGCATTACGAATATCGGCTTTCAGCTGGGGTATCAGTTTGTACTGAATAACCGCTGGACTATTGATTTAATGCTCATAGGACCTTCCCTGTCTAACTACCGGTTCAATGCGGATATAACAGGTAATTATACCTTTGATCCGGATAAAATTAACAATGAAGTAGTGCAGGCATTGATTAACCGATTCCCGGCTTTTGAGCAATTAATCAACGAGGGAGAAATTTCGGATTCCGGTAAAATTAATACCTGGCGTGGCGGATACCGCTACCTGTTTCAGATCGGGTACCATTTCGGCAGAAATGAAAACAAGCGCAAATAGACCGGCTTTGGACTAAATCATTATCCTCTATAGTTGATGAAACCGTAAGCCCAGGCGTCTGCTTGACAAGATGACGCAGTGAGGTCTGTATAATTTTTCTGAATTGCCCGTTTCATCAGCAGGAACGGGGGTAACCCGTAGTATCATGACGCCAAAGAAATACCCTTCATTGTATCAGATCAACACCCGGGTTTGGCTCACGGATTTATCGAACGGGTTGGGAAGAACCGCCACGCTCGATGACATTCCGGAGGAAGAGCTGGACCGCCTGGCTGAATCGGGCTTTGACTGGCTCTGGCTTTTAAGCGTGTGGACCACCGGTGAAGCAGCACGAAAAGTTTCCCTGCAAAACCCGGTATGGCGTCAGGAGTTTGAACAAACATTACCCGACCTCACCGATGATGATATCGGTGGTTCCGGCTTCGCCATTGCCAATTACCGGGTACATCCTGCTTTAGGCGGAGACGATGCACTGAATCGGTTGCGAAAAAAGCTGCATGACCGCGGAATAAAACTGATGCTCGATTTTGTTCCCAATCACCTGGGGCCCGATCACCCGTGGGTGGAAGAACATCCTGACTATTTTATCTCAGGAACAGAAAACGATCTGGCCAATGCTCCGCAAAATTTTTGTCGGATTAAAACCAAAAGCGGTGAACAGATTCTGGCCTATGGCCGCGATCCTCACTTTGCCGGCTGGCCCGATACCATGCAGCTGGACTACAGCAACCCGGCCACCGTGGAAGGTATGAAGAAAGAGTTGCTGCGCATAGCGTGTCAATGCGATGGCGTGCGTTGCGACATGGCCATGCTCATGCTGCCGGAAGTTTTTGAACGAACCTGGGGACGCAAGGGGATTGATTTCTGGCCGGAGGCAATCCAAGCCGTCCGTAAAATCAACCCTGACTTTTGTTTTATGGCGGAAGTGTACTGGGACCTGGAATGGACTTTACAACAAAAAGGATTTGACTATACCTACGACAAGCGGCTGTACGACCGTTTGCGCGAAGGCAACACACCATCCATCCGTGCCCATTTCCTGGCCGGGATGGATTACCAGGACAAACTCGCGCGGTTCCTGGAAAATCATGACGAGCCGCGAGCAGCAGCAACGTTTAATCCCGACCAGCACCGCGCAGCCGCTATAATTACCTATCTCTCACCGGGGCTGCGGTTCTTTCATCAGGGACAATTGGAAGAACGAACCAATCGAATTTCTCCGCACCTGATCCGCGGTCCGAAAGAACCCATCGGAAAAGAAACACAGACCTTTTACTACAACTTATTGGATGTACTGAAGGATCCGCGCTATACCGATGGCCAATGGTCGCTGCAGGAATGTGTTCCAGCATGGAATGGAAATGAGAGCTGGCATGCCATCGTGGCTTTCTCCTGGGAAGATGCTAAAGGCAAACGTGCCCTGGTGATTGTGAACTATGCTCCGCATTGGTCACAAGCCTATCTGAAGTTACCGATCCCGGATCTTGCCGGAAGCCCATGGCGATTAAAGGACCGGCTAAGTGATGTTTGCTATGACCGGGA
>JALOMI010000161.1 GCA_025455465.1 Cyclobacteriaceae bacterium | reverse complement strand
CCTGGAGGTCAATTCATCCAAATATGCCCTCTATGCAGTGGGTGATGCGGCTGAATTTCATACAGTCGATTATCCGGCCGGTAAAATCTTCATCATCCGCGACAATAAACTGGAAGGCGCGGGGCTTCGATAAAATTCCCGGAAGACTGCGTTTCGGATGTCCTTTACCTCCTAATTCCTTATTTTCGCACCGCTAAAAACTGAAACACCATCCTTATGAGCTCAAACAGGCCGATTTCCGATTTTATTGAGAAAAATTATCTGCACTTCAATGCCGCAGCCCTGGTCGATGCCGCCAAAGGCTATAAGAAACACCTGGCCGAAGGCAAGAAAATGATGGTGACCCTGGCCGGTGCCATGAGTACGGGTGAGCTGGGAATCAGCTTTGCCGAGATGATCCGCCAGAACAAAGTACATATCATCTCCTGTACCGGTGCCAACCTCGAAGAAGATATTATGAACCTGGTGGCACACTCCCACTACAGGCGCATACCCAACTACCGCGACCTGACCCCCGAACAAGAGTGGGATCTGCTGCAGAACCACTTGAACCGCGTAACCGATACCTGCATCCCGGAGGAAGAAGCCTTCAGACGCTTGCAGGCGCATTTGTTTAAAGTATGGAAAGATGCCGAAGATAAAGGGGAGCGTTTGTTTCCGCATGAGTTCATGTTCCGCCTGCTGAACAGCGGTGACCTGAAGCAGTACTATGAAATCGACCCGAAAAATTCATGGATGATCGCAGCGGCTGAACGCAACTTGCCGATGGTAGTTCCCGGCTGGGAAGATTCTACCATGGGCAACATCTTCGCTTCCTACTGCGTGACGGGTGAGCTGAAACCGTCAACCATGAAGAGCGGCATTGAGTATATGGTTTGGCTGGCCGACTGGTACACCCAGAATGCCGGTTCCGAAGGCATCGGTTTCTTCCAGATCGGTGGCGGTATTGCCGGTGATTTCCCGATCTGCGTGGTGCCCATGCTGCACCAGGACCTCGAACGAGACGGTGTGCCGTTCTGGAGTTACTTCTGCCAGATCAGCGATTCAACTACCTCGTATGGCTCGTATTCCGGTGCCGTACCCAACGAAAAAATCACCTGGGGAAAACTGAGCATCGATACACCCAAATACATCATCGAATCCGATGCTACGATCGTGGCCCCGCTGATCTTTGCTTATATTCTTGACATGTAATTGTTCAGACGTAAGACATCAGCAGTAAGACATACGATTGACCAAGGCTGACTTGTTGAAATACCTTACTACTCATGTCTTTCTACTTACGACTTTCTACTTAAGTCTTCCTTGAGTGTATGATGAATCCAGACCAATCCCTTCGTTCAGCAATTCAACAGACCGTGCAGCATTTGTATGGCCAGGATGTGGAACAGTTGCAGCTTCAGCCGACCAATGCTGAGTTTGAAGGATCGCATACGCTGGTGTGCTTCCCGCTGACAAAAATTTCAAAGATGAAGCCGGAAGAAACGGCACAGGCTATTGGTGATCACCTGGTCAATCATTCTGGCATTGTTGCCCGATTCAATGTGGTGAAAGGATTTCTTAACCTGGTGCTGCACGACCGTGTTTGGGTGGAAGTGCTGCATGACATTGCAGCGAACAAATCATTCGGTCAGTTGCCGGTAAGCGGGCGCGAGATCATGGTGGAATTTTCATCACCCAATACGAATAAGCCCCTGCACCTCGGACACCTGCGGAATATTTTCCTGGGATGGAGTGTGAGTGAATTGTACAAAGCGATTGGCTATACGGTGCACCGCGTGCAGATCATCAACGACCGGGGCATTCATATCTGCAAATCAATGGCTGCGTGGAAACTGTACGGCAACGGAGAAACACCTGGCAGCAGCGGAATCAAAGGTGATCACCTGGTCGGCAAGTATTATGTTGAGTTTGACAAGAACTATAAGGCGCAGGTCAGCGAACTGACTGCTAAAGGTCTGTCGCAGGAAGAAGCGGAGAGGCAGGCACCCATCATGCAGCTTGCCGTTGATATGCTGCGTAAGTGGGAAGCAAAAGATCCGGAAACAGTGGCGCTCTGGTCAATGATGAACGGCTGGGTATACGATGGCTTTGAGGCCACCTACCGGAAGATGGGCGTTGAATTCGATAAACTGTATTATGAGTCGGATACGTATCTGCTCGGAAAGGAAGAAGTACTGAAAGGTGTGGAGGCCGGTATCTTTTTTAAAAAGGAAGACGGCTCGGTTTGGGTTGACCTCACCGGTGACGGGCTCGATCAGAAAGTACTCCTGCGGGCGGACGGTACTTCAGTTTATATGACGCAGGATATAGGCACCGCTATTTTACGCTTCCGCGACTTCCCGAAAATTGAAGGCCAGGTTTATACCGTGGGCAATGAACAGGAATACCACTTCAAGGTATTGTTCCTCATCCTTGGCAAACTGGGTTATGCGTGGGCGAAGAAGTGCTATCACTTATCGTACGGTATGGTTGATCTTCCCACGGGTAAGATGAAATCCCGTGAAGGAACTGTTGTTGATGCCGATGATCTGATGCAGGAGATGTTGGAAGAGGCAGAGAAGCAAACCCGCGAACTCGGCAAGATTGAAGGCCTGTCGGATATCGAAGCACGGGAACTCTTTGAAATGATTGGACTCGGTGCACTGAAGTTTTTCCTGCTCAAGGTTGATCCGAAGAAGCGCATGCTTTTCGATCCGAATGAGTCCATTCAGCTGCAGGGCTTCACCGGTCCGTTTATCCAGTACACCCACGCCCGAATCAAGGCCATCCAGCGAAAAGCAGCCACAATGAATATTATGGATTCAGGTGTTGATTTCTCAACTCTGAATTCCCTTGAACCGGCCGAGCGCGATATACTCGCTGTTTTGGCTGCCTATGAAAGCAAAGTTATGGAAGCGGCCCAGCATTATTCTCCGGCACTTATCGCCAATTATGCCTACGAGCTGGCCAAAGCCTACAATCACTTCTATCAGACTGTGCCGATTTTCAATGCCGAAGACCCGGCCCGGCTTGGTTTCAGGATAGCGCTTTCTGCCGCAGTGGCCGACACTATCAAAAAGAGCATGCATATCCTGGGAATCCACGTTCCCGACCGCATGTAAGGGTAAAAGGCCTTATTCAGGAGGATTAAGCAGGTTTTATAATAAGGTTGTCCATTGGTGTTGCATTGACCGGACTTCATCACAAAGTGGTGGTAAGCGCGCAAACAAAGTGGTAAGTTTGTTGTTACTTGATCATTAAACATGCCTATGAAAGCTTTACTGATTTCCCTGACCCTGATGCTGACGGCCTCCACGTCCATCTATGATTTCAAAATGAATTCAATTGACGGTGAGCCCATCGATTTCAAGAAATACAAAGGCAAGACTTTGCTGATTGTTAATGTAGCCTCCAAGTGCGGCTACACACCCCAGTATGCCGACCTCGAAAAACTTCATGAAAACTATGGCGACAAGGTGGTGGTGCTTGGTTTTCCGGCCAACAACTTTGGCGGACAGGAGCCCGGCTCCAATCTGGAGATTGCGGAGTTTTGCCAGAAAAACTACGGGGTGAAATTCCAGATGTTCGAAAAAATTTCTGTTAAGGGTGACGACCAGCACGCGTTGTACAAGTGGCTGAAGGAGAAGACCGGCAACGAGCCGACCTGGAACTTCTGCAAATACCTTGTGAAACCGGATGGCACTGTGAAGTTCTTTGCTTCCAAGGTTAGCCCGCTCGACAAGCAGATTACCGATGCGCTTAATTAAACTGTTGATTTCCGGATTCGCCATTATGGGATTAGCCGCATTCTTATCCAGCAAACTGTCGAAGGGCGAACCTGCTCCGGTAGTTAAATCCATCTATGACCTGACGGTAAATTCACTGGAAGGTGAGCCGATTGATTTTGCCCGCTACCGCGGAAAGAAAATATTGATCGTCAACACCGCTTCGAAGTGCGGAAAAACCCCACAGTATGCCGACTTGCAAAAACTGCATGAACAGCATGGCGACAAGGTGGTGGTGCTCGGTTTTCCGGCCAATAACTTTCTGTGGCAGGAACCCGGCAGCAACGAAGACATTGCCGAGTTCTGCGAGCGCAACTATGGCGTGACCTTCCAGATGTTTGAAAAAATTTCGGTGAAGGGACGTGACAAACACCCACTGTATCAGTGGCTGGAATCCAAAACGGGCAAAACCCCCGACTGGAATTTTGCCAAGTACCTGGTGAGCGAAGATGGTAATGAGGTAATGTTTTTCAGTTCCAGCGTGAAGGCCTACGAAAAGCCCATCATGGATAAGATCTTAAACTGATCATGAATAGTAAACTGATCAGTACAAAAGCCATTTCATCAGATGCCGGAGTTTTATTACTCCGGCTTTTTTCATTGTTCTTTATGTACTACGGTTGGGATAAGCTCGCTAATTTTCAGGAGAAGGTTGAATACTGGCCCGACCCGTTCCACATTGGTAAAGCAGCCTCCCTCAGCCTGACAATTTTTGGCGAGTTTGTTTGTCCGTTTTTTATCGTGTTGGGTTTATTCACCCGCATTTTCCTTACCCCCGCCATCATCACCATGCTGGTGGCAATCCTTCATGCCCATGCCGGTCAGAGCCTGCTCGAGCGTGAACATGCGCTGTCGTTTCTGGTTGTGTTCCTTGCGATTTTTCTGACCGGGCCGGGGAAATTTTCAGTCGATGCATTACTGAAGAAGTCATAATTTTGCGCGTGCATGGAAATTAAAGTCTGGATTGCAGCCTTTCGTTTACGAACCCTTCCGCTCGCCCTCGCATGCATCGGTATGGGTGGTTTTCTGGCGGCTTCGGAGGGAGCTTTCCGGTGGGATGTTTTCGGCTGGTGTGCACTGACGACCATTTTGCTGCAAATTCTGTCCAACCTGGCCAATGATTACGGTGATTCCGTTCATGGTGCTGATCATGCAGAACGCAAAGGCCCTAGCCGGGCCGTACAAACCGGGGCAATCTCACCCGCACAGATGCGCACAGCACTGATCATCTTTGTGTTGCTGTGTCTCACCAGCGGCATCACCTTGCTGATCACAGCTTTTGGTCTTAACTGGAATGCCTTCCTCTTCTTTTTCGGATTAGGCTTGCTCAGCATTGTGGCTGCCATGGCCTATACGGTGGGAAATAAGCCCTACGGATACATGGGCCTGGGCGATCTTTCAGTGCTGGTTTTTTTTGGGTTGGTTGGCGTATTGGGCTCCGTATACCTCTTCACCCAGCAGGTAGACCCGCTGCAGGTCTTACCGGCCCTGAGCTGTGGACTTTTTTCGATGGGGGTGCTGAACATCAACAACATTCGAGATATCGAGTCCGACCGCAAGGCTGGCAAATTTTCTATTCCTGTGCGCATTGGCCGCAAGAAGGCGGTACGTTATCACTGGTTCCTGCTCATTGGAGGTTTACTTACTGCAGTTGTGTACAGTTTTCTGGCGTATCATTCCCCCTGGCAATTTTTGTTTTTAGTCACGGCCCCATTGTTTGTTGCTAATGGCCGGGCCGTACAGCACAAAAGCGATCTTGCGCTTGATCCCTACCTAAAGCAGATGGCCCTGTCTACCTTATTCTTTGTCTTACTGTTTGGTTTGGGCCAGTTACTCAGCGCCTGAAAGCGCGGACATTTCACCTGCTTTCTGTTAAGTATTCGGGTAAACATCAGGATGATTTTTGTCATTATCTGCCCTGACGACCATCAGACACTAAGGCCGTCTGCCTGCCTACATTTATACTGTCATAATCCCCGAAAGACATGAAAAAGATTTTGGTTCCCTGCGACTTTTCCGAGCAAGCCATCAACGCGTTGCGGTTTGCTGCTGACATTGCTGTACAGTCTAAAGGTGAAATCCACCTGATCCATGTGGTGGAGGTGCCCGTGCTGCACGATTCGGTTCTCATGCCTGTCATGGCCTACGAAGAGGCCTTGTTCAAAGAACTGCGTGAGAAGGCCGAGAAACAATTTGTAAAACTTACTGCCAAGCATGCCGCTGAAGTGAAGTATGTGCAGAGCAAGGTCATCTTTGGTCCGGTGTACCGGATGCTATATGATTATATCGAGGATGAAGGCATAGACCTGGTGGTGATGGGCACCAAGGGCGCCAGCGGTATGCGCGAAATACTGATCGGCTCCAATGCCGAGAAGATGGTGCGCAACTCGCCTGTACCGGTAATTGCCATCAAAAAATATGCGAAGGCTTCGGACATTAAGAATATTGTCTTCCCGAATACACTTGATACCGAGAAGCAGGAGAACCTCGTGCAAAAAGTAAAAGAGCTGCAGAATTTTCTGAAAGCCCGCTTGCACATTGTATGGATTAATACGCCAACCAATTTTACCCGCGATACCATTACCCTGAAACGGCTGCAGGCCTTTGCCAAGCGTTTCATGCTGAAAGATTATACACTGAATGTCTTTAATGATCCGTATGAAGAAGCCGGGATCATCAACTTCACCCATGATATCGGTGCTGATATGATCGTGATGGGTACGCATGGACGCAAAGGGGTAGCCCACCTGATGAGTGGCAGTGTGGCCGAAGACATTGTCAACCATACGGATTGTCCTATCTGGACCTATTCCCTTAAGAAATAGAGGGGTACAGGCATTTACTGATTACGATTAATAAAAGTTTACCAGCAACACCGCGTTGACCGGGAAGAAATGATAACTATTCTTTTCGCAGCGATCCGATAAGAAGATGGAGCAAACCGTAAAAACCGATCTGCAGTGTTACCACTGCGGTGAACCTTGTGAAGATACCCTGTGGATGGACGATAAGGCCTTCTGCTGCTATGGCTGCCAGACGGTATATGAGATCCTCAGCGCGAATGAATTATGTGAATACTACGACCTGGAGAAAAATCCGGGTACTTCGCTGCGCTATGTCAGTGATGAAACGTATGCCTATCTGGATGAAACCGATATCCGCAGAAAAGTGCTGAGTTTTGATTCAGCTACTTTTTCGAGGGTTCAGTTCTATGTGCCGGCCATTCACTGCGTGTCGTGCATCTGGTTGCTGGAAAATCTGCAAAAACTGAATCCGGGTGTGCTGCGCTCCGAAGTAAATTTTTCCCGCAAGACCGTCACCATCGACTTCAAACCGCAGGATGTGGCGCTGAGCAGCCTGGCGAAACTCATTGCTTCACTCGGCTACGCTCCAAAAATTAATCTCGATCAGGAAACCAAGACTACCGGATTTGTTTCCTATGATAAAGCATTGGTGCTGAAGTTGTCTATCGCAGGCTTTGCCTTCGGTAACGTGATGTTGTTCAGCTTTCCGGAGTACCTGGGACTCGACCACTCTGAAGGGCACCTTATGACCGTATTCTCCATGCTGAATATCGTGTTGTCGATACCGGTGCTGGTTTATGCTGATCGTGATTACATGATATCTGCCTGGAAGAGTTTCCGGCAGCGGCAGATTAATATCGATGTGCCGATTGCGGTAGGCTTGGTGGCGTTGTTTTTCCGAAGCACCTGGGATATCCTCACGGGCTATGGGCCGGGTTATATGGATTCGTTCACTGGTCTCGTTTTCTTTCTTTTGATCGGCCGGTGGTTTCAGAACAAAACCTATGAGAGCCTGGCGTTCGACCGCGACTTCAAATCTTATTTTCCGTTGGCGGTGTTGCGCAAAGAAGGTAAGGACTGGGTACCGGTGGTGGTGTATGATTTGAATAAAGGTGATCAGATAAAAGTCCGTAACCAGGAAATCATTCCTGCTGATGCC
>JALOMI010000160.1 GCA_025455465.1 Cyclobacteriaceae bacterium | reverse complement strand
TATCCGGTGTCCGATACATTGGTAACGCTTACCCAAATTGTACTGGGTACGCAGCAAAATGGAGTTTCAGTAGTGAATTATGATTTCAAGCCGGTGGCACCCGATGTCCTGGAGAAACTGAATACTCCTTTTTGTTCCGTCACGCAACTTTATCAGAACAGCCCTGCTTTGCAGGCAGACTTTTTTGTGCGTGAATTCTATCAGGCGGAGTCACTGCAAAAACTGAAGGCAGCAAAAGATCAATTGGTGAGCCTGAATTTATCGAAGATGCCTATCTCGGATGATGACCTGACGGTGGTGGTTGAATTTAAAAATCTGGAAAAGCTTAACCTGAATTTCACTGCAGTGACCGGCAACGGAATAAAACAGCTGACCAAATTGTCCAAATTGAAGTCGTTGACAATTTCAGGGACGGCAGTAACCGCAGAAAGTGTGAGGCTGCTTGCCGGCAATTCTGCATTAACGGAAGTTTTTGTTTGGAATACTCCGATAACTGCGGCAGAGGTTGCAGCCCTTAGTAAAGATTTTCCCAAAATCCATTTTGTTCACCGATTATTTACTGACAACAATATCCTCGCACTGGGTAAGCCGCAACTGCTGAATGATGGTGTTCTGAAACAAGGTGAAACGTTGGTGCTGAGACACAGTATGCCGGGTGTTACCATCAGGTATACGCTGGATGATTCTGCTCCTGACAGCCTATCCGGATTAACCTATAAAGATCCGCTCAGGTTAATTGAAACGGTAACGCTCAAAGCAATTGCCTGCAAGGATGGTTGGTACTGCAGCAACTTGCTTGAGGCAGCAGTTTTTGTGGAAGGAATTAAACCTGATCGGGTTACGTTGCTGACACCGCCCGACAAGCAGTATCCGGGAGAAGGTGCGGCCAGTCTCACGGATCGGCAAAAAGGACTTCCCGACTTTTTCCGCGAGCCGTCATGGCTGGGGTACCGGGAGAATCCTATGGAGGTACTTGTTGAATTCGCGGATACTCCTGAACTCAGTAAGATTGTTCTCAGCTATGCCGATAATCTTGGTGCTTACGTTTTTCCTCCGGCAGCAGTAGAACTGTGGGGAGGAAGCAGTGAGATGAATTTGAAGCGCATCCAGGCCATGACCTATGAAATGCCGAAATCTTACCGGCCGAATTCCATGGCCGCCTTGGAAATTCCATTTACTCCGGCCGCCTACAGTCATTATAAAATTATCGTTCGTCCGGTAAGCAGGTTGCCCGAATGGCACGGAGGTAAAGGTCAGAAAGGATGGTTTTTTGTTGATGAAGTGTTCTTCTATAACTAGTCAGTTGCTGGATCACATCAACTCGTACGCACTCTTATAAAATCCGTTTTCCTGCATATGCTCCAGCAGTTCAAGGTAAAACGGGTGCGAGCCGAGTGTGGCGCTGTCACCCACCATGATCAGTTTCTTTTTCGCCCGGGTCATCGCTACGTTCATCCTGCGGATGTCTCCGAGAAATCCCACTTCTCCTTTTTCGTTTGAACGCACCAGGCTGATGGCAATGATATCGCGCTCCTGCCCCTGAAAGGCATCCACCGTATTGATGGTGATGAAAGAAGACAGGGAAGAAAGTGGTTCTGATTGTTCTGCCAGTTTGATGAGATGATCCACCTGGGCACTGTAAGGCGTAATGATGCCGATGGAAAAGTTCCATTCATCGGTGCTCAGTTTCTTAACAAGGTTTTCTACCTGTCGGATGAGGAAAAGCGCCTCTTCTTCATTGTACCTGCTGAGGGTTTCCGGGTCCTGCGTTTCTGTAAATCCGCATCCTGCCGTATCGATAAATTCAACCGGTTGTTCATCCTCGTCAAGCAGCGCCCGGACAACGCTTTCATGCGCTTCCAGTTTTCCGTCATAGAAATAGTTGGCCGAAAAGCGCATGATGCTCTCATGCATGCGGTATTGTGTCTGCAGCATCACCGCGGTGTGCGGATGGCGCTGGATGCATTTCTCGAATAATGTCTTTGACAACCCGGCTCGTCCGGCTTCAAACGACTTGATGGTAGGCGGCAGCTGATGATGGTCTCCGGCAAATACAACGCGTTCTGCACGAAGAATCGGAATCCAGCAGGCTGGTTCCAGTGCCTGACCGGCTTCATCAATAAATACGGTCTTGTACCGCTTGCCGCGCAGCGTGGGGTGGGAGGCACCCACCAGCGTGCAGGCAATCACTTCACTGTTTTGCAGCAGGTCGTTGATGATGTAAAACTCCAGCACATCGGCATCGGCTTTCAGCGCTTTGGCTTCCTGCAGCAGCAGCTTGCGTTGCATGCGTTCCTCGTAACCGTAATTGCGTTTGTACTTAAAGGCCGTGTCGCGCAACTGTTCCATGCGCTTGCGCATGGTGCGCAGTTCGCGGTAGTCGTGGTGGTTGGCGATACGCGCATCCAGTGTTTTGCTGAGCGTTTGCTCCGTAACACGGGCCGGATGACCGATGCGGATGACATTCAATCCGGTATCGCTGAGTTTTTCTACCAGCAAATCCACCGCAGCATTGCTTGGTGCTGTTACCAGCACCTGTCTTTCAAGATGCACAGTTTCACGGATAGCCTGCACCAGTGTGGTTGTTTTACCGGTGCCGGGTGGGCCGTGCACGATGGCGACATCAGCACTGCTCAGGATGTTAGTGAGCGCATTTCGCTGGCTGGTATTTAACCTCGTTTCCGGATGCTGATCACCGGTCACCGTTACGTCACTGCTACCTGCCGGCAACTGGTAACCTAACAGAATTTCTCTCAATTCAGCTACACGGCTCTTTTCTGCTTTGATGACCTCCTTGACAGCAAACTCCATCTCCCGGTAACTCATCTCATCAAACATCACATCCACGCCCAGCAGCGGGTCATCGATCCAGTCGGGCAGGTCATCGCTGTTCAGCGTAATCACCATGGTGTTGTCGCGGACATAGTTGATTACCCCGCCCTCATGTTCCTTGCCGGGGGTATTACGCGCGTTACAGAATACATTTACGACCTTACCCGACTGAAATACGTGAGGCTGATTCATATGCTGAGTGCGCTCTACTTCAATGATCAGGCGTTCTCCGGTGCCGATATAATGCCGCACCAGGCGCACCGGGTACCAGCTTTTTCCTTCCCTGGTTTTCCGGCTCAGCGGCAGCAGCATTACCTTTTGTTTGTATTGTTCCAGGTCGGCCTGGCGCTCCTCGCGCAACAGGTCGAGGGTATTGGCTAGTTCATCCCTGGAGTTCATGCTACCGATAAGGGGTAAAAAGGCGGCAAGTTAATCCGTTAGAGACATAATGTACGGTCAGGAATACTTTACTTTCTGTTTTCCCACGTGGAGGCGAATCTTTAACTTTCTACCTGTTAAAAACCGCTTTATGAAAACAAGATTCTTTACACTCATTCTCATTCTCGTCTTCAGCTTCTCCCGTGCCGATGAGGGCATGTGGCTGCTGCACATGCTTGATGCCAAAGCCTACAACGACATGGTTAAGAAAGGGCTGAAGCTCAGCAAGGAGCAGCTGTACAGCATCAATAAAGCCTCCCTCAAAGATGCCATCGTAATTTTTGCCGGAGGTTGTACCGGTGAGATTGTGAGCAAAGAAGGGCTTATATTCACCAACCACCACTGCGGGTACAATGCCATTGCCGCTGCCAGTACGGTTGAAAAGAATTACCTGCGCGATGGATTTTATGCCCGCAGTAAAGCAGAGGAAATTCCAACACCTTCTGTAGCGGTACAGTTTCTCAACCGCATTGACGATGTAACCGCTGAGGTGGAAGAGGCCCTGAAGGGGCTGAAGGGCACGGAACGCGCGATGAAGCTTCAGGCTATTTCCAATGCCATTGTAAAGCGCGCCACTGAAGCCACCGGCCAGGATGCCCGTGTGGTTCCGTTTTACAAAGCCAACCAGTACCTGTTGTTCGTCTACGACCGCTACCGCGATGTGCGCCTCGTAGGCACACCTCCCGAAAGCATCGGCAAGTTTGGCGGTGACACCGACAACTGGGAGTGGCCGCGCCATACCGGAGACTTTTCGGTGTTCCGCGTGTATATGAGCAAAGACGGGAAGCCGGCCGAATACAATCCGGAGAATGTTCCTTACCAGGCAAAGTATTTTCTGCCCGTTTCCATTAAAGGCGTTAAAGACGGTGACTATGCCATGATCTTCGGCTACCCCGGCAGCACCAACCGGTATGAAACTTCCTACGGAGTGAAACTCAAAACGGAAATTGAAAACCCCGCAATCGTTAACCTGCGTGATGTGCGGCTGAAGCACATGTTCAATGAAATGAAAAAGGATGATGCCGTGCGTTTGCAGCTGGCTTCATCCTATGCATCGATAGCCAACTACTGGAAATTTTTTGACGGAGAAGCACAGCAGTTGCTGAAGTACGATGTCTTCGGTCAGAAGAAAGCCGAAGAAGCAAAGTTTATAACCTGGGCGAAAGGAAAGCCGGAATATGAAAACATTTTTACTGACTATGAAAAAGCCTATGAGGCCTGGTGGCCTTATGTAAAGCACCGCACCTACATTAACGAAGGTATTCTGGGTTCACCGCTAACTGCCTTTGCCGCATCCTTTCAGGCGCTGGAGCGCGCACTTACCCGCAAGGAGCGATCACTGGAAGAAATCAACCGTATTGTGGAAGGCATGAACCGCAATCGCGAAGCATTCCTGGCCAATACCAACCGCGTCTCAGATCAGAACATTGTTGCTTCGATAAGTCAGATGTTTTACAACGACATCGACAAGTCACAGCATCCGGCAGGATTTTATGAGAAGCTGCAGTCTTCCTTCGGACCGCTGACAGATGAAGCTACTTATAAGAAGTTTGCGGCCGATATGTTTACCCGGACCATGATACTGGATGAAGTGGCCTGGAAGACCTTTGTCAACAATCCCGATTCAACTGCCTTGCAGGCGGACCCGGCTTATGCCTATGCCACGGCCTTCATTAAAAACTATTCTTCGAAGTATGCGGCTAAGTACACTGAGTTTAATAATCAGAACAACGATCTTGGACGCCTCTACATGAAAGGCGTAATGACGATGAACCCCGGCCAGGTACGTTATCCCGATGCCAACTTCACCATGCGGTTAAGTTATGGATCGGTTAAATCCTATCGTCCGCGCGATGCTGTGTTCTACGATTACGTCTGCACGATGAATGGCGTGATGGAGAAATACAAGCCGGGAGACTATGAGTTCGATTTGCCGAAGGAATTGATCGAAGCTGTGCGTGCGAAAAATTACGGTCCGTATAAAGATGCCAAAACCAACGACCTGGTGGTGAACTTTATCACAACCAACGACATCACCGGTGGCAACTCCGGTTCCCCGGTACTGAACGGCAAGGGTGAGTTAATTGGTCTCGCCTTTGACGGGAATTACGAAGCACTCAGTCATAAGATAGCTTTTGATAAAGATCTTAACCGCACCATCTGTGTCGACATCCGTTATGTGCTGTGGTGCATTGATGTGCTGGGCGGAGCGAAGAATATTATCCAGGAGCTTACGCTGCGGTAAAAGTCCATTGGAAAAGCGGGTATCATCCTGAACAGCGGATGATACCTGCTGGCTACGGTTCAAGTGATGCCAGGCGCCTGACTTCGGGTGCAGGTGAGTGAACGAAAACCATAATTTCATGAAGTCACCAGTTAGTAAATCAATTTTCCTGTTGATGCTTTTAGCCGGATGCTCAGGAAACCATGACACTTCAATGGTCTCAATGGACTATGAGAAGGAATCGGCACAGATCATGGAAGTGATCAAGGGCGAATACCGGTCGTATTTCGAAAAGAATTATGAAGCATGGTCTGGCAGCATGGTTCAGGAAGATTATTACAGACAGTTTGGTTATTGGGAGGGCTATCCGGAAAAAATAAGGCATTATGATTCTTGGGAGGATTTGAGGAAGGTAAAGCTGGAACGTTTTGCGGTGGATTCAGCAGGCTACTGGAATGAGAATGAACCGGTGATGGAAATTAATGACCTGAATATTCAGGTCCGCAATAACGTTGCGTGGGTTACATTCCGGCAGCGCACTACCGACCAGGAGACCGGTGAGTTTTTAGGGGAAGCCTGGGAGACGAGGATACTGGAGAAAATCAACGGACAATGGAAGATTGCTTACCATAGCTGGTTGTATAACCCGTTGGGGGCCATCGATGGAGAAGAATAAAATTCATCACTTGAAACTGTCGAAAATTTGCCGATGAAAACCAACCGCAGACAATTCCTCAAAGGTTTTGCGCTGTCGTCAGTTTGTTTGCTGAGCGGAGGTGTTAAGGCTATGTCCTGGGAAGAAATCCTTCGGTCGAAAGGGAAGGTTTTACTTCGCCTGGCAGTGGGCAGTGACGGGCATTACGGTCAGCCGAATACGGAGTACGAAAAGTTCTTTCAGGATTTTGTGTCGCAGATTACGCTGTTTCATCAGCAGTTGCCGTTGCAGGCTTGTGTGGTAAACGGTGATATCATCCATGATCAGGCTGAATTGCTGAGCCAGTCGAAGCAATGGCTTGATGGTTTACCCGTGCCGTATTATGTCACCCAGGGCAACCACGATTTGGTTTCGGCTGAATACTGGCAGCAGGTATGGAACAAGCCGGTGAATGAAGAAGCTGTCATTAACGGGCAGGTGCTGCTGATGATGACTACCTCGAACGAGAAGGGAGAATATCTTTCACCGGATTTGAATTGGCTGAGTGCTAAACTGGAAGAACACCGCAAACGCCATGTGTTACTTTTTCTGCACATCGGTCAGCAGAAGTGGACGCCCAACTGCATTGACAATACGGCCTATGCGGAGCTGATCAAGCTGCATAAAAACCTGAAGGCGGTTTTTCACGGGCACGATCATGATCAGGATGGTGTGAAAATGATACACGGCATTCCCCATTTATTCGATTCCCACTTTGGCGGCAACTGGGGCACACCTTACCGCGGTTACCGCATCGTGGAAGTATTGTCAAACAGACAGATCCGCACGTACATCATGAATCCGCTGGAAAAAATGAACGAGACATCCCATAAGATTTAATACTATAACAAGAGACCTGTAATGAATTCCTGTTGTGCCTTCAATAAGTTTATTCGCAGCATTGCTACGGTTTTGACAGTAATGATGCTTCTGTTCACCGGTTGCGTCATCGACAATGAAGATCCGCCAGTTGATCTTACGCCACCGCAGCTGCTTCGCCCGCTGGCCGGACAGTTGCTCGACAATGGCTGCGTCAACAACCGGACTACTATACAGTGGAACTTTTCATGGACGCCCAAAGAAAGGGCAACACGCTACCATTTACGGTTAAAGGCACAGAATGCACTGGTGGCGGCCGTGGATAACGAGAATCTTACAGGCACCTCCTACCAGCATGTGATCAACGGATACATTGGTTCCAGTAATCTTAAAAATTGGACGTGGCAGGTGCGCGCCTATATCCGCGGTAACTGGACCGAGTGGAGCACAGGAACGTTTGATGTCAAAGAACCGGATTCGGGGTGTTAATTCGGATCGATTGAATCAGCATTGTTGTCAATGCATCGCTTATCAATCTATACACCTTGTTTAAATCAGAATGTAGCAGCGTGCTCATGAATTACGACTACATACGCTAACATCCGACCAAAAAAAAGCCCCGTTAGTAGCGGGGCTTTTTCATTTCGTCAAGAAGCTGATCAGAGTTTGTCTTTCAGCGTCTTGGCAGCCTTAAACTTGGCCACCTTCTTGGCTTTGATCTTGATAGT
>JALOMI010000159.1 GCA_025455465.1 Cyclobacteriaceae bacterium | reverse complement strand
GCAGGTTGGCAGCAACAGTATTTAATTGCTGATGTGTCGTTGTTCGTTCTACAGCACGAACTGGTAAATTTCTGAACTTCAACTCGCTGATAACAGCTCTGCCGATGGCTCCTGAGGCGCCCAGCACGGTATGAAGAATGTTTTTCATAGCCATAGATTTAAGCGATTAGGATTGCAAACGTTTACGCTACAACCTAAGGTTAATGAAAGAGGAAATCATCATTAACCGAATTCAAGGCTAGTCAGAAATAAGTTGCCTTTGAATGACTGGTGTTAGGCGGAATGGTGATTGTTGTCAGGGATGTTCCGGGCTTATCGCTCCTTACCGAAATTATTAGAACGATGTATTAATACGGTCTAATTACTTCAATACATAAGTTGCCAAAACACGATGCACATCATATACATTAACGGATTTGTTGAATTGTTTGCGGATGCTGGGCACCTGTTCTCCGGAGATCCAGATTTTAAGTTCAGCATCCAGGTCGAAGGTACCCGCTGTTTCGATGCTGAAACGGGAAATGCTCTTATAGTTGATGGATTTGTACTCCACTTTACTCCCCGTGAGTCCCTGCTTATCAATTAAAATCAGGCGTTTGGTGGTGAAAATGAACAGATCGCGGATCAGTTTGAAGCCGAGTTCAATCTCCTCGCCATCAATTAGCAGGTTGGCATAATTTTTTTTTAGTTCTTCCTGGCTAACGGCACCGGCATTGCCGAGTAATGCAGAAAATAAGCTCATATAGTACTATTAATGTTTATTGAAATAATCGGCTGGCTTCTTCCCAATTCACTACATTCCACCAGTTCGCCACATACTCGTTGCGTTTGTTCTGGTATTTCAGGTAGTAAGCGTGTTCCCACACATCAAGGGCGAGCAGGGGTGTTCCTTTAATGTCTGCAATGTTCATTAAAGGATTGTCCTGATTTGGTGTGGAACCGATTTTAAGTTTGCCATTATCATTTACCAGCCAGGCCCATCCCGAACCAAAGCGGCCCAACGCAGCAGCAGAGAATTGTTCTTTGAATTTATCGAATGAGCCAAATGTTCCGTTGAGGGCATCCGCCAATTTACCACCAGGTGCACCACCACTGTTTGGTTTCATTACTTGCCAGAAGAAGTTATGATTGTACACCCCACCTCCGTTGTTGCGCGCTTTCGCAGAGAGTTTCGAGGTATTGGCGAAAAATTCTTTTTCTGTGGCAAAGCCTATCTTCTCATCGGTAATCGCATCGTTGGCATTCTTCACATAAGCCGCATGATGACGGTTGTAGTGGATGTCCATCGTCATGGCATCGATCCAGGGCTCCAGCGCTGCGTAATCGTACGGAAGTTTTACCTGGGCAAATTGCAGTGCCGCAGTGGTAGCTAGTTCCTGGTAAGAAGCAGCAGTTTGAAGGGCAGGCTTTGCTCCGCAGGCTTCGGTTATGATCATGGAGGTTCCGACCGTGCCGGCCAGCGTTGCTTTCAGAGCGGTGTTAACAAATTCTCTTCGGTTGGTTTTTTTCATAGTAACGAGTTGTTGTTGATCGATTAGCCGTTGAAGTAAAATTACCTAAAAAATGGTAGCTTGCCTGACAGCAGTAAAAAGCCTTTCATGAGCGAAATACTTTACGATGAAGTTCCTTCCCTCGATCTGGCCGATTTCACCAGTGGGGATGAAACAAAGAAGAAAAAGTTTGTGGCTGAACTTGGTGCCGCGTATAACAACATTGGTTTTGTGGCGATTAAAAATCACCACCTGACCGATGAACTTTCCGCAAAACTGTATTCCGTTATTCAGCGGTTCTTCGCGCTGCCGGATGCAGTGAAGCAGAAGTATGAGATACCCGGCCTGGCCGGCCAGCGGGGTTACATTGGCAAGGGAAAAGAACATGCCAAGGGCCGCAACACAGGGGACCTGAAAGAGTTTTATCATGTCGGTCAGGAGGTAACAGATGATGATCCGGTTAAAAAGGAATATCCCGCCAATGTTTGGCCGGAGGAGATGCCGGAGTTTAAAGACATTGCACTGGATGTATACCGAAGGCTGGAAAAAACAGGGGTATATATGCTGCGCGCCATTGCGCTTTATTTGAATCTTCCTGAAAATTATTTTGATGATAAGGTGCATCACGGCAACAGCATCCTCCGGCCGATTCATTACTTCCCAATTGAAAACCCGGAAGAAGTTCCGGCTGATGCCGTGCGTGCGGCTGAGCATGGTGATATCAATCTGATCACCTTATTAATGGGTGCCAGTGCCGATGGTCTGCAGGTGTTGCGCAGAGACGGCAAATGGATTCCGATCACTGCTTTGCCAGAACAACTTGTAGTTAATGTAGGCGACATGCTGGAGCGTCATACCAATAAGAAATTGAAATCAACGATTCATCGGGTGGTCAATCCGCCTCGCGAAAAGATGAATACACCTCGTTATTCAATTCCGTTCTTCATGCACCCGCGAAGCGAGATGAGCCTGTCAGCATTGCCTTCGTGTGTGGATGAAGCACATCCTAAATTATGGCCCGATATCACAGCAGGAGATTTTTTGGAAGAGCGGTTGGCAGAGATCGGGTTGAAAAAGAAATAACCCTAACGCCAACGCCTGCACCTTGTTCAGACGCGTCCGATATTACATCTTCCTGAAAGACGTTTTGTGGTTGGCCCTTACGGCCTTTGGCGGACCGCAAGCGCACTTAGGTCATTTTCAAAAAGTGTTAGTCGACAAGCGCAAGTATCTTTCAGAAAGCGATCTGATGGAGCTCAACTCGCTGTGCCAGATTTTACCGGGGCCGAGTTCTACACAAACACTTACTGCTGTTGGTTTTAAAATTGGTGGTCCCAACCTGGCGTACCTGACCTTATTGGTATGGGCGTTGCCATCGGTGGTGTTCATGAGTCTTGTTGGAATTTTTCTTTCCAGCATCCAGGAGAAAGAATGGTCTATGGAGTTTACACGCTTTATCCAGCCGATGGCGGTTGGTTTTGTAAGCTATGCAGCCTATACCATCTCGCTGAAAACAGTAAATACCAAATCCGGACTGGGCATTATGATGGGCGCGGCTTTGGTATCGTACTTTTTCCAGTCACCGGTGATTTTTCCCTTCATTCTTTTGGTCGCGGGGGCACTCACGGCCGTTAAATTCAGGTCGCAACCACGGCAGGAAAAGAATGGCTTTCGAATACAATGGGCCAATTTCACGTTATGGATTGGCGTGCTGGTGCTTGCAGCGGTTATTGGTGCTGCCACGAAGTCATTACCCGTGCGGCTTTTTGAAAATTTTTACCGTAACGGTAGTCTGATTTTTGGCGGAGGACAGGTACTCACTCCTTTGCTGTATACCGAATTTGTTCAATATGCGCCTAAGCAATACCTCACCAGTCAGGAGTTTCTGACCGGTTACGCCATCGCTCAATCCCTGCCGGGCCCTGTGTTCTCATTCAGTGCATTCATCGGTTCGCTGGCCATGCGCGACTGGGGGATAGGTGGTGAATTGATTGGAGCAATAATGTCAGCAGCAGGAATTTTCCTGCCGGGCACCTTTTTGATATTTTTTGTAATCCGCTTTTGGGACGAACTCAAGCGATACCGGGTGGTTCGCGCATCATTGGAAGGTATAACAGCAGCCAGTGCAGGCTTGGTGGTGGCAGCCGCAGTGATCATGTTTCAGCCACTGGAGAACAGCGTTTTTAATTTTTCATTTACAATAGGTACTTTTTGCCTGCTGATTTTCACCCGAATACCTCCTCCCTTTATAATTCTTGGTGGATTATTGTTAGGTGTTCTTTTTGGATGATGCAAAACAAAAAGCCCCGGTCTTGCGGACCAGGGCTTGCATATTTTATTCTTAAAAGCTTAACCTAACTTGAAAATAATCGGCACCACATAACGCTGACGTACAGGCTTACCGCGCTGCTTGCCAGGATTCCAGGGCGGAGCGCTTTGTACCACGCGCACAGCTTCTTCATCACAGCCGGCACCGATACCTTTAATGGCCTTCACATCCGTTATAGAACCATCGCGGTTGATAACAAATTCAACGAATACTTTTCCTTCGACACCCATCCTGCGGGCCTGAGCGGGATACTTCATCTTTTCAGATACAAACTTGTAGAAAGCGGCCATGCCACCTTTAGGGGAGGCAGATTCTTCTACCACAAGGAAGATTTGGTCAACGTCTTCCTTTTCTTCAACTACCGGGGCGATGGTAATCTCTTCAACTTTAGTATCCGTGGTTACTTCAACGTCAAATTCAACTTTGATTTCTTCCTTGATATCTTCTTCATCAGGAACTTCGATAATCTGAGGCTGCTGGATCTTTGGCGGTGGTGGGGGTGGCTGATCGGTTGGAGGAACTTCCATGATCTCTTCCACCATGTTCATGTTCTTGGCAAGGTCAACATCAGCAGAGTTATCCCGGACGGAATATTCGAAGGCCATCACCATGATGAGCAGGGAGACGACCAACCCGATGTTGAAAAATAAGCCCGATTTGTTTGTTAAATCGGCTTTCTCTGTCTTCTTAGGTTCCATAGGTTCAGCTTTTGTGCAATAGAATGCCAAATATAGAAAAAGGTCACAACGGAAAATAAAAAATTATTATTTCCGGCTTCCAAAGAATAATGTAAGGTAAAGAATGGGGTATGTGGCGTATTTCTGTGCCGTGGGGATCAGTTCAATGGATTGGGCGTAGGCATCGAGCAGGAAGCCGGCTTCAAATCCTGTAACGGAGCTTTTTACAGTGCCCAATTCAAAGTTTAAACCTGCCTTAAAGTTTGCGCCAAAAGCCACATCCGATTCTCCGAGGCCTTCAAACAACCTTCCCGTTCCCCAGATTTGGTCTGGAGGAATGGCGACACTGTACTGATCACGAAATGTGGCAAATCCGCCATCCGGGGAATATTCTACATAATAGGGTGCAATGATGCCGATACTGGGGCCAACGGCAAAAACGCCCTTAATTTCCACTCCCTGATAAGGAGCCTTTTTATAAAGAATCAGGTCACGGCCGTACTGAAACCGGAATGCGTAGAGGTAATTGCTCTTGCCAAAGGTGAAAAAGTTGCCGGTGATCAACGAATTTCTTCGTGTTTCCTGGGGATGCCGAACATTCATAATCTCCAATCCAAACGTTTCCAGCACGCGGTCATTCTTCAACTTTCGGGCCTTCTTGAAAGTAAAACCGCCTATCAGGCCACTCATGGTATTTTTATTGATCCCCCACGTAAACTCGGATTGGTATTCGTAGCTGTCCTGCGTTTGTGCATAGGCGGAGTTCAGGCCGTATGTGGCCAGTAAGAAAATCAGCAGGGATAATTTCCGCGAATGCATGGTCAAGCAAACGTATGAAGTGCTAAAGTAACGCTAATATAGGTTTTTAAGTTATTCCCCTTCAGAAAGAAAAATGTCTTGCGAACAAGGTATGGCCAAATGAAACAGCTTGAAAATAAAAAAGGCTTTAGCGAACTAAAGCCTTGAATTTTCCTGATTGGCTGCCTGAATTACTGAGCAGCAGTTGAATCAGCAGCAGTTGAATCAGCAGGGGCAGTTTCTTCAGCCGGAGCTTCTTCTGCAGGTGTGGTTTGTTCAGTCTCTGGTTCGGTAGCTGCTTCTTCAGCTTTCTTACCGCCACAGGCCACAAATGCAAAAGCGAAACCGCATACTGCTAATAGTGCGATTGTTTTTTTCATGGTTTACAGGTTTTTTATTTAAAAACTTTTGCAAAGATATCAGTTGCGGTTTGCTGACTGCAATGAAATCAGGTAATTATTTTTTTCGGAAGATCAGGCGCACCGGAACACCTTCAAAATCAAAGTGACTTCGGATCTTGTTTTCGAGATAGCGCTCGTACGATGGTTGAATATACTGCGGCAGGTTGCAGAAGAATGCAATCGATGGAAACCGTGCATTTACCTGGGTGATGTACTTGATCTGAATAAATTTTCCTTTGATGGCCGGTGGCGGATAACGTTCAATTTCCGGCAGCATGACCTCATTGAGTTCAGAAGTCGGGATCTTCTTGGTCTTATTCTCAAATACCTGAACGGCCTTCTCGATGACCTGAAAAATGCGCTGTTTGGTTAATGCCGATGCAAAAATGATGGGTATGTAATCAATCGGGGCCAGCTTTTCGAGAATCTCTTTTTTAAAGGCATCGGCTGTTTTAGAGTCTTTTTCGACCAGATCCCACTTGTTCACCATGATGACAATTCCCTTACCCTGCCGGTCAGCCAGGCTGATGATGTTGACATCCTGCGATTCCAGTTTACGTTCAGCATCGATAACCACGATGCACACATCACTTTCTTCCAATGCGCGAAGGGAACGCAATACAGAGTAAAATTCAATATCATCCCGAACCTTGCTTTTCTTACGGATACCGGCTGTATCGATCAGGATAAAATTCTTGCCGTACATCTTATAATGACTGTGGATGGCATCGCGCGTAGTTCCGGCTTCATCAGTAACAATACTGCGTTCCGTACCCAGTAAAGCATTCAGCAAGGATGACTTGCCCACATTAGGCCGGCCCAGGATGGAAATCTTCGGAATGCCTGCATTCGGATCTTCCACTCCTTCTGACGGAAAAACCTTGACCACCTCATCCAGTAATTCACCGGTTCCGCCTCCGTTTTCTGCAGAGATCGGATAAACTTCTCCGAGACCCAGTTCATAAAATTCGGAGGCGTAAACAGCCTTATCGGGCGTATCGGCTTTGTTGGCGGCAATGAATACCGGTTTTTTCGAGGCGCGGATAACGTTTGCAAAATCCTTGTCAAAACCAGTAAGTCCATCTTTGCAATCCACCACAAATATCACAGCGCTGGCTTCTTCAATAGCCATACTCACCTGCTTGCGTATTTCCGATTCAAACTTGTCTTCTGATCCGGTAACGTAGCCACCGGTGTCAATCACAGTGAAAAATTTGCCCGTCCACTCGGCATAGCCATAGTGGCGGTCGCGGGTAACGCCCGAAATATCATCCATAATGGCCTGCCGCTTTTCAATCAACCGGTTGAACAGGGTTGACTTGCCTACGTTGGGCCTTCCTACTATTGCTACGATGTTTGCCATGTGTTTTTAGCTTAGTGGTCTATGGTCCATAGTCAATAGTTATGGATTCACTTCCATGGACTATCGACCATTGACCATCACCTATTTTTCCAGGTATCCGAACCTTCTCAGTTTATCTTTTTGCTTCCGCCAGTTGTCGGCTACTTTCACCTGGGTTTCTAAAAATACTTTTTTGTTGAAGAACACTTCCATATCCTTTCGGGCCTCCATGCCGATTTTCTTCAACATGCTCCCGGCCTTGCCTATCAGGATGCCTTTCTGTGAGTCGCGCTCCACATAAATCTCCGCCCGCAGCCGAATAATGTCCTCTTCTTCCTTGAATTCGGTAATGACAACCTCCGTGCTGTAAGGTACTTCCTGCTCAAGGTAAAGGAAGATTTTTTCGCGGATAATCTCACCGGCAAAGAAACGCTCGGTTTTGTCTGACAGTTCATCCTGCGGAAAGTAAGGCGGATGCTCCGGCAATTGGACAATGATGGTATCGAACAACATGCCTAGGTTTTCTCCGGTAGCGGCCGAGACAGGAATAATGTTTAACACATTGGGAAGGTGCTCCTGCCAGTGGCTGATTTTATCTTCCACCTGTGAACCTTTGGCCTGATCAATTTTATTGATCACCAGCAGCACAGGTGTAGACAATTTACGGAAGCGTTCGAATGAGGCCGCATCAAATTTTTCACCGAGCTCCACCACCAGCAAAATCAGGTCGGCATCTTCCAGCGATACTTTCACAT
>JALOMI010000017.1 GCA_025455465.1 Cyclobacteriaceae bacterium | reverse complement strand
CTGGATGGCGAACAAGCTGCTGGGCACGGAAAAGTACCGCCCGCTGGAAGACGGTGATTACGGAACCCTGTGGATCATAACCGTTACAGAAAATGGACAACAGGCCAAATTGCTCTGGCTGAGCTTCTGATCCGGCAACTGTCCTTTGGTATCATTATCTTTAAGCATGCGCAGGCTGCTTATCATAATCATTTTCTGCAGTCATCTGGCTGTGTTCAGCCAGTCGGATGAACTTATCCGAAGCATCTACTTTGGCGGAGGCAGCTTTGATATCGATGCATTCCAGGCGGATGAACTGGTTAACTGGCTGGATTCCATCCCCAATCTGCTGGAAAAATACGATATCCACCTGATCAGCCATACCGATCCCATCGGAGGCCGGCAATACAACGAATGGCTTTCGAAGATGCGCAGTCAGGCAGTTCTGGAATTGCTTACGCAACACAACATACCGGAAAACAAAGTCACTGTAAAAGACTGGGGCTTCGAAAACCCGGTTTACCGCAACGACACACGAAGGGGTATGAGCATGAACCGGAGAGTCGATGTTATCCTGTATCCCTTGATTTTCTGACTGTCCGGAATCAGACACTCTTTTTCAGGAGCGGACGGCAATTCATGGCCCTTATGCCTCATGAAGGCTCAATTCCGCTGAAATACCCCTTGGCACCATAATTGGCTAAGGCAGCCTGTAACCGGCAAGGTCATTATCCTTGCAGCTAACCCGTCAGGCCGTATGATTCGCTTAACCGACATCGACAAGTTTATAGATTCCCGCTTCCAGCGCACCTTTATCCTCAAAGGCATTAGCCTGGAAGTTAATCCGGGTGAGTTTCTCACCATCATGGGGCCCAGCGGGGCGGGCAAGTCAACGCTGATGAACATCATCGGCCTGCTGGATGAACCTTCAGCGGGTGAGTATCACTTTTTCGATCAGCCGGTTCACAAGCTGAAGGAGAAACAGAAATCCGAAATGCATAAGAATCACATCGGGTTCATCTTTCAAGCCTATCACCTGATTGATGAGCTGACGGTGTATGAGAATATCGAAACCCCGCTGCTTTACAAAGGTATCTCGGCCGGCCAGCGCAAAAGTATGGTGGCAGAAATGCTCGACCGTTTTAACATGGTAGCCAAGAAAGATTTGTTCCCGGAACAATTATCCGGAGGGCAACAACAACTTGTAGGCATTGCCCGCGCAATCGTTGGCCAACCAAAACTGCTGTTGGCCGATGAGCCAACGGGCAACCTGCACTCCGATCAGGGGAAAAAGATCATGGACATTTTCCAGCAATTAAATGAAGAGGGTATGACCATCATTCAGGTTACCCACTCCGAAGAAAACGCCAGGCGCGGCAAACGCATCGTTCGTGTAGTGGATGGTGCACTGGTATCCGATGAAGTAGTACGATAATCACCTCAATAGGCTTTTCAGTAATGAAACACGTAATATTCACAGTCGTCATGGTCGGCATATCAATGCCTCTCATAGCGCAGCGGCAATTAACCTATGAAGAGGCCGTTGCCATTGCGCTTCAGAAAAATGTAGACTATAATGTACAAACCAATGAGGTAGAGCGCGCACAGGCCCAGCGAACACAATCCATCATGGCTATGGCGCCATCGCTGCAAATTTCGTCCGACTTTTTCAATCGCAGAGGGCGTCAACAGATTCAAAATCCGGAGACGAACCAGGTTGAGTTTTTAGATGTGGTTTCTGAGAATATTGATGCGCGCATCTTTGCCAGCATCCCGGTATTCAATGGTTTAAACAGAATCCAGACTTTTCGTGCCAGTCAGAGTCAGGTTCAATCTCAGGATTACGGCAGGGAGCGTGTGAAGCAGACCACCATTTTCAATGTTTCGCAGCAATACCTGCAGGTGCTGTTAAGCGATGAACTTTACCGGATTGCGAAGGACAATCATCGCAACCAGACGGAAAATCTCAAGCGCATTGAGGCCCAGGTAGATTTGGGTACACGGGCACCCATCGATAAATTCAACCAGCTGGCGGAAGTGAAACGGCTGGAGTCACTGATGATACGGGCCTGGAGCAATTTCGAAAGTGATAAACTCATCCTGGCGCAAACCCTAATGCTGGAGCCGGGTACCGAATATACCCTGGTTAATCCCGGCTTACCGGTGGAATCTGCACTGGCATTGACAGTCGATCTTGATGACCTGTACCAAATGGCACTTGTAAACCGTCCGGATTATAATCAGCAAAGGCTACTGGTTGACCGTAATACCCGCATCGTGAGCGCTTTGCGCGGAACGTATACCCCCACGGTATCCGCCTTTTATACCTACGGTTCATTTTTCAATTCTCGTATACCGTTTTCATTAGAAGAGCAATTACGCAGCGTAAACCCCTATCATTTTTATGGATTTTCATTGAATGTGCCCATCCTCAATGGTTTCACCACGAGAAACCGGGTGCAGTCTGCCAAAATCGACCGCGACAACAGCGTGTTACAGGAGAACAACCTGAAGACGTTGATCTACCGCGATGTGAAGACGGCCTACCAGAATTTTGAAGCAGCTAAGGCTCAATACCTGGCCGCCATGGTACAGCACGATGCCGCCACAGCTGCCTACAACCTCGAAAGAGAACGCTACGATCTGGGTTTATCGACATTCGTGGAATTCTCCCAGGCCAGCAATGCCCTCATCCAGGGGCAGGCTGCCAAAGCGCAGGCCGAGTTTACACTGATGTTCCAGGAGACCATCCTGAACTACCAGATCGGGCAGTTGAAATAGCCGTTTCACCCGGGATTTTCCGTCTCCGTTATTGGTGTTGACGTTTCCGTTAATGCCAAAAAAGACTACCTTTGCAGCCCCGCTGAGCAGCGGGGTTTGCGGCTTTTTACAGGCCGCAAATCATGTTAAACCATAAAAGTTGTCGTGTGCTGGCCCGGCCACGGCATGTAAAGACGGGCGAATTTTAGTTTATGGCAAAAGAAAAAACAAAACAAACCGCTGCAGAACAGGAAGAATTGAAGGCGGTAAAAAAGAAGGCCGGTGAAAACCCTTTGGCTGCGGATATCGATGAAGTCGATCCGCTGGCAGAGGTAAAAGCAATGAGTAAGGAAGAAATCCACTCAGAAGCTATTCCGGTAACCGAGCTTCGCAAGGCGGTTAAAGCGATGGCCGTACCCGGTGATTTCGACTGGGATGCCTATCAGCGCAAAGGCTTTGGCGAAGGTTATTCTTCTTCCGAGCGCGAGAAGATGGAACAACTCTACTCCGGCACAGTGACTACCGTAGACAGCGGTGAAGTGGTAATGGGTACCGTTGTGGGTATCAACGACCGAGATGTGATCCTGAACATCGGATTCAAGTCGGACGGCCTGGTGCCGTTTGCGGAATTCAAGGATCAGCCTGAATTGAAAATCGGAGACCAGGTGGAGATCTTCGTAGAAGAACGCGAAAATCAGATGGGTCAGCTCATTCTCAGCCGCAGAAAAGCCAAACTGGTGAAAGGCTGGGAGCGCATCCAGAAAGCCCTTGACGAAGACCTCGTCATTGAAGGTTTCGTGAAGCGCAGAACCAAAGGCGGTCTTATTGTAGATGTATACGGTATCGAAGCGTTCTTGCCGGGTTCACAGATCGATGTGAAGCCGATCCGCGACTTCGATATCTATGTAAATAAGTCGATGGAGGTGAAGGTCGTGAAGATCAACTACACCAACGACAACGTAGTGGTATCGCATAAGGTGCTGATCGAGAAAGATCTTGAAGAACAGAAGGTAGCCATCCTCAGCAACCTGGAGAAAGGCCAGGTGCTCGAAGGTACTATCAAGAACATGACCAACTTCGGTGTGTTCATCGATCTGGGTGGTGTAGACGGATTGCTGCACATCACTGATATTTCATGGGGACGTATCAACCATCCGGAAGAAGTACTTAAGCTTGACCAGGTGGTTAAAGTGGTGGTACTTGATTTCGATGAAGACAAGAAGCGCATCAGCCTAGGTATGAAGCAACTCACACCTCATCCTTGGGAATCATTGCCGGCTGAAATCCAGATCGGCTCCAAGGTGAAAGGTAAGATTGTTAACGTAGCCGACTACGGTGCATTCCTGGAACTCCAGCCGGGCGTTGAAGGATTGATCCACGTAAGTGAAATGAGCTGGTCACAGCACCTGCGCAATCCGCAGGACTTCATGAAAGTGGGTGATGAAGTAGAAGCTGTTGTACTGACGATCGACCGCGATGAGCGCAAGATGTCGTTGGGCATCAAGCAGCTGACGGAAGATCCCTGGACACGCCAGGAGGTACTTACCAAATACGCTGTGGGAACCAAACACGAAGGTGTTGTTCGCAACCTGACCAACTTCGGCCTGTTCATTGAACTCGAAGAAGGTATCGATGGCCTCGTGCACGTATCCGACCTGAGCTGGACCAAGAAGATCAAACATCCTTCAGAATTTGTGAAGGTAGGCGAGAAGATGCAGGTAGTGGTACTCGAACTTGATGCTGCCAACCGCAGACTGGCCCTCAGCCACAAGCACCTTGAAGAAAATCCTTGGGATACTTTTGAAACCATCTTTACCATCGGTTCCAACCACCGCGGTACCATCATTTCCAAGAATGATAAGGGTGCGGTGATTGAATTACCTTATGGTATTGAAGGCTTCTGCTCCGTGAAGAACCTTGCCAAAGAAGATAACTCCAAGACGGAAGCCGGTGATTCACTGGAATTCAAGGTACTGGAGTTCTCCAAGGACGACCGCAGAATTGCACTTTCTCACAAAGCCACTTATTCGGCTGAGGAAGCAGCGGCAGCCAAGAAGAAGCCGGCACCGGCCAAAGGCAAGACCATCGAAAAGATTAACCAGGAAGTAGAGAAGTCTACACTGGGTGATCTTGAAGCACTGAGTGCATTGAAAGACAAAATGAATGCACCCAAAGGCAATGAGGGTAGTGCTGAATAATTTCTGAAACTACTGGCAGTCATTCAGTCAGAGTTGGTATTTTTACCCCTGCCGGATGACTGCCTTTTAACCGGTTCCGTGGCCGAGTGGCTAGGCTGAGCTCTGCAAAAGCTCCTACAGCGGTTCGAATCCGCTCGGAACCTCTTCAATAAAAATCAAGCCCTTCTGCCGAAAGCGGAAGGGCTTTTTGTTTTTCACCTAATGGCAGCTGCTCTGGCTGATGAATCGATTAATCAATTATCAAATAATCCTATTCACCCTTGCACTCCCAGCAGGCATTGGCGTAAGCATCATATTCGTCATAAGCAGCACCCGGTTGACCGTATAAAGTAATGATGCGGTCGATTCGAATTTGAAGCGCAGAGTCAAGTGTAACAAAGAGTCCCTTAGCAGGCAGCTCCTCCAGTCGAATTATCTTACCGACTGCTTCATCCAATTGACCATCTTGATTAAAGTAGAATAATTTACCTGATGTGCCACGCTCCATCATTTCGGTGATGATCTCACGGTAAACAAAAGCAACGGGCGTATAGGTAGATTCCTTCATGACCTGGGAAATATAGCGGAAGGTAGAAAAGAATTCGAAGATAGTTTCTGCCAACCCCTGCTTCTGAACCCCGTTCCTGGATTTTTGTTTTCCTGTATATTTACCGGTCTTTCCGGCAGATTCCGGACAGCCAGACGAATCGATCCAGACAGGACGGTTACGTTAACCATAACCCGCTAACACCGGACTTGATCCATGCGACAGGTACCTGTAGTAAAATGTACACCCATCAGCACCTGCCCGTCAGGGGTAACTGCTTTCATAGCCGGTCAGCATAAACACAGAATTCTTTCTGTTTGCAACACGGGTACAATGCTTAATCAATTCAACCTTTTCATTTAACCCGCGAACCATGAAAACTGTCCTTGACTTTGCGAAACGAAAAACATCCGGAGAAAAAATAGTGATGGTAACCTGCTACGATACCTGGTCGGCCCGGATTATCAGTGAAACAAAAGTCGATGTTGCGCTCGTGGGCGACAGCGCCTCGATGGTGATGCATGGTCATGAGTCTACCGTGCTTGCCGAAGTGGAGATGATGGCCTATCACGTGGCTGCCGTTAAGCGTGGCCTCAGCGGAAAATTTTTGGTGGCTGATCTTCCTTTCCTCGCGCACCGCAAAGGAACGCGCTACCTGATGGAGAGCATTGATAAACTGATGAAGGCAGGCGCACAGGCCATAAAAATGGAAGGCGCTGACGGCATGCTGGATACCATTGAATACGTGGTGAAGTCGGGTGTGCCGGTGATGGGGCACCTGGGGTTAACGCCACAGTCGTTTCATCAACTCGGTGGCTTTCGCTTGCAGGGCGCAGAAGAAGCATCGGCTGCACAAATCCTGAAATACAGTCAGCAGCTGGAGCAGGCCGGTGTGTTTTCGTTAGTGCTTGAAATGGTGCCGGCAGCACTTGCCAAAAGTATTACAGAAACTGTTGGTGTGCCAACCATTGGTATCGGTGCCGGTGTACACACGAACGGCCAGGTGCTGGTGCTGCAGGACCTGCTGGGTATGTCGAAAGATTTTGAGCCGAAATTCCTGAAGAAATATCTCGATGGTTTCGGACTGATCAGTCAGGCACTGAATCAATATTCGGATGAGGTTCGAACGGGTACATTTCCATCTGTGAAGGAGAGTTACTGATGACACAGGTAATCAAAACATCGGAAGCCTGGCGTGCTTTGCGCACCGGTGATTTGAAAGACCACAGCATTGGGTTTGTACCGACCATGGGCTCCCTTCATGCCGGGCATGTTTCCCTCATCAAACGGTCCTTACAGGAGAATGCGATCACTGTGGTAAGCATCTTTGTTAATCCCACCCAGTTCAACGATCCGAAGGACCTGGAACGCTACCCGCGGAAGGATGAGGAGGACCTGGCGTTGTTGCGCAGCCTGCAGGTGGATTATGTTTTTTTTCCGGACTATAAAACACTGTATCCGGATGATTATCAATTCCGCGTAACCGAAAGCATCATCAGTTCTATAATGGAAGGCTCCAGCCGGCCCGGGCATTTTGACGGAGTGTTAACGGTGGTGATGCGGTTGCTCAACATTATACAGCCTTCGCGGAGTTATTTTGGTGAAAAGGATTATCAGCAATACCTGCTCATCCGCGAGATGGTCAGGTCGTTCTTCATGCCGGTGGAAATCATTCCCTGTCCTACCGTGCGCGATGCTGACGGGCTGGCGCTCAGTTCCCGCAATGTCTTGCTGACACCGGAGGACCGGCAGAAAGCCCCGATGTTGTTTCGGCTGTTATCCTCAACGCAGTCAACCGATGCTATTATGATTGAACTGGAGCGCCACGGTTTCCATGTGGATTACATCATTGATTATGAAGGCCGCAGGTTTGGTGCTGTATACCTCGGTAAGGTGCGGCTTATTGATAATGTGCCTCTGAATGAAACCCATTAACCCGTTACGATTATGATACTTTGTCTCGATACCGGCAACACCCAGATACACGGTGGCGTGTTTAACGGAAAGGAACTGGTAATGCAATTCCGTAAAACTTCCAACCAGCAGTTTTCGGCTGATGAAGCCGGATTATTCTTTAAATCCATTCTGAAAGAAAACGGTGTGGAGACCAGTGAAATTACCGGTGTGTCTATCTGCAGTGTGGTACCGAACCTCAACCATGCCTTGCGTGCAGCCTGTTTAAAGTACTTGAACCTTGAACCTTTCTTTCTCAAGCCCGGTGTAAAAACCGGTTTGAAGATCAAGTACCGCAACCCGGTAGAGGTTGGTTCTGATCGTATCGCCAATGCTATTGCCGGCATTTCGCGCTACCCCGGCAAAAATCTGATCATCATCGACTTTGGTACAGCCACTACATTTTGTGCGATAAACAAATCCAGGGATTATCTCGGAGGAATCATTATTCCAGGTGTGCGTATTTCCATGGAGGCGCTGGAACGTGAAACAGCGCAATTGCCGGTAGTTGAAATCAAGGCAGTGGATCAGGCTGTTGGAAAATCCACGGTAGAAAGCATTCAGTCCGGTTTATACCACGGGCAGATTGCCATGGTGAAGGGACTGGTGAAGCAAATAGCGAAAGAAGAATTTGATGCCTCCAAACCATTGGTTATCGGAACGGGCGGATTTTCACGGCTCTTCGAAAACGCAGGCATGTTCGATGTCATCGTGCCGACACTGGCGCTCGAAGGACTGTATCAGGCATTTTTGTTGAACAAGTGAGTCGTAAAATTAAGAGTCTACTGAGTATTTTAATTAATGCTTCGCAGCCGGCAGTTTAGCCAGTATATCGGTAATGGCTTCGCGAAGCTGAACTTCTGTTTTTTGCGGGTTGCTGTTTTCGGCCAATATGGAAACGGCCCATCCGCGCCAGAGTAAGTTACTGTTTCCGGCATCCATGAAGTCGATAATAAGCGTTCCCTCTCGGTAGCTGTAGGAATAGGTATCGGTTCGCATCCAATAAGGTCCGTAAAATCCGTAAGGATCGGTACGGATTTCCATGCGGTCTTCCACACTGATGTGGTAGTGAATTTTTAACACAGGCTTATCCTGTGTCAGACGATAGCCTTTGACTTTTAACTGGTCATCAACAGCCTGACGGATACGTTTGTCGTTCAGCTCATTATAGTACAGCGGGTTGTTTCGGGATTCTATGGTCAGATCATCCGCCCAGGCATAGGTGTTAAATTTGCTGATATCGTAATCCCGGTCATAATCGGAATAGATGCGGATAGTCGGTCCGCAGGCGTACACCATCATCACCAGCAATACAGTAATAATCAGCTGATGGTTTTTAATGGAAGTCATACATCGATGATTTAGCAGTTTACGAGACCATAACAGCAGGATCTATTTCAATCACATTGTTAACGGATATGACACCGCTGCAGCTCAGCGCGGCATTTTCGGCATCCTGGCGTTCGGCCCAGGTACGAACTTTTCCGGAAAGGGTAACAACGCCATCGTTTATCTCAGCATAGATGTTTCCGGAATCAATGGTAGCGCTGCGGTGAAAGGCGGCAGTGATCTTGCGCTTCACTTCAGCGGGGTCGAGTGAACGATTGCGCACCATGATGCGGTTGGTAACACCGCGAACACCCACGAGATTATTAACTGCGTTTTCAGCAGCCTTTTTCATGTAGTCATAGTCAACAGCGCCATCGAGGTATACCCAGCCTTCATCCACTTTCAGTTCAATCTCATCTTCATTGACGGCACTGTGCCAGCTTAGCGCATTTTTAACGGCCAGGGCAATTTCGGCATCGTTCTTCATTGCGCTGGAAGGCAGCGTAACAATGAGGTCTACGGCCACTACCTTAACGCCTTCTACGCGCTGGGCTGCGCGTTCGGCCGCGAGTTTGCGGGCGTACGAGTCAACATTGCCGGCCAGGGTAACCACGCCTTCTTTCACGGCAACACCAATTTCAGTAGCGATGTCTTTCAGCTGCGGATCAAATTCAATTTCAGCCATCACATCCAGTTGCAGTTCTTTATCGGTTTTCATAGCGATCAGAGCGATAAGAGTTTATCAACACGGGCAACAATTTTTTCAGCCGCGTAGCTCGCCATCATTTTCATGGAGGCCGAGCTGATGGCATCTACACCGGAAAGTTTCTCCTCTCCGGTATCCGAAGTGGTCAGCACAATCACTTTGTCTTTCGGATTGGCTTTGTTTACCAGGCTGATAATCTCCGGTTGCGGATCGAAATCTTCCCAGGTTTGAAGGATAACGATAGCATTCCATTCACTTTCCTTCACCGTATTCAGCTTGCTGAACTCCAGTACCTCCGTATACACCGATTTGCCGGCATAGTAGTCTTTCAGAAACTGGATGACTTCTTTTTTATAGTCAGTTTGCTGAGCTACCAGCAGTACCCTTTTTTCGGCTGGCAGCGCATCCGAAACGATACTCGATAAACGGATCGGGGTAAAACTCATCAGGAAAGCGAACATGAGCGGTCCGCTGACTGCCAATAGCCGGTGCCAAAGTGTTGTCTTCATGGTGGTTTAATTTGCTGATAAAGTACCCAGTTGCCAGGTATAACCCAATGACCACCGTCAGCCTGCGGTAAGGATATTCATCATGATTGATTCTATCCGGTTATCGTAAGTTCACTCCATTCAAATCAACGATTATGAAAGACCGTGTGGAGGAATTACAGCAAACTCTGCAGGCACTGGAGCAGGCGCGGCAACGGTGGAAAACCGTAACGCATGATTTTATTCTTGCTGAGCTGGAATCATGGGTGGTACAGTACGGTAAGGATCTTGATCTGATCGTGGAAGTCAATGACGCCATCATCGGGCATGAAACCATTACCCTCGCATTTCGCAATGTGCCTACAGGGCTCACCTTTAATGATGATCATCCTATAAACCAGCAGGAAGGCAAGAGTGGTAACCTGATCAAGTATGGGGCAACATTAAATTTTTCCTTTGTGTATTTGGGGGATGTGATCACCTGGATGACTTATCCCTATATCCGTGACATCCTCGAGAATACAGAAGAATTCATCGACATCGCCCGAAGCAAACCTGAAACGGTTACCGCGGAAACAATTCACAGTTCCATCGATCATTTTTTAGCGGAGGTAAATGCCTGGCATGCCGGCAAACTGGGCAAGCAACAACGTATTGGTTTTACCACGAGCAGTACGGATGGCACTGCCTAACGTTTTTCGATTACCGGAACGAGATGTTCATCTTCCCATAAATCCAGCAAATGGATTACGGTTTCGTCATCTACATCATGAAAGCGCTCATAACCCTGCGATACAGCAAAGAAGTTTTTCGGAAACGTGAGAATAACCACTTCATCGCATCGTTCTTTTAATTCGTGTACAACATGGTGCCCGCTCACCGGTGCAGCCACGATTATTTTTCCTGCTTGCTGCCTGCGGCATAATTCAATGGCGGCAAAAAGTGTGGCTCCGGTAGCGATACCATCATCCACCAGAATCACGGTACGTCCTTTAATAGGAGGCAGGGGCTTATCGTGGCGCAGTTTATGAATGCGCCTTGCGATTTCCCTGCGTTCACGCGATACAATGGATTGGATAATCTCCGGAGGAAGTTGCCCGCGGGCTTCTTCGAAAATAAACAGGCTGCCATCTTCTGCCATTGCACCAAAAGCAGCTTCGGGATTGAAGGGATAGCCAAGCTTTCGGCACACAACCAGTGATAGTTCGGCATGAAGTTCAGTGGCTACATAGTAAGCAGTTTCAACACCTCCGCGCGGTATGCCCAGCACCAGCACTTGCTGATCGCGGTAGGCGCGTAACACACGCGCTAATTGTTGCCCGCCTTCTTTTCGGTCTTTAAACATAATTGGTTTGGCTCAGGTGGTTCAATTAGTAACGCAATTGCAAGGCGATGGAGTCAAACGGGCGTAGCTGCTTGTCTTCGGTAAACATCACCTGGCCACCTTTATCAAGCACGGTTTCAATGATGCTGTCCACGGCATCCGGTACCAGCGTGTAGCGCGGCTGCGGAGGCTGAAGGTATAACACCGGCTCACCATCGCGCAGATAGGCTCTGGGCATGTAGTCTTTTTCAACCACCAGCAGTTGTCCTCTGCCTTCATGGGCTGCTTCCCATACTTCCTGTATTCCTTTGGCCAGTCGGTTGGGCTCAGCCTCTTCCTTCAAGGTGTGCACCAGATTCAGCACATGCTGCTGCCGGAAGTCTACATACGCGGACCACGCACGGGTGCGCAGGTCGAAGAAGTTCTTTGCTGAATAGGATCCGGTTACTACACCGGCTGCCTTATCCTCCCATCCTGTAGCGTCATAGAATTCAGCCACTTGTTTCTTCGTACCGGCCAGAACCCACGGCAACTGCGAACGGTCAAAGTAAACGCCAAGTTGTTGGCGTGCTTCACGATAGAAGGATTCTTCGCGCTGCTGAGTCACGATGCTTTTATCTTTTTCAAAGCCCTTCATGGCATAACCGAAAGACGTGCCGAGGCCGGGTCTTGCATATTCATAAGTATCGTCCTGGTGCATAGGGAAAATGCCATCGCGGATTTCCACGAGTTCATCACCGGTGCCCGAGTATAAATGAATATCTTTTTTGCTCAGTACCACCGCGTAATAAGGCGACATGAAATCCCGGAGGTAGAGAAGATCGCGCGTCTCGAACGTGGTATCGTAAATGATTTTCTCTTTTACCGAAAAGGGAAAGTAGACCAGTTCGGAAACATCCGGGGAAACGAAGAGGCCGATGCCGCTGCGGTAATAATCGGGGTGAACAGACTTCAGCAGGCTGTCGAGTTTTTCCATCATCAGCTTGCCGGTAGGCGAAGCATTTCTTTTTAAAATGGTCTTTGCCTTACGTATGGTCTTCCGGATCTGTTCCGGATTCTGCATGCGGTTGCGCGAAATTTTAAACTGCGGTATGATAACACTGAGGCAGGTGGTGTTCTTCACCTTCAGTAATCGGTTTATGATATCGGTAGTCATGGTCGTGTGATTTATCCCGAAACTACTGCACTGCCCCTGTCTTGTCTATGATATAGATTCTGCCGGTTATGTGATTTTTGTCGTGTTTGTCAGGAAATAAATAATTACCGGGGTAAGCCGAAAGTGGTAATTACACGGAAAAATTCAGCCGCCTGTTTCTTCAACTGATTAAAATTAGTATGGAAAACCAGTCCGGGCTTTGTAGTTTTAGTTTATGGCCATACTGGATCAGCACAAAGCCCTGTTCACCGATTATTATGAATTGACGATGGGGCAGGGTTACTTTCTTTCCGGGCAGCATGAACAACGTGCTGTGTTTGATTATTTCTTTCGCAAGCTTCCGTTTAAAGGAGGTTATGTGATCTTTGCCGGTCTGCACGATCTGCTCGTCCTGCTCGAAGATTTTCGCTTTCAGCCCGAAGACATTGATTACCTGCGGAAGCAGGGTTTCCGTGAGGAGTTTCTCAACTACCTCGAATCCTTCAGTTTTCGCGGAGATATCATTGCGGCACAGGAAGGAGAGATCATCTTTCCGCTCGAGCCGGTTCTTCGGGTGGAAGGCACGTTGCTGGAAACCCAGCTTGTGGAGACCATCCTCTTGAACTTGCTTAACTTTCAGTCACTTATCGCCACCAAGGCAAGCCGCATCCGTGTGGCTGCCGGTAACCGGGGCTTTCTTGATTTCGGCTTGCGCAGGGCACAGGGCCTGGGCGGCATACATGCCAGCCGTGCTTCTGTTATTGGCGGAGCAGAGACGACATCCAATGTGTACAGTGCGATGCAATACGGATTGACGCCTACCGGCACGATGGCCCACAGCTGGATTGAAAGCTTTGACAACGAACTGGAAGCCTTTCGGAAGTTTGCTGAGTTCTTTCCGGATAACAGTGTCTTTCTGGTAGACACATTCAATACGCTGGCTTCGGGGTTACCCAATGCCATCACCGTGGCCAAAGAAATGGAACGGAAAGGACACCGCCTGCAGGGTATCCGACTGGACAGCGGTGATCTGGCCTACCTGAGCAAGCGCGCACGTGCCATGCTGGATGAAGCCGGACTGCCTTACGTAAAAATTGTTGCTTCCAATCAGCTGGATGAGCTGATCATTAAGAGTTTGCTCGAACAGGGCGCACCGATTGATGTCTTTGGTGTAGGTACCAGCCTGGCAGCCGGTCGTGAAGATGGTGCCCTGGATGGCGTGTATAAATTGTCGATGTTTAAGGATGTGCCCCGGTTAAAGATTTCCGATAACATTGAAAAAGTGTTGTTGCCGGGTGTGAAGAAGATCTACCGTTACCTCAATGATGATGGCACCTTCTATGCCGATGCCGTGCTGCTGGATGAGGAGGATGATATCGATCGGATGATCCATCCGTTTCTGCCGCTTAAACAACTGACGCTGACCGGTATGAAGAAAGAGTTGTTGCTCCAACCAGTAATGAAAAACGGTAAGCGCATGATTGCTGCAAAAACACCTTACCAGATTGCCGACTATGTGAAACAGCGGTTTGCCCTGCTACCGCCCGAGCATAAGCGGTTTGAGTTTCCGCACATCTACAAAGTAGGCATCAGCCGGAAACTGATGACCTTGCGTGATAACATGGTGGAAGCCAAACGAATTGCCTATTCGTGATGTTGAATGATTAAATCGTGTAACCTATGAAGGCCTTACTGATTGTTGATGTTCAGAATGACTTTTGCCCCGGTGGCACGCTCGCAGTGCCCGAAGGTGACCTGGTAGTGCCGGTGATTAATAGCCTGATGAATCGGTTTAAGGTGATCGCAGCTTCCAAAGACTGGCACCCGCGGCAGACCAAACACTTTGAGAAGTGGCCGGTGCATTGCGTACAGAATACAAATGGTGCGGAATTTCATCCAGGTTTGCAGCGATCAGCGATACAGCAACTGTTTCTCAAGGGCACGGAGGGTGAAGATGATGGCTATTCAGCCTTTGAAGCCACGAATAAAAATCTCGAAGCCTTTCTTAGAGAAAATCATGTGGATGACCTTTACGTATGCGGTCTCGCAACCGACTATTGTGTGCTGGCCTCTGCGCTGGATGCAAAGAAAAAGGGATTTCATGTGCTCGTGGTGGAAGATGCCGTTAGGGGTGTGGAAGTAACCAAAGGAGATATTGAGCGCGCTATTGAGGAGATGAAACATCTGGGTATTGTATTTATTCCTTCTTCCATGGTGCCACTGGACTAAACCATACAGTTATGGTCGTGCTGGTATTCGGGTTGCCGGGTTCCGGTAAAAGTTATTTCGCCTCGCGGCTGGCCGCGCAGATGGGGGCGGAGTATATCAACAGTGATCAGCTCCGGTTGATGATGTTCCCCGTGCGCACCTATTCCAATGAAGAAAAACAGGCTGTTTATGAAGCCATGCTGAGTATGGCCAAAGGAAGGATCAGACAGGGCAAAAATGTGGTGATTGATGCCACTTTCCACCGGCATTCTCTTCGTACTCACTTTATGGAAAGTCTGAAGGGCGAATCGATCTGGTTTATTGAAGTAGTGGCGGATGAGGAAACGATACGCAAGCGGTTATCCATGCCGAGGGAATTCAGTGAAGCCGATTATGCCGTATATGAAAAAATCAGGTATGATTGGGAACCTATGACAGAACCGCATCTGGTGCTGGATTCATCAGAGCCGGTAGAAAAAATGCTTTTACAGGCAGTGCGTTATGTTTCCTTGAACAGTAAAACCGGAAAGGCATCATGACCAGTGAAGATATCCTGCAATTGATGGCACATGGTAACTTTCCGAAACCCTGTGTTAAGCCGGAATTGATTGAAACCCACATCTCGTGGGTGATCATCTGTGGTGACGATGTCTATAAAATCAAAAAGCCCATCCGCTATCCTTTCCTTGACTTCAGCACGATCGAAAAGCGCAGGCATTTTTGTGAACGCGAACTTCAACTAAATCAACGGCTAACCCGGTCGATGTACCTCGATGTTGTGCCGGTCTTTATTGAGTCGAATATTTATCATGTGGGCGAGGGAAGCGGTCAGCCGGTGGAGTATGCCGTGCATATGCGCAGCATGGATCGTTCCCGGCAGATGGATGTGTTGTTACGGCAAGCGCAGGTAACTCCTGCGCATATAATCGCGCTGGCAGATCAGATTGTTTCTTTTCATCAGCGGGCCGTAGTGCTGAGGCAATCCAATCCGTTGCTGGTCGGTGAGCAATTCAACGGTCTGCTGGATGTGCAGGACATCGTCAGACGGTTTCTGGGCGCTGACACTTTTCATCAGATTCATCAGGCAGTAGCCTGGTCGGATCAGTTTATGGAACAGCACCGGCTGATGCTGCTGCAACGGAGCAAAGAAGGATTCATCCGCGATGTGCATGGAGATCTGCATTCGCGCAATATTTTTTTGCTGGAAGAACCGGTTGTCTTCGACTGCATTGAATTCAATGATTCCTTCCGGCAAATTGATGTATTGAATGAAGTGGCCTTTTTGTGCATGGACCTCGATGCGTATGGCCGCGAAGATCTTTCCCGTCTGTTCATAAATCATTACAATAATCTTTTTCCGGTTATCCGTTCGCAGGAAGAGCAATTGCTGTTCAGCTATTTCAAGGCGTACCGGGCCAACGTACGGGCGAAAGTGAATGCGTTGCGCGCAGCCAGTACGGAAGATAATGCTGCCCGGGCCGTTGCAATGAACGAATCTGTGCGCTATTTCAACCTGCTGAATGCTTATGCGGGTGCGGCATAGTTTACGAATTATTCATTTGAAAAGGCCTTCATTTGATCTGCGAATGTATTGAGTTGCTGTTGCACGAGATATTTTAAGGTTCCTTTTTCTTCGGTTGTTCCGGCTTTAATACCCGTCAGGATTTCAATGCCTTCATCCACATGATCAACAGCCCAGATGGTGAATTGCTTCGCTTCAATGGCGCTGATCACCTCCTGCTTGAGCATCAGGTTGCTGATGTTGGCAGCTGGAATGATTACGCCCTGTTCACCGGTTAATCCGATCTTCCGGCACACTTCAAAGTATCCTTCGATCTTTTCATTCACGCCACCGATGGCCTGTACTTCTCCTTTTTGATTAACTGATCCGGTAACGGCAATGCCTTGCCGTATCGACCGGTTGGCAAGCCTCGACAACAAGGCATACAACTCTGTGCTGGAAGCGCTGTCTCCATCGATTTCGCTGTAGTTCTGTTCGAAAACCAGCTGTGCATTCAGGCATGCGGGAATCTTTTGCAGGTATTGTTCAGCCAGGTAGCCGGACAGAATCAATACACCTTTTGTATGTATGGGGCCGCTCAGCTCAGCTTCACGTTCAATCGCGATGATGCCTTCTTTGCCCAGGCTGGTGGTGCAGGTGATCCGGTTAGGAATGCCAAATTCAATGTCGCCCATGAGTACAACCGACAACCCGTTTACCTGTCCGACTTTTTCACCGCGGATATCAATCATCACCTGCTGCTTGCTGATCATTTCATTCAGCCGCTCCTGAATCAGGTTCGACCGATAGGTTTTTTCTTCGATGGCCTCATGCACATGCACAGCATCGGTATACGGTTGTTGGTCGAGCATGGCGTAGTGCTGGGCTTCGCGAATGATATCGGCAATGTTACCAAAGCGTGTGCTGAGTTTCTGCTGGTTATCGGCAAGGCGTGAGCCATATTCAATAACCCGGGCGATGCCGGCATCTGTCAGCGGAAGAAGGTTTTCTTTTTGTGTTAACATATGACAGAAGCCGATATAATTCGACATCGCTTCATCGGTGCGCGGCATGGAAGAATCAAAGTCAGCTTTTACCTTAAACAATTCTTTAAAGTCCGGATCAAGCTGATACAACAGGTGGTAATACATCGGGTCACCGATGAGAATAACTTTGACATCCAGCGGTATTGGTTCCGGCTTTAATGTTTTGGCGGTGATAAAGCCCCATTGCTCGCTGAGGTCTTCGATAACAATTTGTTTTTGCTTCAAAGCCCGCTTCAGTGTTTCCCACGAAAACGGATTTTTGAATAATTCATCCACCGGTATAATCAGGTAGCCTCCGTTTGCTTCGTGGAGGGAACCTTTCCGTATCAACGTCATGTCGGTAATCCAGGTGCCCATCTGAACTTCTTTCTCTACACGACCGATCAGGTTGTAAAAGATCGGATGAAGTTCAATCACCACTGGTGCTCCTTTCAGTACAGAATTGTCAACGAGCACATTCACCTCATATTTCTTCAGGAGGAAAGCAGCATTCGGACTTTTTTCAGCAGCAAGCAATTCCCCCAGGTTCGCCAGAATATCCTCTTTCACATCCCGAAGATGCTGCAGCGCTTCCGCGATGGTTGCATAGGCCTCTTCAGACTCATCAAACAGATTCTCGAGCGCAAAGGAAGCCACTTCCTTCTGCAACTTCAGGATGCTTTCATTAGCGTGTTTTTCCAATTTCCTTCCTTCGCGGATGGCTGTCTTGATTTCATCAAAGTAATGTGCCTGCTTTCTGCGGATTTCTTGTTGTTCGGTCTCACCCAGCGCAGTGAATTCTTCGTTGGTCATGGGGCGGCCTTCTTTGATTGGCACGGTAAGAATGTCAACCGGTGTTTCTTCAATGCTGATTTTATCGTGCAAGGCGCGTTCTTTTACGCCCAACAATAAGGCATCTTGTTGCTGTTCAACTTCATCCGTAATTTTTTTTCTTCGGCTGATATAATCTTCACTCTCAAACGACTTGATAAGCGCATGGCGCGATTCACTTACCAGGTTGCGAAGGTCATCCCTGAATCGGATGCCCTTGCCCGGTGGCAAACAAAGCCTGCGAGGCTCATACAGGTTTCTGAAGTTATTGACATAGCACCAGTCGTTCGGTACTGGCATGCGCTGGGCAGGCTCTTCAACAAAATTTTTGACAGCTGTGAGCTTGCCTGTGCCGTGTATCCCGGAGACATAAATATGAAATCCGTGTGCACGGATGCCGATGCCCAGTTGCAAAGCCTTAATGCCACGTTCCTGGCCGATAATGTGGCTATGCGGTTGTTTCTCAGGCGGGGTAAGTCGCCTCACATCCTGCGCGGTGCTCGGGTTTGTGATTTGCTGAATGGTTAATTGTTGTTTCATCACGCTGGTTTTTTAATGCCGTATAACAGCGTTTCAGATGAGGAACCATTCAAATATAATTGAGCCTGCATCGGCAACAGGTGACGAATGTCATTCATATGCTGCTCAGGGGCGGTGATTTGTATCATTTCAGAAATACGCATTCCTGACGAACATTGGTGCTGTACATCGCTATGAAGAACGTTGAATTTATTTCGCATGCAGCCGATGTTCGCATACGAATCACCGCTGATACCATGGAAGAATTATTTGAAGCCGGTATGGAGGCGATCGCTGTTCTGCTGCACGAAGGACGATGCCGGCAGGAAGGTGTGCTGCGAAGTGTACGCGAAACTGTAGCTGTTGAATCACCGGATGTCACCTCTCTGCTGGTTGATTTTCTGTCGGAAGTGCTCACCTACAGCCAGAACGGTAAAGCCGTTTTCTGCGGAGTAGAGTTTGAAGAGCTGACGGATGTCCGGTTACAGGCGCGCATCTATGGAATTCCAGCAGATGAATTTCTGGAAGACATCAAGGGAGTGACCTGTCACGAAGCGGGTATCATGCGCAATGACAGGCATCAACTGGAAACATTACTGGTGCTGAGCAGGTGATTAACAGACGAATCATCACAGCATCACCAGGCGCTCTGACCGTAGCAGGTAACGCAAGAACCATGCTGTGGCCACATCGGCTACCTGTTGCAAGGTGCCCGGTTCTTCAAAGAGATGCGTGGCATCCGGGATGGAAACCAGTTGATGAGGACAAGTGAGTTTGCTGCAGGCGTAGCGATTTAACTCCATCACTTCTTCATCGCGTTCACCTACAATAAAAAGTGAAGGAGCCTGGATCTTCGGTAAATAGGCTTCGGCCAGGTCTGGTCTTCCGCCTCGGGATACCACGGCACTGATTTTTTCCTTCAGAACAGAGGCGGCAATCAGTGCGGAGGCTGCACCGGTACTGGCGCCAAAGAAGCCGAAAGCATATCCGTTAAGGGACGGAAGTTTCAGCAACTGCCGGGTAACATTAACCAGGCGTTCGCCCAGCAATGGAATATTAAAGCGGTTGGTATAGTGCAGGTCTTCTGCTTCCGTTAACAAATCAAACAAAAAGGTGGCTATCCCCTGGCGCTGTAGGCAGCCTGCTACATAGTTATTTCTCGGACTGAACCGGCTGCTACCGCTGCCGTGTGAAAAAATCACCAGGGCATGCGATCCTTCCGGAGTAGTTAGCTCGCCTTCGAGCACGACATCATCTACGTGAAGGCTTAGTATTTCATGTTCAGGGTTCATGGTGCGGCCCGGTTTCTGGTTTCCAAGTAGTGTGATGGTTTAGCCGGAAGCCATGATGCAGCACAAAAAGCGGGATGATCCTTGTCAGCATCAGCACTGATTTAATTAAGGTGCTGACTGGCGGATTGTTTTCAATTAAACAAGGTAATCGGTGCATGAAAAAAAGTTTGTCAGAACAACGGGTGCGATTTGCGCCTATTTAAAAAAAATGGAGAGGTGATTTTTGCATTCCCCGGAGGGCAATCAAACCGTTTTCATGTCAAAAGTCTTCTTTTTCCGATGATGCCCGTCATCGACAAATTCGGTAGCCTCAAATAGATTAAGGCCGTTCTGGTAATCAAGACACATTTAAACCAATTGGTCTATGAAAAATGTAAAATTAATCGCAGGTATTGCAGCAGGCGTTGCCGCTGGTGCCGTGTTGGGAATTTTGTTTGCCCCGGATAAGGGCAAAGATACCCGCAAGCTGATCGTGCGTAAAAGCCGTGAGTTCGGAACAGACATGAACCACCTTATGGAAGAAAAACTCAATGAGCTGATGCTTTCCATGCGTGGCAAGTTCACACCGATGAAGAAAACAACGGAGCCGGTAAAGCCTGAAAACGCAAACGTGTAAACATCCGTCACGAGGTTATGAAGGCAGTCAACGAACTTCCGCACTTCCATGCCTTGCGCTTATCCAGCGAAGCATTCCCCAACCTGGGCGAAATTCCGCGTAAGTATACGTGTGAGGGAATTAACATCAGTCCTCCTTTGCACGTAGAAGGTTTCCCTTCCGGAACAAAGAGCCTGGTGCTGGTGGTGGAAGATCCGGATGCTCCTGCCGGAACGTGGATACACTGGCTGATGTGGAACATTCCGCCCGTGCATGATTTGCACGAAGGTGATGCCAGCGGTGTACAGGGCCTGAATGATTTTGGGGTAACGGTTTACGGTGGGCCATGTCCGCCTTCCGGATCCCATCATTACCACTTTAAGGTGTATGCCCTCGATACCGTATTGGAACTTCCGGAAGGTTCCACGCGCCAGGAGTTGGAATGGGCGATGGACAAACATATTGTAGCCTACGGTGAACTGATCGGACGCTATAAAAGAACCCGTCACCATTCGTTTGCCTGACGGCTGTTGCCGCCCGGTTTTACTGAGAATGACATTCGTTCGGTTTTTACAGAACGAATGTCATTTTTTTATGCCCGCCCTCGCGTTACCTTGATGGCTCAGCGATAACCCCTGCCACGATGCGTGCATGCCTGCTTTTTTTGATTGGCTGCCTGCTTCCGGGCCTGCTGCCCGCACAGCCTGCACTCACTGCCGAAACGGTGGTGCGTAAAACCGATGCCAACATGCGTGGCAACACCCTGCAGGCGGAGATGGTGATCAAAACCATACGCCCCACCTGGACACGGGAGATGGGTGTGAAAACCTGGATGAAAGGAAATGATTACGCCATGATCCTGATCACATCACCGGCCAAAGACAAGGGCGTTGCCTTTCTGAAACGGAAAAAGGAAGTATGGAACTGGGTGCCTACCCTGGAACGATCAATCAAACTGCCGCCATCCATGATGTCGCAGTCGTGGATGGGAACGGATTTTACCAACGATGATCTGGTGAAGGAATCTTCGGTTGTCGAAGACTATGTACACACCCATGCCGGTGATACAATCATTCGCAATGTGGCTTGCTACATTATACAGATGATCCCAAAACCGGATGCGGCTGTCGTATGGGGAAAGCTGTTGATGTATGTTGACAAAAAGAACTTCGTAGAAATGCATATGAAGTTCTATGATGAAGACGGCACCCTGGTCAGCATCATGAATTCTCTGGAGATAAAACCGATGGGCGACCGGATGGTTCCCACGCGTGTGGAGATGATACCTATGGACAAGAAAAATCAGAAGACCGAGATTGTCTATCTCAACCTGGTGTTCGAAAAACCGATTGAGGATAATTTCTTCACGCTCCAACAAATGCGAAACCTGAAGTAGAATGTTACTGCTGAAGCTGGCATGGAAAAATTTATGGCGTAACCGCAGCCGTACCGTGGTTACAATTTCGGCCATCTTCTTTGCGGTTATTCTTTCGGTTACGACCAACAGCCTTCAGGATGGTGTTTTTGACCACATGGTACGGAACATGGTCAGTTTTTATACCGGTTATATCCAGGTGCATCAACAGGGATACTGGGATCACCAGGTTCTGGATAACGGATTTGAAAGGAGCCCGGCTGCAGAACAGGATATAGTAAATCATCCCAATGTAGTGGCGGTAGCCCCGCGCATTGAATCGTATGCACTGGCATCCGTGGAAGACATCACTAAAGGGTGTATGGTGGTGGGCATAGCTCCGGCAGAAGAAAATGAGATCACCTTCCTGAAAGACAAGGTGATGCAGGGCAGCTATTTCACCGATGAGGAGAGCCGGAATGTGGCCCTGTTGTCGGAAGGGCTTGCCAGGCGTCTAAAACTGCAACTGAACGACACCATCATGCTGATCAGTCAGGGATACCACGGTGCCATGGCGGCCGGTAAATACCTGATGAGCGGCATCGTCCGGTTTGGTTCTCCGGAGCTGAACGATCAGTTGCTGTACCTGCCGCTGGCTGTTGCGCAAGAATTTTACAGTGCTGAAAATGTACTGACCAGTTATGTGCTGGCCATACACTCCGAAACAGCCCTTGAAGCCACCGCACGCGACCTGCACAGTGTACTTGGCGCTGACTATGACGTGATGACCTGGAAGGATATGCTGCCCGAGGTGGATCAGCACATTAAAACTGACAAGGGCAGCATGTACATCATCTCCGGTGTGCTGTACCTGCTGATTGGTTTTGGCATCTTCGGCACGTTGCTGATGATGATGGCTGAGCGAAGGTATGAAATGGGCATGCTCATCGCTATCGGCATGAAAAAATCTAAACTGGTGCTTATTCTGCTGGTAGAATCGGTATTGAGTGTTTTTGTTGGTTGCATGGTCGGGATTGCCGTTAGCATTCCGATCACCTGGTATCTGAAGGTGAACCCGATTCGGTTCGGAGGTGAATTTGCCGAGATCTATGAGCGCTTCGGTTTTGAACCGATTTTTCCTGCATCAACCGATGTGTGGATTTATATCACCCAGGGCATCATCGTGCTTGTTCTGGGATTTGTATTGTCACTGTATCCGATGATCAAGGTGCTGCGGATGGATCCTGTAACTGCAATGAAGAAATAATATGATTATTCAGCTGGCATGGCGGAATATCTGGCGCAACAAGGTGCGCAGCGCGGTGATCATCGCGTCCATTGCGCTTGGCCTGGTGGCCGGGTTATTCATCATGGGTTTGTATGAGGGGATTCTTAACGCGCGCCTGAAAACAGTAATTGAACAGGAGGTAGGTCATTTTCAGTTGCACCACCCGTCCTTCAAGGCAGATTATGATGCAGTCTACACCATCCCGTCCATGCAACAGGTTGAGCAG
>JALOMI010000158.1 GCA_025455465.1 Cyclobacteriaceae bacterium | reverse complement strand
TTGCCGGACGTACTGACGGAGGTTGCGATAACCAGGAAGCGTTCATCTTCGGTGAGGTAAGCACCGGCCCTGCGCTGCGGATTTTGTTTGCCCCCGTCATAAATTACTTCATCCGATGATTGGGGTGTGTTCAGTTTATGAAAATAAACTCGATTGAAATTCACCTTGGAAAACAACTGGTTACCCTTCGGATTTTCATATCGCGAATAGTAGAAACCGTCATTGCCTTTCCAGGCGATGCCGGTAAACTTCAGATCATATAACGTATCTCCGATGACACGCTTGTCGGCAGTAGCCATTGTTACAGCCTTGCGCCAGTCGGAGCCGCCCTCCTGGATCAGCAACGTAACCAGCGAGCCGTCTTTGCTGAAAAACATACCGGCCAGGGCCGTGGTGCCATCAGCAGAAAACGTATTGGGATCAAGAAACAATTCTTCTTCACCGGATTCTCCCTTCTTGCGATACTGCACATTATGATTCTGCAAACCGCTGTTGCGGGAGTAATAGTAGTAATCACCGTATTTTGTCGGGGCGCTGATGCGCTCATAATTCTGGAGGTCATCGAGCCGCTTGCGAACGGCATCCCGGAAGGTGATGTTTTTCAGGTAGCCAAAGGTCACCTCATTCTGAGCCGTAACCCAGTCTGCCGTGGCTTTCGCTGTATCGTTCTCGAGCCAGCGGTACGGATCGGGCACAGAGGTTCCAAAGTAGGTATCCACCGAGTCAACTTTTTGTGTAACCGGATAACGCAAGTCTATGCTGGCATTTTTATCCTGTGAACAGGAAAATGCCAGCGTCATCAGGGCAACGAATGCTATATTATGATTCTTCATATTGGAATAACTTTTCAGGAAAGTTAGCAGTCTGCCTGCTGTAATTTGAAGTAGATTTGATAAAAGGTTTTTAAAATTCCTGCCCGTCATTTCGTTTACCATGAATGATCAAAAGAATTCCTTTACGCTGCCCGTGCTGAATACCGTTGCGCTGACCGGAGTGTTGACGGTTAATGCCCTGGCGAACATCCTGCCCATTAACGGTATGAATACCGGAGAGGTATCTGCTCTTTACCCAAGCCTGTTCACCCCGGCCGGAATTACCTTTTCGATATGGAGTGTGATCTACCTGCTGCTGACCGGTTTTGTGGTACTCCAGTGGGTTCAGCGCAACGATCCGCAGATCACTCCGCTCCTCCAAAAAATTTCGCCCCTGTTTATTCTATCATCCGTACTTAATATGTCCTGGATCATCGCCTGGCATCACCTGTGGGTGTGGACATCAGTGCTGATCATGCTTGGCTTGCTGGCAACGCTGACTGTTTTGTTTCTGCATGTACAGAAAGCATCATCGCTTTCAACCGCCCAGCAATGGTTTATTGATATAGCCTTTACCGTTTACCTGGCGTGGATCTGTGTAGCCACTATAGCCAACCTGGCCACGGCCCTGGTGGCTGTATCATGGGATGGGTTTGGCGTGAATCCGCAATACTGGACTGTCGCGATGATGGTGGTTGCTGCCGCACTTGCATCGTATATCACTTTGCATTACCGGAAAGCTGCCTTTGCCTCAGTGGTCATTTGGGCATTAATCGGCATTCTACTTCGTGCACAAGCCAGTGAACATTCACTGATTGCTGTTAATGCCGCGGAACTTGTGCTGCTTCTTGTAATTATTACGGTAATAACCTTAGTTAAACAACAACGCCTCAGTTAATCATGTCAAATCCGGTGTAGGGAATAAGTGCTTTCGGTACCCGTATACCTTCGGGGGTCTGGTTGTTTTCCAGAATACCGGCTACAATGCGAGGCAGTGCCAGGGCACTTCCGTTCAGGGTATGCAGCAATTGTGTTTTGCCTTCTTTGTTTTTATAGCGTAACCGGAGGCGGTTGGCCTGGAAGGCTTCAAAGTTGCTGACCGAACTTACTTCCAACCAGCGCTGCTGGGCAGCTGCATAGACTTCCATATCGTACGTCATGGCCGAGTTAAAGCCCATGTCACCTCCGCAGAGCAACAGCTTGCGGTATGGCAGTTCCAATTTTTCCAACAAGCCCTGCACATGCGTACACATGTCATCCAGAATGCGATAAGAGTCTTCCGGTTTGCACACCTGCACAATCTCCACCTTGTCAAACTGATGCAGCCTGTTCAATCCTCGAACATGCGCACCCCAGCTGCCGGCCTCCCTTCGAAAGCAGGGTGTATACCCGACATTCTTTACCGGAAGATCTTCTTCATTAAGGATCATGTCGCGGTACAGGTTGGTTATCGGCACTTCGGCTGTCGGGATGAGGAAGAGATTATCAACGGTAACATGGTACATCTGCCCTTCCTTGTCAGGCAGCTGTCCGGTGCCGTAGCCGGAAGCTTCATTGACGACAATAGGCGGCATCATTTCGCGGTAACCGGCTTTCTCGGCTTCATCCAAAAAGAAGCTGATCAGCGCCCGTTGAAGTTTGGCGCCTTTGCCCTTGTACACCGGAAACCCGGCCCCCGTAATCTTGATGCCCAGGTCAAAGTCGATGATGTCATATTTTTTAATCAGGTCCCAATGTGGCATTGCCTCTGCAGTCAATTCGGGTATCGCACCGTGCTGATGAACATTAAGGTTATCGTCAGCGCCACCTCCGGCCGGAACCTTTGCGGCAGGCACATTCGGAATCTTATAAAGCTGTTGCTTCAGTTCCTCTTCATACCTGCTCAGGCTTTCTTCCAATTCTTTAAGATTATCCTTATCGGCTGCAATAGCAGTACGCAAAGCAGTAGCTTCTTCAGCTTTTCCGGCTTTCATCAATTCACCAATGCGTTTGGATTCTGTATTGGATTTAGCCTTCAGGTCGTCTGCCTGCTTTTGTGTATCCCTGCGCAACTGATCCAGTTCAATGGCCCGGTCCACCAGGCTATCGGCATCTTTTAATCTGCGTTTGGCAAGACCTTCAAGGATCGTTGTGCGCTGTTCACGGAGTGTAGAGACCTGTAGCATAGGTAAATTGAATTATTCTAAATAGATGCGTGCAAAATTAGATTTTTAGCGTTACAGGCCGCGTAACCGCACCACAAATTGATAGGGGATTTTTGTTTGTAATCAATTTTGGCCTATACTTGCATCGTCATCGGGCAATAGTCCAAAGCCCTTTCCAAACAGCCTTTTGCCTTACTGAACTTTTGACGAATACTATAACTACTTACCTGTCAGGTCTATTCTGATTCAGACAAACAACGCAACGTAAAACACCTTTTATTTTTTGTATGTACACAATTGATGATCTAAACGTCAGGCTCCTGTCCGAGTTGAAAGAACTTGCTGAGCAGATGGGAATTAAAAACGCAAAGAAACTTTCTAAACAGGATCTTGTCTATAAGATTCTTGATCAACAGGCCATCACCGGTGAAGCCCCGGGCAGTATGAAAGCTGCTGATCCAGCAGAGAATAAGAAATCTGCAGAACCAAGAGCAATGGATAGTCAGCGCACACCCCGTCCGAGAAAACGTGAAAATGTTGCTCCTGCCACTGCGCCCAAACAACCTACCGAGATAGCCACCGATGAATTGCTGGAGTCAATCAATATAGAACTGGAAACATCAGTACCGTCTTTTGAAGAACCTGCTCCTTTGGTGCAAACACCTCCTCCTCCCCGGATACGGGAAGAGCGCAGGGAAGGAAGGGAAGAGCGCAGGGAGGAACGGGAAGAAAGAAACCAACCACCCAAACTGAACATCAAAGATTTTGACGGTGTTATTGATAACGAAGGCGTGCTGGAGATGATGCAGGATGGTTACGGATTTCTCCGCTCATCCGACTACAACTACCTGGCCAGCCCGGACGATATATATGTTTCTCCTTCTCAGATTAAACTGTTTGGACTGAAGACAGGTGATACGGTGAAGGGAACCATCCGCCCCCCGAAAGAAGGAGAAAAATATTTTGCGCTGCTTAAAGTTGAGTCTGTCAACGGAAAGACCACCGAAGAAATCCGCGACCGCGTTGCGTTTGAATACCTGACGCCACTCTTCCCCGAAGAGAAACTCAGGCTCAGCACTACTCCGGATAATATGTCTACCCGCATCCTGGATCTCTTTGCCCCGATTGGTAAGGGTCAGCGCGGTATGATTGTGGCCCAGCCGAAGACCGGTAAAACCGTTCTGCTGAAAAACATTGCCAATGCTATTGCTGAAAACCATCCGGAAGTTTACCTGATTGTTCTGCTTATTGATGAACGTCCGGAAGAAGTAACCGACATGGCGCGCAGTGTGCGCGCAGAGGTGATTGCTTCTACATTCGATGAACAGGCCGAACGCCACGTGAAAGTGGCCAGCATTGTATTGGAGAAAGCCAAGCGCATGGTGGAATGCGGCCACGATGTAGTCATTCTGCTCGATTCTATTACCCGCCTGGCACGTGCCCACAATACGGTTGTTCCTTCCTCCGGTAAGATTCTTTCCGGTGGTGTGGATGCCAACGCCCTGCACAAGCCCAAGCGTTTCTTCGGTGCCGCACGTAACATTGAAAATGGCGGATCGCTGACGATCATTGCTACCGCATTGATTGACACCGGTTCGAAAATGGATGAAGTGATCTTTGAAGAATTCAAAGGTACCGGTAACATGGAATTGCAGCTCGACCGCAAGCTATCCAACAAGCGCGTTTACCCGGCCATTGACGTGCCGGCTTCGGGTACCAGACGGGAAGACCTGCTGATGAAAGAAGAAGAACTGCAGCGTGTTTGGATTCTGCGCAAGTTCATGAGCGACATGAACAGCAACGAAGCGATGGAGTTCCTGCTGCAGAAAATGAAGGGAACGCGGAACAATGAAGAGTTTTTGTTATCGATGAACGGTTAAAAACCGACCACCCGATAATCATGAATCAATCAGCCAACGGAGCAATCTGTTGGCTGTTTTTTTTATGCTCCGAATTAATTAAGCCGAGCAACACATTGCCCATAAATAACCCTTCATAGCCTTTGCGGATTCTTCAAAATGTATAGTGCATTTTTAAAATAATATTTTAAATTTGCACTGTTGTGTTTACGAGAAACATAGAAGAAAGCATGCGGAAACTGATTGCTGCATTTCCGTCTGTTGCATTGCTCGGTCCACGGCAAGTGGGTAAAACCACTCTTGCCAAAACCATTATGGGCAAAACAAAAAATACGGTGTACTTAGATCTGGAGGACCGAGATGATTTCAATGCACTGCAAAACCCCAAATTGTTTTTTGAAAACTACCGGAGTGCATTGGTGGTCATTGACGAGGTTCAACGGATGCCCGAACTTTTTCCCGCACTCAGGGCAGAAATTGACGCCCGCAGAAAAGCGGGACGTTTTTTATTATTAGGATCCGCAAGTCCCGATTTACTGAAAAAGAGTTCAGAAACCCTGGCGGGAAGGATTGTGTTCAAAGAGCTCTCCCCTTTGCTGGTAAGTGAAGTGTTTCCTGCCATTGGCTATGAAAAACACTGGTTGCGGGGCGGTTATCCCGAAGCGTTGAAGCAAAAAACTGTTGCCCTGTGGAACACGTGGCACGCATCGTTTTTACGCACATATGTAGAAAGGGATTTACCTGCATTGGGCCTGGCTTCACCTGCGCTGCTGATTACACGGTTATTTCAAATGCTGGCGTATAACCAGGGACAAATACTAAACAAAAGTGAGTACGCCAAGGCATTGGGTGTTTCCGTACCAACGGTGGGCAACATATTGGATTATTTATCGTATGCCTACCTGATTCGCTTTTTACCACCCTATGCTACAAACATAAAGAAGCGGATTGTAAAATCTCCTAAAGTTTACATTCGCGATAGTGGGATGCTGCATCATTTACTGGGCATCAGTCAAACGAAAGACCTGTTGGCTAATCCCAAGGCCGGATTCTCATGGGAGGGATATGTAATCGAGCAAATCGTGAATCACTATGAGAGTGATAACAACTTTTACCACTACCGCACGCAAGGCGGCACAGAGGCAGACCTGGTGATTGCCCGCTATAACAAGCCCATACATATTGTGGAAATAAAAATGGGCAGTGAACCCAGGGTAAGCAAAAGCCTGTTAAACAGCATGGCGGATTTGGGTGTGAAGCAAGCGAGCATCATTATACCCGGAACAGGCATCTCGTTTCCTGCAGAAAAAGGTATAACTGTATGCTCATTAGATGCCTTTCTTTCAAACTTGTAATTTTGATTTCATGCACATAAAATAACCGGGAGCTTTTAATGTTGATGAATGGATAGAATCAGTTAGCGAATTATCCATGATTTGATCAGCCAATGGAGCAATCTGTTAGCTGATTTTTTTATGATTCTCTTAGTATTATCTGAATCGATTCTTGACTCTATCGTATTTCATAGCCAAGAGATATTGTCCAGTATCCCAACCTGCTCTGATGTGCGTAAGTTGCATTATCGAGAATGAATCGCTCCGTCTCATTAGCAAAGGTGCTTTGATAATTTATATTCAAAGAGATTTTTCTCCAGTTGAAACTTACCCCAATCTGATACATGGTATTGGTTTTTCTATAAATTGGTCTTAACGCATTAGCTATTTCAAAAAATTTACCAGGGTTATTTCCAATAAAGGGTTCCGCTGTTGGAATATTAAAGTTTAATCCTATTCCACCATTTATAGCTACAAATTCTGTGATTCTCTGAGAAAGTCCGCCTGTTATATTTGCCCTCAGAAAAGAGTAACTGGTTCCCCAACTATCATATACAATTATTGGTCCATTTGAAGTGTTAATTGTTTGGCCCATTTTGATATTCGCGGTTGGGTTAAACAGAAAAAAGTTGATCTCTCCATAGACCCCAGTACGTTCAAGGAAATTATAATAAAAGTCAGCACCAATCAGAATATCCACATCATCCGGAACAGACATGTAGGTAAAGGTTGTGTCATTTATATATGTGTTGTCTGGAACAGAGAAATTGGCTGAGTAAACACCTGCAAAAATCTTTATGCCAAAGTTTTCATTTTGGCAATAGGCTACTTTACTAGTACCCATTATTATCAACACTAAAATAAAAGTAAATATTCTTGGCTCCATCGTAATTTGTAAGCTTTTAACTCGACAAGATCCAATTAAGAATCTTGTCGAGTCAGAAGTATTATTTAATTTTCACCTTCCACATCAGTGAAAATAGATCATATGTTTGAATAATTGTTGAGCCCTGAGGACAATTATCAATGATGACCAGCTTTTCACCTATACTATCATCTCGCTTTCCGATATTAATTGTTGTAGAGGCTTCAACTTTAAATCCATCCTTTTTTGTATACCCCGCATTTAGCTTTATTTCTTTAACCTGAGGCCCTCCATCAACTTCATACCAATAATATACTACGGCCTCACCACTATATTGTTCACTCCATTTAAATAATTGCCCTTCTTTTGTCCACCATTTATTCTTTATATCCCTTCTTTTTGAAGGCTCCATCTCTCCAGTATGAATAAGTGATGAGAAACTAAATTCTGGCGACATTACTCTCACCCTTAGTTCAGGAGCTCCCTGAATCCATTTTTCATAATTGTTGATGTTTGTACAGTTGATCTGATAGAGCCACTCTTCTTTGCCGAATGATCTACAGGTTGATGTAACCCCTGTGGAGTTCGAACCAGTACCATTCTGATTGGGAACAGGATCTCCGTAATAATAACAGTTTTCGTACGAAAGCCTATCGTAATAAATCCACATATCATCTTCATACAAAATTTGTGTATCACAACTTGATATCCTTGCAATTATGCTTCCGTCTGATTTGTTGACTGCAATTACGCGTTCACTAGGCCCAACCACGACAAAAAGTTGATCAGGCTCATTATTAACATCTACTGAAATAGGATTCCCCACGGGATCAAAGCCTTCAA
>JALOMI010000157.1 GCA_025455465.1 Cyclobacteriaceae bacterium | reverse complement strand
TCGCCAGGTTATCCCGCAACTCAGCGCAGTTCTTTAAGGCCGTAAATAGCTCATCGTACCGGTCATAATTCGAAGGCGCATCCTGTGAAAGGTCGAAGAGCTGCCGCAGGGTGCGGTCGGTGTAGCACCAGCCGCTGGAGGCCTCATGCCACCAATCCTGATCCTTACCAACCGTCAGCGTGGCCAGCAGGACCCCGCCCGGCTTGAGTACGCGCATCAGTTCCTGCACCACGGTTTTTAAGCCTTCCGGAGTGTTGTGCTCCAGCGCAGACACGGACACCACCGCATCCAGCGAATTATCGGCGATGTTAGCCAGCTTTGCTAAATCCTGGTTATAAACCAGCACGCTGCCTTTACCTGAAGGCGGCTGCAGCCAACCCCATACATCCTTCGCCTGGGAGGCGACGCGCCCGGCCCATCTGCGCGCCCAGGAGCCAGGGACCGGACGGCGGAAATTGCGCAGAAAAGCGTGGCCTGCCGGCAACAAATCCGCCTCGCCGCGCAAGCCTCGCACCCGAAAGCGGCGACGAAAGCGCAGCGGCAGCGCCGCCCGGCTGAGGCGATCCACGCTGATCACCTTTGCGCCGCCCCTGGCCAGATACCATTGCAGGATGCCCGTCCCGGCGCCGGCGTCCATGACCCGCAGCCCGTTCACATTGCCTAAAAAGCTCAAGATCCAGCTCAGGTCCAATAGATAGTGCCAGCCAAACTCTAGCCCAAGCAGAGTCGCCAGATGTTTCAGGTCTTCTACAAATATCCGGTTCTGATCCAGCAAATCCACCGACAAGATTTCGATCCGGTCGGAGACCAACCGGTTGATGGCTATCGGTGCATTTTGTATCGGCACCAACCAGATTGATCTAAAGACAGCTACCAAAAAAGGCATTGCTGTATTCAACGCTCCGTTCAGTAACACACGGTCGGTGGTCGAGCTGGCGATTGCCGAGATGATCATGCTGATGCGCAACATTGTCGACAAGTCGGTGAAGATGCATCAGGGAAAGTGGGATAAATCAGCAAGCGGCAGTTTTGAAGTGCGCGGAAAAAAGTTGGGAATCATCGGTTACGGCAATATAGGGACACAGCTTTCCGTGCTGGCCGAATCCATCGGCATGAAGGTCTTGTATTACGACATTGAGGAAAAACTTTCCCTGGGCAACGCAATACGATGCAAAAGCATGAAAGAAGTACTGGAACATGCCGATGTAGTCTCCTTGCACGTGGACGGACGGAAATCGAATCACAACCTGATCAGCCACCGCGAATTTAACTGGATGCGACCCGGAGTTATTTTTATTAACCTGGCCCGCGGACATGTGGTGGACATTCCGGCTTTAAAAGAAAACATACTGAGTGGAAAGATCGCAGGCTGTTCAGTCGATGTGTTTCCGTACGAGCCGGTCAGCAATAACGAGGAATTTATTTCTGAACTGCGCGGCTTGCCGAATACAATTCTCACCCCGCACATTGGTGGCAGTACGGTGGAAGCTCAGGAAAATATCGGCAACTATGTGCCGGGCAAAATCATGGATTACATCAATACGGGCAGCACCTCCAACAGTGTTAATTTCCCCAACCTGGTATTGCCTACGCTGGAAAATGCCCACCGCCTGATTCACATTCACGATAATGTGCCCGGCATCCTGGCGCGCATCAACCAGAGCCTGGCCGATCACAACATCAACATTGTGGGGCAGTACCTGAAGACCAACGAAAGCATCGGCTATGTGATCACCGACATCGATAAGGAATACAACAAAGATGTGATTAAAGAATTGCGGGGAATTGAGCACACGATAAAATTCAGGGTGTTATATTAATACGATGGAATCCAAAGAAACATTAACCGGATTCAGGCGAACGCTCTACGAAACCGTTTTTGAGTCGGATACACGTGCAGGGAAGTTGTTTGACGTCATTCTGCTTGTCAGTATTTTATTAAGCGTTTCTATAGTGCTGCTGGAGAGTGTTCCTTCCATCCAGCAGGAATGGCACGACATGTTGGTTGTACTGGAATGGATTTTCACCGGAATTTTCACACTTGAATTTATCGCCCGCTTATGGGTTGTTCTCAATAAGCGAAGCTACCTGTTTTCATTTTTCGGAATTGTTGATTTGCTGTCTGTTTTGCCAACCTACCTGGGTATTTTTATTCCTGGTGCACAATCCCTGTTGGTTATCCGGAGCCTAAGGCTGATCAGGATCTTCCGGATATTAAAACTAGCCCGTTTTGTTGGCGAAGGACAGAACCTGAGACGAGCTCTGCTGGCCAGTCAGTATAAAATCATTGTATTTCTTACTGTGGTAGGTACAGCGGTAATTGTTTTCGGCACTATCATGTACCTGGTAGAAGGCCCTGCGCAGGGATTTACCAGCATACCCATCAGCATTTACTGGGCCATTGTCACCATGACCACCGTTGGCTACGGAGATATTTCACCGCATACGCCATTCGGACAATTCATTGCCTCCATCATTATGATCATGGGATACGGAATTATTGCTGTGCCTACCGGAATTGTGTCTTCAGAAATGATGCAGTTAGGCAAGCGTCAGAAAATTACCACGCAGGTATGCCAGCATTGTCTGCGTGAAGGGCACGACAGTGATGCCATTTATTGCAAGTATTGCGGGAAGGAGATCAATTAAAAAAATCCACCGGATTTGGTGAGGTGTTTCTGAACCCCATAAAGACAAGTTTTGGGCTACCCGTAACCGCAACCTTCTTCTGTTATCCTGCTTTTTGGGCGAGGCCCTGATGTTAACGTCAGGGTGAGGCCTGATTTTGGTGACGCGCTACACCCGGTATTGTTTTAATTGTTAGGTTCAGCAAACGTGTCCCAAATCCGAGTGGATTTCAGGATCAAAGGAACATAAAAGTTAGCGCCACCGAAAGATTGATTTAGCCGATATTTTTTAGTAATCAGCGCAGGTATCGAACGCCATGAAATCATTCATTCAATTCTCGCCCGGCCCTTCGCAACTCTATTTTACCGTGGAAGACCACATTCGCAACGCATTACGAAACGATGTCGCGTCCTTGTCCCACCGCAGCAAAGCATTTGAGAAAATCTATCAGTCAACTGCTGACGGATTAAAAGCATTGCTTGGTGTACCTGCTGAATGGAATGTGTTGTTTACTTCATCAGCCACAGAAATCTGGGAACGTATCATTGAAAACCTGGTTGATGAAAAATCGCATCACTTTGTCAATGGCGCCTTCTCCCATCGTTTCTATGAGATTGCCCAGCAACTGAAGCGCAATCCTTCCCTGACATTTGCTGCAGCCGGTGGCGGTTTTTCGGATTATCACATTCCTCCCGGCACAGAAGTTATTGCACTCACCCATAACGAAACCAGTACCGGTGCATCGCTACCAATGGATTTCATCCATGCTTTCCGTTCAGTCCATCCCGATGCACTCATTACCGTAGATGCAGTTTCTTCCCTGCCCTACCCTGCTTTTGATTATACCAAAATTGATTCCGCCTATTTTTCCGTTCAGAAAGCCTTTGGTATGCCTGCCGGGCTGGGTGTGTGGCTGGTGAATAGCCGTTGCCTGGCGAAAGCTGAACAACGCCTGGCACGCGGATACTCAGTCGGTTCTTACCACAGCCTGGTAAGCCTGGTGAGCCATGCGGTAAAATACCAGACACCGGAAACACCCAATGTTATGGGTATCTACGTATTGGGTAAAGTGGTTGAGGATATGCTGCGAAGAGGCGTCACGACCATCAGGCGTGAAACCGATTACAAAGCCGCTATACTTTACCAGGCCCTCGAACAGCACCCGAAAGTCAAGCCCTTCGTTACCGATAAATCAATTCAATCGAGAACTGTAATTGTAGCAAATACCGGTGAACATACGGAGCGTTTAACGGCATTTCTAAATGAGAAAGGAATTTCTCCCGGTGATGGTTATGGCGCAGCCCGAAACAGTCAGCTGCGGTTCGCCAATTTTCCGGCTCATTCCAAGGAGCAATTTGAGTTGCTGGTTGATTGCCTCCATGAATTTTGTTAATTGTCTTTAAACCCTGACCTTATCTGGCAGTCTAAGAGATACCTTTGCTAAACTCGCCTTCTTTGGAAGATATTGAACTGCTGGAAAAAATCAGAAATCCTGAAACCAGGAACTATGGATTTAACCTGTTGGTGCGTGCCTATCAACAGCGGGTCTACTGGCATGTACGGAAGATGGTTATTGACCATGATGATGCAGATGACTTAACCCAGGAAGTCTTCATCAAAATACATCGATATATCGGCTCTTTTCGGGAAGATGCCCGGTTGTATACCTGGATTTACCGTATCGCAACGAACGAATGCCTCAACTTTCTTAAAAAGAAAAGAAACCGTTTCTTTCTTCCGATCGGTGATGTGGCCACCGAACTGTCGGGCAAGCTGGATTCAGGCGTGCATATCACCGGTGATGAAATTCAGCTGCAGTTGCAGAAGGCTCTGTTGAAACTGCCCGATAAGCAGCGCCTCGTGTTTAACCTGAAATACTATGACGACCTGCCTTACGAGGAAATCGCGAAAATTACCGAAACAAGCATCGGTGCTTTAAAGGCCAGCTACCACCATGCCGTAAAAAAAATTGAAGAATATTTGTCTAACGATTAAACCTTGAAGACCATCATCTATCAAAGGAACATATGAAAACATCAGGGGAATTTGATAAAAATAAAACCAGCATTTTTAGCGTGCCAGACGGGTATTTTGAACAACTACCGCTGAAGATACAGCAGCGGATTGAGGCACAACAGGAATCGAAGAGATCATTCCGCTGGCTTGAGCAGCACCGCTTCTATTATGCCACGACCGCACTGGCCCTGGGTATTCTGGCTTTTGTTCTTTTTCTTCCCGATCGGGAGCGCTCGGCAGAATCTCTGCTGAACAGTGTGGACACAGAACAGCTGATCGCATACCTGGAGGATACCAACCTCACCACTGATGAATTATTAGAAACGTTTGAATTCAGCGCTATTGAGGTACAGTCCATTGAAGATGAAGCCTTCCTCAACTTTGTAACTGACGAGAATATTCTCGATCAATCAGATGTAGAATGGGGTTTAATTGTCGAATGAAAAATTTAAAAATTATGAAGAAGTTAATCACCTGCATCCTCCTTTGTCTGACGGCCACCGGAGTCTGGTCGCAGGATGACGACATGATTGTGCGTGATCCAAAAGCGCAGGAAAAAATAAAGGCCGCCCGTATTGCGTTCATTACCGAACGGCTGGAACTAACACCAGCAGAAGCTGAAAAATTCTGGCCGGTTTACCGTGAGTTTGCAAGCAAACGCACTGAACTTCGTCAGCAATTTGAGCAAACACGTAAAAATCCTCAAGCCAATATTCCTCAGGAACAAGTTGAGCGGGAGTTGGTTGAACTTAATCTAAAACTAAAACAACAGGAATTAGACCTTGAGAAAGAATACTCAAGAAAAATGCTGAATGTCATACCGGCACAAAAATTAATGGCACTTAAACTTGCAGAAGACGACTTTCGAAGATTACTGATTCAGCAGATTCAGCAGCGCCAGCTTCAGCAACAACGAAGGGAACAGATTCAAAACCGTAATGAGCAGCGCTTGAGACAACGTAACAACTGATCTAATCAGCATGTTGCTGCGAAACCTGTTAGTCATCATTTCCATTTTTTTGCCTTCGCTTATCATCAAAGCGCAGGGCCTTGATTCGTTACGTAGTTATGCAGAAGCCGGGCTTTCCACTGAAGACTCTCTTTCCATATTTAAACTAATAGACAGCTTACTCTCTCTTGAAGCTTCCGAACCCAAATCCCAGTTAGGTGTGCGTCTGGCATACAACAGTAATATGTTGTCAACCGGAAGAACACTGGGCATCAATCAGTTTGGCCTGAATGCAGGTGTATCTTATTACCATAAATCCGGCTTTTTTACAGACCTCTCTGGATTCTGGAGCGATTCCTTTGACCCTTCGTATTATCTGACAATATTATCAGCCGGATACATGCATACCATTTCCGAAAAGCTATCTGTTATCACCAGCTTTGATCATTACAGCTATACTTTTCCTGAGAGTACCATACCTTTTTCCTATTCCGCATCCCTTTCCGGATTCGTTGACCTTAAGCCGCTGGTTATGCGGTTGGATTACATTTTTTATTTTGGCGATTATCATGTACACCGCGTCATGCCTTCACTGGGATTTAATATTGAAAAGAAAGGTTTACTGAAACTGGACAAAGTCTCCATTAATCCCATAGGCATGATCTTGTTGGGAAATGAGCATATCACAGAAATCATCTTCCCTTCTACCCGCCAGGAATGGATCGTTGCCTTCATGAACTGGCGCAGGGGAATGCCATGGTATACCATTAAAACAAGCAACGTGTTTGGGATCATGAATTACTCCTTTCTGATCCCGCTCCAGGTGAATCATCGTCAATGGAGTTTCTTTTTCGGTTACGCATACAACATTCCCAAATCATTAAAGGGAGAAATCATGACGCTGGATCGCAGCGGATTTCTTACAGCAAGCATCATCAGGCTGATTGATTTCAGGCCAAAAAAATAACTTTTGTAATATCCACCTGATTGGATATTTTTCAGGGAAACAAGCAATCATGAGATATCTTCTGGTAATTATTTCCCTGCTTTCCATAGAATTCACTTCAGCCCAGGACTTCCGCTGGCAGCAACGAGGCGAATATACCATGGAGGTTCGGCTGGATGTTACCAATCACAGGCTTTCCGGCAACCAGAAACTGGTTTACTACAACAACTCACCGGATACGCTCACCAAAGTGTATTATCACCTTTACTGGAATGCTTTCCAGCCCGGCAGCATGATGGATGTGCGTTCGCGGACCATTGCCGACCCAGATCCGCGTGTCGGTGACCGCATCTCAAAACTCAGTGAAGGCGAGATCGGCTATCAGAAAATTCAAAGCCTGAAGCACGATGGCAAAGATGTGAATTACCATGTGGAGGGTACTATCCTGGAAGTTATCCTGGTGAAGCCGATACTCCCCAGGACCAAAGCCACCTTCGACATGAAGTTTGAAGCGCAGGTGCCGGTGCAAATCAGGCGCTCCGGAAGAAACAGCCGTGAAGGCATCGCCTACTCGATGACGCAATGGTACCCGAAGATGGCGGAGTATGATTTCCAGGGATGGCATCCGTACCAGTATGTAGCCCGGGAGTTTCACAGCGTATGGGGAGACTTCGATGTAAAGATTACCATCGATCCTACCTTTCTAATTGGCGGAACCGGCAAATTACAGAACCCAGATAAGGTCGGGCATGGCTATGAGAAACCCGGCACCAAAGTTAACCGACCCAATGGCGACTTGACATGGCACTTTGTTGCGAAGAATGTGATTGATTTCGCCTGGGTGGCCGACCCGGATTATGTTCATGAAATTGCCCAGGTTCCTGACGGACCGGAAGTGCATTTCTTCTACCAGCCTGGAGAAAAAACCACCGAAAATTGGAAAAAGCTCATGGATTATACCGTGAAGCATTTCCAGTTCATGAATAAAACGTTTGGCAAGTACCCGTATGATGTATACTCGGTATTGCAAGGCGGTGACGGTGGCATGGAATACCCCATGTGTACGCTGATTACCGGTGAGCGTTCACTGCAAAGTCTGGTGGGCGTGATGGCACATGAAGTGGCCCACAGCTGGTACCAGGCTGTGCTCGCTTCCAATGAAGCATTGTATGCGTGGTTTGATGAAGGCTTTACGGACTTTGCTTCCAGCGAATCCATGGCCTTCATGATGGGCCTGCGCAACGAGCATACCGGCAGTTACAACTGTTATTTTAACCTGGTGAAAAGCGGATTGCAGGAGCCGATGAACCAGCATTCCGATCATTTCTCC
>JALOMI010000016.1 GCA_025455465.1 Cyclobacteriaceae bacterium | reverse complement strand
CACGATTTTCGATTACTGGGGTGTGCCGGAACATCAAAAGTGGATGAACAATGGCGCCTTTGACGGAAAACAACTTAGCGATGAGCAAAAACGACTTCGCCAATTTTACAGCAATTTGCTCAACCTTTCCGGAAAGAATAGGGCATTTGTTTCAGGAGAATATGTTGATCTGACTGCCTATAACAAGGAGCAAGGTAATTTCAATGATCAACTCTATGCCTGCCTGCGTGTGTCAGGTGATCAGCGTTTCCTGATTATTGCCGGATTCCAATCCACGGAACGAAAAGTTACGGTCACCATCCCGGATGATGTTGCAACCAGGGCCGGCTTAACGAGTGGTGCTAAGCGAACGGTGAAAGATGTGCTGTGGAATCAAGCTGAAGTTGAATTTGATGGTCGAACATTAACCTGTACCCTGGGCGCATTCGGTGCATATATCTATCAACTTCATTAAGTTTACATCCTTTACTTTATTGACCATTTGTTTTGACCTATGACTATTGAACAGTATGCCGGGCAATCCCGTGTAGTAATTGAAAATGTACAACCTGAACTGGACGGAGGTTTATACCCGGCCAAGCGCACCGTTGGTGAGCGCGTAGATGTTACAGCCGATATTTTTTCTGACGGACACGATCATGTGCGCGCCTCCCTTCTCTATAAAAAATCCAAGGAGAAAAACTGGCAGCGGGTGGAGCTGACGCATCTTGGAAATGACATCTGGAGGGGCTCTTTTTATGTAACGGAAAAGACCGACTACCTTTTTACCGTAGAAGCTTGGGTTGATCATTTTGAAACCTGGTATGATGGTTTCAAAAAGAAAGCCGATGCTATGCTTAACGTATCCCTCGAATTGAAAGAGGGGGCGCTCATGCTGGAACAGATTTCAAAAGGAAAGAATAAATCCCTTGATCAACTGGCTAAACAATTCCGGGATGAGAACAAATATCAGGAAAACATCGATTATATCCGCAGTAATGAATTTGCTGATATTGTCCATCAATATCCGCTTAGGGAATTTGAGACCAGGTACCCGAAACAACTGCGCGTAAAAGTCGAGTCGGTAAAGGCCAATTACAGCACCTGGTACGAACTGTTTCCGCGTTCAACGGCAAGCAGTGGGAAGCACGGCACGTTTCATGATGTTATCCGCCTGCTGCCCCGCATAGAAGCGATGGGCTTTGATGTACTGTATCTGCCGCCCATTCACCCAATAGGTAAGATTAACCGAAAGGGAAAGAACAACAATGTGAAATCCCAACCCGGTGAGCCCGGTTCACCGTGGGCTATTGGCAGCGATGAAGGCGGGCACAGATCCATTCACCCGGAGCTGGGCACGCTGGAAGATTTCAAGCAGCTGATTGCGGAAGCAAAGAATCGCGGTATCGACATTGCCATGGATATTGCCTTTCAGTGTGCTCCGGATCATCCCTATGTTAAAGAGCACCCCGACTGGTTCAAGCAGCGTCCGGATGGATCCATCCAGTATGCTGAGAACCCGCCTAAAAAATACCAGGACATCTATCCATTCAATTTCGAAAGCAACGACTGGAAAGGTTTATGGCAGGAGCTGAAATCTATATTCCTGTTTTGGATTGAGCAGGGGGTAACCATCTTCCGTGTCGACAATCCGCACACCAAGGCATTTTCTTTTTGGGAGTGGGTGATTGCTGAAGTACAACAACAGCATCCGGATATCATCTTTCTTTCAGAAGCCTTTACACGGCCCAGGGTAATGGCTGCCCTTGCCAAGATGGGGTATACGCAATCGTACACCTACTTCACCTGGCGCGTCAGCAAGCAGGAGCTGACTGCATACATGAATGAGTTAGTCAATGGCCCTTCGCGAAACTATTTCCGTCCGAATTTCTGGCCCAACACACCGGATATTCTTCCGTATCACTTGCAGCATCAGGGTGAAAACATGTTCATCATCAGGTATGTGCTGGCAGCAACACTGTCATCCAACTATGGCATGTATGGTCCTGCTTATGAATTCTATGATAATACGCCCGTTCCCGGTAAGGAAGAGTACATGGATTCGGAGAAATACGAAATTAAGGAGCATAACTGGCGCAAAACCAACCGGATGACAGACATCATCACACTGGTCAATAAAGCACGCAGAGAACATCCTGCCCTGCAATCTACCTGGAACATTCATTTCTGCAACATCCATCACGATCAGCTGATGGCCTTCGTTAAACTGACAGACGACCGCAAGGATATCATTCTGGTGGTGGTGAACCTCGATCCGCACAGCACCCAGCAGGGCTATGTTCAATTACCCAAAGACCTGCTCGTCCTTGGTGACTATATCAATGTAAAATTGCACGATCTGCTGACCGGTGAGCATTTTACCTGGACGCAGGAATGGAACTACATCGAATTGAATCCGCATAAAATACCGTTCCATATCTTCCACCTGACCATTCACGAATCGTACTTGTAATTTATGGCCGCCAGCGACAAGAATAACGAAGCACTTTGGTTCAAGGACGCCATCTTTTATGAATTGTCTGTCCGTTCTTTTTTTGACAGCAATGGTGATGGCATCGGTGACTTCAACGGCTTGATTCAGAAGCTCGACTACCTGGAAGACTTGGGGATAAACACGCTGTGGCTGCTTCCGTTCTACCCGTCACCCCTGAAAGATGATGGTTATGATGTTATTGATCATTGCGATGTCCATCCGGATTTTGGCTCACTGTCAGATTTTAAAGCATTTTTAAAAGCCGCACATAGTAAGGGAATACGGGTAATTTCCGAATTGATTCTTAATCACACGTCTGATCAGCATCCTTGGTTTAAGCGGGCACGCAAAGCAAAAGCGGGATCGCGCTACCGCGATTTTTATGTATGGAGCGACACAGCAGAACGCTTTAAGGATGCACGGATAATTCTCCAGGAAAATGAGGAGTCCAACTGGACGTGGGACCCGGAAGCAAAGGCCTATTACTGGCATCGTTTCTACCGGCATCAGCCGGAATTGAATTTTGATAATCCGGAAGTGCAACTTGAAATGATCAAGGTCATTGACTTCTGGATGAAGATCGGTGTTGATGGATTTCGGCTGCCTTCTGTGCCGTTCCTCTTTGAAGAGGAGGGAACCAGTTGTGAAAACCTGCCGCAGACACACACCTTCCTGAAGCGTGTTCGTTCTCACATCGACAAGCACTACAAAAACAAGGTGCTGATTGCTGAAGCCAACCTGTGGCCGGAAGATGCCGCAAGTTATTTCGGCAACGGGGAAGAGTGTCATATGAACTTCAACTATCCGCTGATGCCACGCCTGTTCCTGGGATTGCGCACGGAAGACAGTTACCCCATTATCGATATCCTCGAACAAACACCGGTAACACCGCCTAACAGCCAGTGGGCATTATTTCTTCGTAACCATGATGAACTGGGCCTTGAGATGGTTACAGAAGAAGAGAAAGATTATTTGTTCAAAGCCTACGCCAACGATCCGCACACCAAGTTTAACATCGGCATACGCAGACGCCTGGCCCCACTGCTGAACAACGACCGCAGAAAGATTGAACTGCTTTATACCATTTTGTTTTCCCTGCCGGGATCACCTGTAATCTATTACGGAGATGAAATCGGAATGGGCGATAATATTTACCTGGGCGACCGCTACGGAGTTCGAACTCCGATGCAATGGAGCATGAATCAGAATGCCGGATTTTCCACCTCCAATCCGCAGATGCTTTATCTTCCGGTGATTTCGGATCCGATCTATCGCTTTGAATCCGTGAACGTAGCAACACAGGATGAAAATTCTTCTTCCTTACTCTGGTGGATGCGCCAGGTTATTGCCATGCGTAAACGACTCAGTGTTTTCGGGCACGGGGAGATGAAGTTTATCGACAGCACCAACAGCAAAGTGCTGTGCTTCCTTCGCTCATACGATAAGCAGCGTATAATCCTGGTGGCCAATCTGAGCCAGTTCTCACAGGTGACCACATTAAACCTGGCAGAGTTTAAAGACTATGATGTAACAGAAGTTTTTAGTCAAAACCGTTTCATGAATGTAGGTGATGGACAGTATTCACTGACACTCGGACCTTACGGTTACTACTGGCTGCAACTGGATACAGCCGATCGTAAAGAAAAAGTGGAGACCGGCAGTGAGCTGCCGTTTATTTCAGCCGACCTTTCGTGGGAGCGGATGTTCAATTCCTACAACGAGAAGCGTCAGTTTGAACGCAAGATTTTACCCGTCTTTATGAAAAAGTGCCGGTGGTTTGGTGGGAAAGCCAAAGCCATCAGCAGAATGGGGATTGAAAAGATGATTCCCCTTAAGGTGGAGGGAAGAACACATTACCTCACGTTGGTTGAAGTGCACTATGTACAACGATTACCTGAGTTGTACTTTCTGCCGATGTCTTTTGCACCAGCCGACAGTGTGATTGAGAAAGTGGAGTATCATGCCCAGAGTGTAGTGTGCCGCGCGGAGGTTCAGGGTGAGCTGGGTTTCGTGATGGACAGCAGTTATGACCGGAGCTTCCGCGACTACCTGTTGCTGAACATGGACAAGCGCAGCCGCCTGAAAATTGATGACGGCACGCTGGAGTTCAACTCTTCCATGTTTAATAAAATCAATATTGACGGTGTAGTTGAATCCAAAGTACTCAAGGCTGACCAGAGTAATACGGCCATCATCTATAATGATAAATATTTCTTCAAATTCTACCGCAAGCTTGAACGTGAGATTAATCCTGATCTGGAGATCGTACGTTTCCTGTCGGAGAATACCAGCTTCATGAACAGTCCGAAGTATGCCGGAAGCATTGAGTATATTGATTCGGAAGGTAAAGTGATTGTCTTCGGCCTGCTTCAGGAGAAAGTTGAAAATCAGGGTGATGCCTGGGTAATGACGATGGATTCACTCGGCCGTTTCTATGAGCGGGTGATTGTAAAAGGAAAGAAGGAAAAGCTTCCCAAGCTGATTAATCAGACCAGCATAAAGTTTGAAGAATCTCCTGAGCTGATTCAGGAATTTATCGGAAGGGGATTTTATGAGCGTGTTGTACGACTAGGACAGCGCACAGCCGAGATGCACCTGGCGCTGGCATCCGATCAAACCAATTCGGCCTTTTCGCCAGAGATGTTCACGGCCAATTATCAGCGTTCGTTGTATTCATCCCTGCGAAAACTGGTACGCGACCGCTTCAACTTGCTGGAACAAAGCCTCTCTAAACTGAATTACGAAACACGCGAACTGGCTAAGAAGGTCCTTGAAATGGAAAGTGCAGTGCTCGACTGTTTCAAGGAAATTTATGAGATCCGTATCAATGCCATCAAGACTCGAATCCATGGTGACTATCACCTGGGGCAAGTACTTTTCACCGGAAAGGATTTTGTGATCATTGATTTTGAGGGAGAGCCTGGCTTTTCATTCAGTGAGCGCAGGCTCAAAAAAAATCCGCTGAAAGATGTAGCCGGAATGATGCGATCCTTCCAGTATGCGGCATTTGGTAAAATTTTGCTGAATGAAAATTACCGTGAGCAGGATATGGAATACCTGGAGGCATGGGCTGAGCAATGGCAGCATTATGTGAGCCGCTTCTATTTTGGTGCGTACCTCGAGCGTCTTGGTTTAGGCAAGGAACTGTCGGAAGAAAATGAAGTGCTTATCCGAACGTTCCTGATTGAGAAGGCTATCTATGAACTCGGCTATGAGCTGAACGGTCGTCCCGACTGGGTGATCATTCCGTTGCGCGGCATCTATTATCATATGAATCGATACTCCCTGGCCAAAGAAGTTAGGGAGAAAAAGAAATCAAAAAAATAATCTACTTAAACGCTGACCACCATGGGTAAAAAGAAGAAAGCTGCCGTTGAAAAAGAAATTGCCTTTCAGGAAACTTATACGCGATACACTGAATTCGACATACACCTGTTTAAAACCGGTAAGCATTTCAAGCTCTATGAAAAAATGGGTGCATTTCCGGTAACGTTCAACGGCAAGAAGGGCACTTATTTTTCGGTTTGGGCCCCAAATGCGCGGGCTGTTTCCGTGATCGGTAACTTCAACCACTGGACCAGCGGTAAACATGTACTCAACCCCCGTTGGGATGAATCGGGTATCTGGGAAGGATTCTTTGACGATATTCAGAAGGGTGAAGCTTATAAATACGCGATTCATTCGAATACTGGAGATTACCTGGAAAAGGCTGACCCGTTCGGCATTTTCTGCGAAACACCTCCGAAGACGGCTTCCATCGTTTGGGAAAACAACTATCCCTGGAGCGATGAGGATTGGCTGGAGCACCGGAAGAATATTTCTGGTAAGCCGCAACCCTATGCTGTTTATGAACTGCACCTTGGTTCGTGGCGCAGAAAGGCGGAGGAAGGCAACCGCAGCCTGACCTATCCTGAGCTGGCAACGGAATTGGTTGATTATGTAAAAGAAATGGGCTTCACACACGTGGAATTTTTACCCGTGATGGAGCATCCTTTTTTCGGATCATGGGGATACCAGATCACCGGATACTTTGCACCTTCCAGCCGTTATGGTAATCCTGATGACTTCATGTACCTCGTTGATAGTCTGCACCAGGCCGGTATCGGTGTCATCCTGGATTGGGTGCCCTCGCATTTTCCCGGTGATGCTCATGGCTTGTATATGTTTGACGGCACGCACCTCTATGAGCATGCCGATATGCGTAAAGGATTCCATCCCGACTGGAAGAGTTACATTTTTAACTACGGACGAAATGAAGTACGATCAATTCTGATCAGCAATGCCTTGTACTGGTTAGACCGTTATCACATTGACGGATTGCGTGTGGATGCAGTAGCCAGCATGCTGTATCTCGACTACTCCCGAAAGGAAGGGGAGTGGATACCCAATGAACATGGGGGGCGTGAAAACATTGAAGCCATTAACTTCCTGAAAGAATTTAATGAAGTGACCTATGCCAATTACCCGGATGTGGTCACCATCGCTGAAGAATCAACAGCCTGGCCCGGGGTATCAAAACCTACATACCTGGGCGGCCTTGGATTCGGACAGAAATGGATGATGGGCTGGATGCACGATACATTGAGGTATTTCAAGCAGGACCCGGTATTCCGGAAGTATCACCAGAACGAAATCACCTTCAGTATCATGTACGCATTCACTGAAAATTTCATGTTACCGTTGTCGCATGATGAAGTGGTGCACGGAAAGGGATCCTTGCTTGGACGTATGCCGGGTGACGAGTGGAAACGCTTTGCCAACCTGCGCCTGATGTTCGGTTACATGTACACCCATCCCGGAACCAAATTGCTGTTTATGGGGGGTGAGTTTGGGCAAAGTGCCGAGTGGAATCACGATCAAAGTTTAGACTGGCACTTGCTTGACTATCCGCATCATCAGGGTGTTTGTAAACTGATTAAAGACCTGAACGTATTGTATCGTTCTGAACCTGCTTTATATCATTTTGGATTTGATGCCCGCGGTTTTGAATGGCTTGATTACTCCGATCATCAGAACAGTGTAATTATCTTCCAGCGTAAATCCGATAAGAAAGAAGATCAGCTGATTGTGATTTGCAACTTTACGCCTGAGGTTCGCTACCAGTACCGCTTCGGAGTACCTTTCCGCGGACAGTGGAAGGAAGTTTTCAATACCGATGATCTGAAATATAGTGGAAGCGGAGTGCTCAATCCGGGCTCATTATTCACATCGCCAATCCGATACCATCAGTATGACTATTCGCTGGCATTGACATTACCGCCTTTGGGCATAGCGGTTGTTAAACTGGAGAAGGAACAGGCTGAATTTGAGTTGGAAGAATGAGTGGGGAAGTACGAAATACGAAATACGAATTACGAATGATGAATTATCAATGATGATTGGATTTAGGGCGGCTAATAAATAGGTCTCCTGCTTTGGTATTGAACAGGATAGAGATGTGCAGGAGGATCAATTCAACGATGACGGTTTAATGGAAAAATATATTTGTATACACGGGCATTTTTATCAGCCTCCGCGTGAGAACGCCTGGCTGGAGGTTATTGAAGTTCAGGATTCTGCCCACCCTTATCATGATTGGAATGAGCGTATTTCTGCAGAGTGCTATGCACCTAATGCCGCTTCGCGTATTCTGGAAAACGGAGTCATTAAAAATATAGTCAACAATTATTGTCGTATCAGTTTCAACTTCGGTCCTACGTTACTCTCTTGGATGGCGCAAAATGATCCGGAGACCTATAAATCCATACTGACAGCAGATCGTGAAAGTGCTGAAATCTTTGGCGGACATGGTTCTGCTATGGCCCAGGTGTATAACCACATCATTATGCCGCTGGCCAACAGCAGGGATAAGGAGACACAAATCATCTGGGGCATCCGTGATTTTGAACACCGCTTCAATCGTAAGCCGGAAGGGATGTGGTTGGCTGAGACAGCAGTTGATACAGAAACGCTTTCACTTCTGGCAAAACACGGAATTAAATTTACCGTACTGGCACCGCGTCAGGCTAAAGCGTTTCGCAGGATGGGGGAAGAGAAATGGTCGGAGACGGCCATCCATGGCATCAATACCCGAAAACCCTATTTGATACACTTGCCGGATGGTGATTCGATTGCTGTATTTTTTTATGATGGAGATATTTCGCAGGAGGTTGCTTTTAGCGGCTTGCTGAATGACGGAGAGAAATTCGCTTATCGTTTGCGCCATGCTTTTGATGAGTCGGATGATGAACCTCAGTTGGTTCACATCGCTACAGATGGTGAATCCTACGGGCATCATCACAAGCACGGTGATATGGCGCTTGCCTTTTGCCTGGAGCATATCTACCAGCGCAAGCATAATCACCTGATGAATTACGGGCAATTCCTTGAAAAATTCCCCCCGTTGTATGAGGCCCGAATCCATGAAAACAGTTCATGGAGTTGTGTTCATGGGGTAGAACGCTGGCGTAATGACTGCGGATGCAACACCGGTGGTAATGCGGGTTGGGATCAGCAGTGGCGAAAACCCCTTCGCGAAGCACTCGACTGGCTGCGCGATGAATTGGTGAAGATCTATGAGCGCGAAGCAAGCGCCATCATGTACGATCCATGGAAGGCCCGGAATGAATACATAGACATAATCTTAAACCGCAACGAGGAGAATATCAGCAATTTTATCAAACTGCATGTGCATGCTGATGTCCGCAAGAACAAGGTATTCCGTCTGATGGAAATGCAGCGTCATTCCATGCTGATGTACACCAGCTGCGGCTGGTTTTTTGATGAAGTCTCAGGTATTGAAACGGTGCAGATTTTACAATATGCCTGCCGGGCCATTCAATTGCTGCATCAGACTGCCGGAGCTGATTTCGAAGAAGAATTTATCAGGCGACTTGAGCTCGCACCGAGCAACGTAAAAGATTACGGAAATGCCGGCCAGGTTTATCGCAAGGAAGTGTTGCCGAGTAAAACCAACCTGCAACGGGTGGGCATGCACTATGCAGTGGCATCCCTTTTCGAGGAAGATCCGGAAGATACCCCTATTTTCAACTATACTACCGATACCGAATTCTTTGTCCGAAAAGAGGCCGGTGAACAAAAGCTGTCATTGGGATTAACCCGGGTAAAATCCACTGTTACACGTTCTGAAAGAGAAATTGCTTTTGCTGTCATCTACCTGGGCAAACATAATATAATCGGTAATCTTGCCCTGGATATGGATCCGGTTGATTTTGAAAGCATGAAAATGCGTTTAATCAACACATTTAATGAAGGCAGATTGGGCGAAGTACTGGCTTTAATGCAAACGTATCTCGGCAATGACCGCTATACCCTCTGGCAATTGTTTAAAGATGAAAAGCGCAAAGTGCTGAACATGATCACGGAGCAGAGCATGCGCGAACTCGAGGAGTCGTTGCGAAGGGTTTACAACCGTGATTATCCGCTGGTCAATGCGCTGGCCAATAATGATATCCCCATACCCCGTGCATACACCACCACCTTTGAGTATATCCTGAATGCCGACCTCATTCACATTTTCGAAGCAGAAAAGATTAATGTCAAGGAGTTGGAGCGGATCATGGGTGAGATGAGTCACTGGAAACTTTCTATTGAAGACCCCGATAAAATTGAACGACTGGCCGGTGAAAGTATATTCCGGGAGTTAACACGAATCAGCGAAGAGCGCACTAACGTGAAACTGATTGAACGCCTCAACCGTGTATTTGCACTCCTTAATAAATTCAAACTGGAACCAATTCTCTACAAAAGTCAGAACCTGTATTTTGAAATTTCCAAGCAAAACGGATTTCATGCAGTATCTTCTATTGAAGCCTGGGAAAAACAATTTGAGCTGCTGGGTAAAAACCTTGGAGTTCAGGTTTTGCTGGATTAAATACAACGGAGCTGTTTTTCAGGATTCCGCCAAAAGACGCTTGATATCGGAAGTGTGTCCGTACATGACCATGATGTCACCTTCATTTAATCGGGTTTTTGGTGAAGCGACTCCTTGCACTTTATTTACCTGATGAATCTGTCCCAGCAAATTCTTTTCACGGGTGATTTTTAATGTGGTTAGTACAACCAGGTTGTGATTTCTGCGAAACCCGATTTCTTCCAGTGTCTTGCCGGCATAACGGGCAGGTACTTTTACCTCAACGATGCTGTACTCGGGATTGATATCAAATGAGTCGACTATCCCCCGCAGTAGCAACTTTTTAGATAATCGCTCAGCCGTTTCTTCTTCAGGGTGAATAATCTCATCAACACCCATGGCTCGCAGTACGGTTTCATGAAGAGGAGTAATTGCCCGGCTGATCAGCCGCTTTACATTGAGGTTTTTCAACAAGGCAGTAGTCATGATGTTGGCTCCCTGATTTTCACCAATAGCTACAATAACCACATCCGCATCATTCAACGGTAAACCGCCCATGGCGAATTGATCGGTTGAGTCCAGGCATATCGTATGCGAAATTTTCTCCTTGTATAACTCCACTTTCGACATGCTGCTGTCGATTCCGATCACCTCATGCCCGTGGGCAGTTAGTTTCTGGCCTAATGAGGATCCAAAGTTTCCTAGTCCAACGATGATAAACTTCATGAAACAACAAGTTAATTGATTAGAATTTCTTCTCCCGGATAATGATAACCCTGGTGGGAGACTCTTTTTACCAGGGCGATCATTATCGTTAGCATGCTTACCCGCCCGATAAACATAACCAGGATGATGATGATTTTGCTGCTGGTGCTTAAGCCGGCAGTTATGCCGAGGCTTAATCCAACCGTACTGTAAGCTGAAAAGCATTCAAAGGCAATCGACATAAGGTCTTTATCATTGTCAAAGAAGGAGATTAGGAAGATAGCCATGCCCAGCACCATGAGTGAAAGTGAAATGATAGCGAATGCTCTTCGTATGGAGATGTCGGCAATTTCCCTGCGGAACACTTCGATACGGTTTTTTCCTCGTGCCAGGCTGATAAAATTGAGCGTGGCAATGGCAAAGGTGCTGGTCTTTATTCCACCGCCTGTGGATGCCGGTGATGCCCCGATCCACATGAGTAGAAAGATGATCATGATGGTGGAAAATTGCAGCGATGACGTGTTAATGGAATTAAACCCGGCCGTGCGTGGTGTAGTAGCACCGAAGAAAGCGGTAACTACTTTGCCAATTCCATCATGTTCTTGAAGCGTGTTATTACATTCAAAACTGTAAAACAATGCGGTGCCGCCAACGGTAAGTATCAGCGATGTAATCAGCACGATGCGTGAGTTCAGGTTCAGCAGCCAGGGAACGTAAGCATACTTCCTGATTTTAAGCAGATGCAGTGTTCTTCCCAGTATTTTTTGCCAGACATAGCGCACCAGGTTGAAGACGATGGGAAACCCCAATCCGCCAATAATGAACAGAAAGGCAACAATCAGATGAAGGGGATAATTGAAGCGATAGGGTAATTCGTAAAGGCTGTTCGGTAAGGTTGAAAATCCGGCATTGCAAAAGGCCGAGATGCTGTGAAATACGGCAAAAAATAATTTATCTGTGATGGATTCAAAATGCACTTCGTCAAGTGAAAAGAATATCAGGATAGCCCCCAGGCCTTCAATAATAAACGTTACAAAAATGATCTGCCGCAGTGTGCTAAACACCTCAACGATTTTTTGTGAATTGGTGATATCGCGCAGCATAAACTGATTTTCATAGGAGCTTCCACCGCGAAAAAAATAGCTGAAGTAGCTGGCGAATGTCATTATACCCAGGCCGCCCACCTGGATAAGGATGAGGATGATGGTTTGCCCGGTTGTGGTAAAGTAACTGCCCGTATCCACCACGATTAGTCCGGTAACACAAACGGCACTGGTGGATGTGAATAAGGCATCGATCATGGATATGCTTCCTATAGTAGCCCGCGGCAGCATGAGCAGAAAACTGCCGATAATGATGATGGTGAAGAAACTAAGGATAAATAACTGTGCGGGGTTAAGATAGGTTTTCTTCATCAGGATACGTAGAATGGAAAACTCACGAACAAACGCGGCAAAAACAGCCAGTCGAAGCCAAACCATTTCGTGAAAGAAATAAACTACACTGGCAGCCGGTATGAGCTTTAAGTGAAGGGCAATTTGAATGGCAAAGAAGAGAACCAGGATAAAATCAACAAGTAAGACTTTTATGCGTGGATTTTTTCCATTGATGACATGACGCAATCCGGTAGCAAGGATGGCAAAAAACAGCGTGAACAGGTAATATCCCTCAATCCATGCCTGGTAGGGTAACGATTGTTCAAAACCGATATCGAACAGAATCAGTAAGACAGCCGGCAAGCATATCCAGAATGATAAACTTGTCAGGCGACTGACAGCGGACAGCGCATGCTTCGAAAGCTCACTAGGCAATAGCAATCAACAGCGGGTAAACACTGTGAAATATAATGAAGTTTTTTTGGAACGGCTCGTTTATAACCGATGCTCAAGCCGGTATAGCCCCTTTTTCTTCCAGGTGGTTCCATACCAGGCTGCTGGCACCCAGGATGGGAGCAGATTGATTCTGTAATCCGGAAGGAAGTATCTTCACTTTACCGCGGAACAGCGGCATCAGGTTGGCCTCCATATGCTTGATCGTTGGCTTGAAGATCAGGTCACCCGCAAGCGATAGACCACCGAACAGGAAAATGGCTTCCGGATCGGTATGCACCACAGTCTCCGCTAATTTAGTTCCGAGAATTCTGCCGGTATATTCAAAGGCTGCACGGGCTACCACATCACCGCGGATAGCAGCATGTGTGATCATTTCGGTATTGAGGTTATCGAAACTGATGCCACGGAGTTCGCTTGGCTCAAGGTGGTCAGCAAGTAATTTATAGACCGATCGTCTGATGCCGGTAGCAGATACGTAGGTTTCCAAACAGCCGCGTTTGCCGCAGTTGCAGTAACGACCAGCATAGTTCACTGTCGTGTGACCTAATTCTCCGGCTATTCCGTGTTTGCCGTTTATCAGCTGACCGTTGCAGACAAAGCCGCTGCCCAGGCCGGTACCCAGCGTAATCACTACAAAATCTTTCATGCCTTTGGCGGCTCCGTAAACCATTTCGCCTACCGCGGCTGCATTGGCATCGTTGGTAACCAGTACCGGAACACCAAAGGGTTTATGAAGCATATCCGATAACGGAATGATTCCTTTCCACTTCAGGTTCGTGGCATGTTCAATAGTGCCTTTATAATAATTACCGTTGGCAGCGCCAATGCCGATACCGACCAGTTGGTAGTCATCGCCCATGTTCTTGACCGCAGCACGGAAGGCATCTTCGAGTGCCTTGATATAATCCGTGACTTCATCAAACTGCTTTGTTGATATTGAGTCGTGAAACAAAACGTTACCCTGGCGGTCTACGATACCGTATTTGGTATTGGTGCCGCCAATGTCAACTCCGATTGTTATATCTTTCATCAGATAGACAGAATTTTGGCGATGCGCATCATTTCCGAATCGATTTCATGCGGTCGGTTCATGACGGAATCAAATTGATTGAAGATTATCTTATTATGGCGTATGCCTACCATGGAATCAACAACTCCGTTGAGCAAACCTTCTACTGCAGCCAGTCCCATTTTGCTGGCCAGTACCCGGTCAAAATAGGTGGGTGCACCGCCACGCTGCAGGTGCCCTAGGATGGTTACTTTGATATCGAAATAGGATGAGCGTTCAGCAACTTTACGAGCAAGGTCGTTAGCACCTCCAATCTTGGATCCTTCAGCAATTACGACCAGGTTTGATTTTTTGGTGATGCGTTCATCAGAGGTGAGCTGTGCATAAAGATCATCGAAACTCATTCCGTCCTCCGGAATAATGATCGCACCTGCTCCACCGGCAATCCCGCTGTTGAGCGCGATGTAACCGGAGTTGCGTCCCATGACTTCAATAAAGAAGAGGCGGTTGTGCGACATGGCCGTATCCCTGATTTTGTCGATGGCTTCAACCGCTGTGTTGGTAGCCGTATCAAAGCCAATGGTGTAGTCGGTACCGGCAATATCATTATCGATGGTACCGGGAACACAAACACACGGCATCTTGAATTCCTGGTAGAGTTTGTGCAGCCCGGTAAATGTTCCGTCACCGCCTATGGCAATGAGTGCATCAATCCCTTCCTTGCGCAAATTGTCATAGGCTTTCTTACGACCTTCCGGAGTTTTGAATTCCTCGCTGCGTGCTGTTTTCAATACGGTGCCGCCACGTTGCAGGATGTTACCCACCGAACGAGCCCCCAGTTTAACAACGTCACCGGATATCATGCCTTCGTAACCCTGCATGATGCCGAAGACATCTTTTTTATAATAGATACCCGCGCGTACTGCCGCGCGAATAGCTGCGTTCATGCCCGGTGCATCGCCCCCGGAAGTGAAAACACCAATGCGTTGAATAGTCGAACTCATGTACAGTTAAAAGCGGCTAAAAATAGCAGAACCAATTGATTTTTATACGGCCGTTCAAACGATCATAATTTCAATCGTTTGAAATGGTTAATGAGCCCGTTTGTAGATGAATCGTGTGAGGTAATTTCATCTACGGAGGCCAGTTCGGGCAGTATCTTTTTAGCCAGGGCCTTGCCCAGTTCAACACCCCACTGATCAAAGCTGAAGATGTTCCAGATTGCGCCCTGAACAAAAATCTTGTGTTCATACATCGCGATTAAACTGCCCAGTGTATATGGATTAATCTGCTTGACCAGAATACTGTTGGTTGGCCGGTTGCCTTCAAATACGCGGTAGGGTATATGAAACTTGAGTTGTTCATCAGTCATCCCCGATTTTTTCAGTTCACTGTAAACCTCCTCTTCGGTTTTACCGCGCATCAATGCCTCTGTCTGCGCAAAGAAATTAGCAAGAAGTTTTTCATGATGGTCCCCGATTGGATTATGTGATTTGGCCGGGGCGATGAAATCGCAGGGAATCATTTTGGTGCCCTGATGGATCAGCTGATAAAAAGCATGTTGACCATTGGTACCCGGTTCGCCCCAGATAATCGGTCCGGTCTGGTAACCTACCGGTTGTCCGTTACGGTCGATGGACTTACCGTTGCTCTCCATATTGCCTTGCTGGAAGTAGGCGGCAAACCGATGCAGGTATTGATCATAAGGAAGTATGGCTTCGGATGCTGCACCGAAAAAGTTATTGTACCAGATACCGATTAGCCCAAGGAGTACCGGTAAGTTTTTCCGCAAGGGTGCCTCCTGGAAATGACGATCCATGGCATGTGCTCCGTCCAGCAACGCTTCAAAGTTTTTAAATCCAATGGTGCAGGCAATAGATAGTCCGATGGATGACCACAGGGAGTATCGACCTCCAACCCAATCCCAAAACTCGAACATGTTGTTGGTATCAATGCCGAATGCAGCTACTGCTTCCTGATTGGTGGATACGGCCACGAAATGTTTCTCTACCTGGCCTTTACCGTTAGTTTGCTGCAGGAACCACTGCTTGGCTGATTCCGCATTCGTCATCGTTTCCTGGGTTGTGAATGTTTTGGATGCGATGATGAACAGGGTTGTCTCCGGATTGACCCGTTTCACTACTTCAGCGAGGTGTGTGCCGTCAACATTAGAAACAAAATGTGGAGTGATGGTTGACCAATAGGGGCGAAGGGCTTCGGTTACCATAACAGGTCCAAGATCAGAGCCACCAATGCCAATGTTAACGATATCGGTAATGGCTTTGCCAGTATAGCCTTTCCAGTTTCCGTGAAGAAGATTATCGGAGAATTTTTCCATCTGCTTCAGAACCCGGTTGACATCCGGCATGACATCTTGTCCATCCACCAGAATGGGCTCGTTGCTTCGGTTGCGTAGAGCGATGTGTAGTACTGACCGGTTTTCGGTCTGGTTGATTTTAGCTCCCTTGAACATGGCATCGATAGCAACCGGAAGTTCACACGATTCAGCCAGTTCATTCAGCAGTTGCAGAGTTTCTTCGGTGATGATGTTCTTTGAATAATCAACCAGCCAATCGTTAAAGGTCAGGGAGAATTTTTGGAATCGGTTGTCATCCTGTTCAAAAAGTTCGCGCATGTGGGTGGCCTGCATGGTCATGAAATGCAATTCCAGTTTTTGCCAGGCCGGGGTTTCTGTGGGGTTGATAGAAGGTAACATGAGATTTGATTTCAAAATAAAGGTACAAAACAAAAAAGCCCCGCAAATGCAGGGCTTTTTGTAGCGCGGGGGGGAGTTGAACCCCCGACCTTTGGGTTATGAATCCAACGCTCTAACCACCTGAGCTACCGCGCCATGGAGTTTATGAACTATTTAAACCACTGCTTGAATTCTGTCTGAAAATCGACAATGGTTTTTAATTCAGGCCCGCAAACTTACAAATATTGGAATGATTCTGCCAAAACTGATATTTATTTTGCCTTGACCGAAAATTCTTATAATTTGAAACAACTATGCGGATGATGGCAACCAAAAAATTATTCACAGCCGATTATGAGATACATGCTTCTATCAAGATGCTGTATCCGTACATCCAGTCGGCTAGTGGTTTGTCGGAGTGGTTTGCCGATAACGTAACGATTAATAACCTCGACAAGACCTTTAATTTCATTTGGGATAATGAAGAACATAAGGCGCGTATGTCCGCTCACCGCACTAACCATTTTGTAAAATTCGAATTCTTGCCAGAAACAGAAGAAGAGGAACGTGACCCTTCCTATTTCGAACTTCGTCTGGAGTTCAACGAACTCACGCAATCGGTATTTCTCAAAGTGACCGACTACTCCGAATTTGATGATGTTCGCGAACTGAATGATCTGTGGGATGGACTTGTCGATACGCTTCGCAAAATCGTTGGCGGCTGAAGGCATCCCTCTTTATTACATTAGCAAATCCTATCTTTGGCGTGTTATTTGATCCTTTCGGCACTGATTCGCCATGAAAAAACTGGATAAGCTGGTATTAACTTCGTTCCTGGGGCCGTTCATCCTCACCTTCCTGGTGGTGGTTTTTATCCTGCTCACCCAGCATATGCTGAAGTATTTTGATGACATCATCGGCAAGGGGCTTGGGTTTGATGTCATTGGCCAGTTGCTGTTTTACTTTGCCATCTTCATGACACCCATTGCTATGCCGCTGGCCGTTTTGTTGTCCTCATTAATTACATTCGGCAATCTGGGAGAGCATTTCGAACTGACAGCCATCAAGAGTGCCGGTATCTCCCTGCTTCGCGCTATACAACCCATTTTCTATTTTGTCATCATTCTTACCGGTATTGCCTTTTATGTCAACAATAACCTGGTGCCCAAAGCAGCCCTGGAAGCATACAGTTTGTTGTATGACATTAAGCAAAAGAAACCTGCGCTCGACCTCCGCGAGGGAACATTCTACAACGGCATACCGGATATTTCCATCAAGGTCAATGAGAAATTCCCCGATGGAATCACATTGAAGGATGTCATCATCTACGATCACCGGAAAAATGACGGCAATAAGGACGTGACCATAGCTGATTCCGGAAAAATGTATACCATCCTCAACGAACGATACCTCAAGTTTGAACTATTCAACGGCTACAATTACACCGAGGGCACCAGCACGACCAGCGACCTGGTGGGTCAGAAAGCTAAATACGGAACCGAGACGCTCAGCCGTACCAAGTTTGCCAAATCGCAGATGGTGTTTGATCTGTCTTCGTTCCAGTTGTCACGCACGGATAAAAAATGGTTCCAGGGAAACCGCATCATGCGTAACCTGAGTGAATTGGATGTCGACCTTGATTCACTCCGCAAGGAGAAAATGAATCAGCGTCTGATACATTATACTAATTACCAAACGTTCTATACCTTCTTTCACAGTGCCGATTCCATTTCCCTCCCGGAAGAGTTGAGTGCCCACAAGCGCCTGCGGGATTCCTTGAGTAACATCGAGCGATTAAAGACCATTCAGCAGAACGAAACAGAGTGGAAGGTAAGCCAGCCGGAGACACCGCAAGTCACTGAAGGCACACCACTTACCGATTCAAGCCTTTCTCCAAAAGAAAATGAGGTGGCCATAGATTCAGGTATTACTGAAGAAAAAAATGCCCGCGTCAGTGGCCGACTGAGACGGCTAGACAGCCTTCGTACCAGTATAAGGAGTGATTCCGCGCTGCTGACATATGAACAGGAACGGAAGCGCAAGCAGCAGCTTAGCGATTCCTCACTGCAGGCAAAACTCGACAGTATTTTTGCATTACCTCTTGACAGACCCCTCTATTCATCAGCCGTCAATAAAGCACGCACGGTGAAGTCGCAGTTGTCAGGTTCTATCGGGTCGATGGATGTTTACGACCTGGAAAACCGGGTATTCCGCATTCAATGGCATAAGATATTGGCCAGTTCACTGGCCTGTGTGGCCATGTTTCTGATTGGGGCGCCCCTTGGTGCAATTATCAAAAAGGGTGGGCTGGGGGTGCCTTTTCTTGTATCCATACTTTTCTTTATTATATACTACTTGCTTACCATGACCGGTGAAAAATGGGCCAAGCAAGGCTTTATTGATCCAGCTATCGGGGTTTGGGCAGCTGATTTTATATTATTACTGGTTGGCCTGATTTTCCTGCGACAAGCACGTGTTGATGCCCGCCTGTTCGACTCCGACTTTTACCAGGTGCTATTGGATAAGGTTCGAAACTGGCTGCTCGAAAGGGGTAAAGCCAAGGTCAAGTTGCAGTAAAATTCTTGTCGATTTTGGATAATTGTGGCAATTTCCAGTATCTTTGCCGGCTGAAAATAAGCGTAAACAAACACAATGTATTTAACCGCGGAAACCAAAAAAGAGCTGTTCAAAAAGCACGGACAAGCAAAGAGTGAAATTGATACCGGATCACCGGAAGCACAGATTGCACTGTTTACCCACAGGATTAACCACCTGACCGGGCATCTGAAGACTCATAAGAAGGATTTTGCCACCCAGCAAGGCCTTATGAAGTTGGTAGGTAAGCGCAGAAAATTGCTCAATTATCTCCAGCAGACCGACATTACCCGCTATCGCGGGATCGTTGCTGAACTCGAGCTGCGCAAATAATCACGTTGACACCATTCACAGGGAACCTTTAAGAGGTTCCCTTTTTGCATTTTATTCCAGGGGGATTTGTAATGCCCCATTATCTCAAAACGACTTAATTACTTTATGCTGAACATATATTCAAAAAGCTGCCAACTCCCGGATGGAAGGGAGATCACCATCGAAACGGGTAAACTCGCCCGTCAGGCCGATGGTTCTGTTGTATTACGCATGGGCAATACCATGCTGTTGGCTACTGTAGTAGCCAGAGAAGAAGCCGTTGAAGGTGCTGACTTTATGCCTTTATCGGTTGATTACCAGGAGAAATTTGCTGCCACCGGAAAGATTCCCGGAGGTTTCCTGAAACGCGAAAGCAAACTTTCCGACTATGAAATTCTGATCAGCCGTCTGGTTGACCGTGCCATACGTCCGCTATTTCCTGATGATTTCCATGCTGAAACTCAGGTGATGATCTACCTGATTTCCGGTGACAGCAACGCCCTTCCGGATGCCCTGGCTGCCTTCGCAGCTTCTGCGGCTCTGAGTATCTCCGATATTCCTTGGGGTGGCCCGATCTCTGAAGTTCGCGTTGCCCGTGTAGACGGCAAGTTCATCATCAACCCGACATTGGCTGAAAAAGAACGTGCCGATATCGATCTGATGGTGGGCGCTTCCATCGAAAACATTCTGATGGTGGAAGGGGAGATGAAGGAGGTAAGCGAAGACGATATGCTTGAGGCCCTGAAACTGGCGCACGAAGCAATTAAGGCCCAATGTCAGCTTCAATTGGATATGGCCAAAGAACTTGGTAAAACTGAAAAGCGCAGCTATAATCATGAGGTAAAGGATGAAGTATTAAAGGAAGAACTCTACAAGCTGCTGTACCCTAAAGTCTATGAGACAGCCCGCCTTCAGATCAAGAACAAGAAAGTACGCAGCAAGGCTTTCAGTCAGATTCTGGAGGATTATATCAACTCGCTGGGTGAAGAAACTACAGTAAACATCGACTTGGTTAAGCATTATTATCACGGCATTCACAAGAAGGCCGCACGTGATCTTGTGCTTAATGAAGGAATTCGCCTGGATGGCCGTAACACCAAGGAAATCAGACCGATATATACAGAGGTTGATCTTTTACCTTCAGCTCACGGATCGGCCCTGTTTACCCGTGGAGAAACGCAGTCTTTGACTACCGTAACCCTCGGAACCAAGCTGGATGAGCAGATGATTGACGGTGCCATGTTCGAAGGTTCCAGCAAGTTTATTCTTCACTATAACTTTCCAGGTTTCTCAACAGGTGAAGTGAAACCCAACCGCGGTCCCGGAAGAAGGGAAGTAGGGCATGGTAACCTGGCCCTTCGCGGTCTCCGTTATGTGCTGCCTGCAGATACTGAAAATCCGTATACGGTTCGTGTAGTATCAGATATTCTTGAGTCTAACGGATCGTCATCTATGGCAACTGTTTGTGCCGGTTCTCTGGCATTGATGGACTCCGGTCTACCGGTCAAAGGTCCCGTATCTGGTATCGCTATGGGAATGATTTCCGATGCATCTACCGGTAAGTATGCAATTTTGTCTGACATCCTTGGCGATGAAGACCACCTGGGTGACATGGACTTCAAGACAACCGGAACGGAGAAAGGTCTGACGGCCTGCCAGATGGACCTTAAAGTTGATGGTTTGACATATGATGTTCTTCGCGAAGCTTTACTTCAAGCCAAGGAAGGTCGTCTGCACATTCTTAACGAAATGAAGAAGACCTTGCCTGCGGCTAAGGCTGATCTGAAACCCCATACGCCTCGTGCCGAAACCGTCATTATTGAAAAAGAAATGATCGGTGCGGTGATCGGTCCTGGCGGAAAGGTTGTTCAGGATATTCAGAACACTACCGGTGCTACCGTAGTTATTGAAGAAGTAAACGGCAAAGGCATCGTGAACGTGTTTGCCAGCTCGAAAGAGGTGATGGATGCTGCTTTAAGGCGGATTAAAGCAATTGTGGCTGTGCCTGAAATAGGCCAGGTTTACGATGGCAAAGTAAAGTCAATTATGCCTTTCGGTGCCTTTGTTGAGTTTATGCCAGGTAAAGACGGATTACTGCACATCTCCGAAATTAAGTGGGAACGTCTGGAAACCATGGAAGGTGTTATGGAGGTAGGCGAGGAAGTGAAAGTGAAGCTGGTAGACATCGACAAGAAAACCGGTAAGTTCCGCCTTTCTCGCAAGGTATTATTGCCCCGTCCGCCCAGAAATGAAAATACCCCGGCTGAATAAACATCAGTCAGTTGACAGGAACTAAGTTTAGAGTCTATATTGTTACTTCACTGAACTTTTCGATTCAATGAGACAGCTTAAGATCAGTAAACAGATTACCAACCGCGAAAGCCAGTCGCTGGACAAATACCTTCAGGAAATCGGCAAAGTAGATTTGCTTACCCCGGATGAGGAAGTAGAACTGGCCAAGCGCATTAAAGAAGGCGACCAGATTGCCCTTGAAAAGCTTACCAAAGCGAACCTGAGGTTTGTGGTTTCGGTAGCAAAACAGTATCAGAATCAGGGACTTTCCCTCGGTGACTTAATTAATGAAGGTAACCTGGGTTTGATCAAAGCAGCACAGCGTTTCGATGAAACCCGTGGTTTTAAATTCATCTCCTACGCGGTTTGGTGGATCCGTCAGTCGATTCTTCAGGCATTGGCCGAACAATCCCGTATTGTTCGACTGCCCCTGAACCGTGTCGGCTCATTGAACAAAATTTCCAAGACATTCTCCGAACTGGAACAGAAATATGAACGCGAGCCGTCACCGGAAGAACTTGCTGAAGTACTGGATGTAACCACTGCAGAAGTGGTGGACACTATGAAGATATCCGGCCGCCACGTTTCCATGGATGCTCCCTTTGTACAGGGGGAAGAAAACAGTCTGCTTGACGTACTCGAAAATGACAGTGAGGAAACTCCGGATTCCGGGCTAATGAACGACTCCCTCCGCAAGGAAGTACAACGTGCATTATCAACGTTGACCCAACGCGAGGCCGATGTTATCACGCTATATTTCGGATTGAATGGTGAGCATGCCATGACACTTGAAGAAATAGGTGAGAAGTTTAACCTGACCCGTGAGCGCGTGCGTCAGATCAAAGAAAAGGCAATACGCAGACTAAGGCATACCTCCAGAAGCAAAGCTTTGAAACCTTACCTGGGTTAACAATGTTTATTATATGAATATCTTTGGGGTCTCATCGAAACATGAGACCCTTTATTTTAAAATCCGATCAGTTATGTCAGAGCGAGTAAAAGTGTTAATTATTGGTTCCGGACCAGCCGGGTATACAGCAGCAATCTATGCGGCCAGAGCCGGAATGAGTCCTATTCTATATACTGGTGGACAGCCGGGCGGCCAGCTAACCACAACCAATGATGTTGAAAATTTTCCTGGCTATCCGGAAGGTATTAATGGTCCTCAGATGATGATGGACCTGCAAAAGCAGGCCGAGCGCTTTGGTACAAAAGTGAATTATGGTCTGGTAACAGCGGTTGATTTTTCCGGCTACCCCCACAAAGTAGTGGTTGATGAAAAGGAGACGATTGAAGCAGAAACGGTTATCATCGCGACTGGCGCTTCAGCCAAATACCTGGGAATACCATCCGAAGAGAAGTTTGCCAACAAAGGTGTTTCCGCCTGTGCTGTTTGCGATGGATACTTTTATCGTGGACGCGAAGTTGCCGTTGTTGGTGCCGGTGATTCGGCAGCCGAAGAAGCTACCTACCTTGCCAAGTTGTGTACCAAAGTGCACCTCATTGTTAGGCGTGACGAGATGCGCGCTTCTAAGATCATGCAGGCTCGCGTCATGAATACACCCAACATAGAAATTCACTGGAATACAGAAACCGATGAGATACTGGGTGACGATTCAGGGGTGACCGGTGTACGGGTATTCAACAACAAAACCGGAGAGAAGAAGGAGATCAGCAT
>JALOMI010000156.1 GCA_025455465.1 Cyclobacteriaceae bacterium | reverse complement strand
CCCAAGCAGCGGACAGGTTGCATGCACCAGTACAGGTACGCGTTTCTTACGCACCAGGTCGATGGCCTTGTTCAACCCGGTATAGCTGTCGGCAAAGTCGGCACCATCTACGCGCATGCGGGTTAAGCCTTTGAAACCGGCCGCATATTCATATGCATCCATGGCCCGCATCTCATCACCGGTGGCGGAAATACCCCAATGATTATCCTGAACGAGATAGAGTATCGGGAGTCTTTTCAGCACAGCCATCTGAAAGGCTTCGGCCACCTCCCCTTCCGTAACAGAACCATCACCTAACGAACATAACACGATAGGCTTTTGCTTGCCGGTTAAAAGCTTTTGTGATTCCAGGTAGGCCAGTCCGTGTGCCATGCCGGTGGCTGGAATGGCCTGCATGCCGGTGGCCGAGCTCTGATGCGGGATAGTGGGGAAGCCTTCCCGTTTCAGGGACGGATGACCGTAATAAGTTCGTCCTCCGGAAAAAGGGTCATCGCGTTTGGCCATCAGTTGCAGCATCAGTTCATAGGGCCTGAGGCCCATGCCCAGCAGCATGGATTCATCGCGGTAATAGAGGGAGGCATAATCATACGGTTTCAGTTGCAGTCCGGCTGCCAGTTGGATGGCTTCATGCCCGCGTGACGTGCTGTGTACGTATTTGGTGCAGATATCACGTTGTTCGTCATACAGTTCTGCCATTCGCCTGGCGGTGCACATGAGTGCATAGGCCTTCAGTAACACCTTTTGGTCAAGAGTGGCTGATTTTTGGGTGGATTTTTCCTTCACGTTGTCCATAGTCCGCAGTCATCAAAATACCGGGGCTAAAGATATCAAATTTGGGTGACGCACTTTCACCGCTTATCCGATGAGAAGCCATCAGCCGCGTTCTTGCGAATGACCAAAATCATTGGCGCAGATGATGACCGTCATCGCTTTTTGTTCTTACCTCTAGCATATTAGTGCCTGTAAGCGGAGGAAAATCCCATTAAAAAAATAAGGAGGTAAATATGACACTGCTTAAATCACCCATGTTACCGAGCTTGTTAACCGATAAGTGGTTAAGCGATTTCTTCGACAACGACCGTTTCTTTGATGCAGACTGGCTCAAAAGAATGCAGGTTGTTCCCGCAGTAAACGTGAAGGAACTTGATAAGGAATTTGAAATCGAAATGGCCGCACCTGGTCTGAACAAAAAAGATTTCAAAATCAACATCGAAAACGGAGTGATGACCATCTTCACCGAAAAGAAAGAAGAGAAGGAAGAAAAAGAAGACAACTTCACCCGCAGAGAGTTTAACTATTCCAGCTTCACCCGTTCATTCAATCTTCCGGAAAACATCAACCCGGAAAAAATTGATGCACGCTATGAAGACGGTATTCTGAGAATTTTATTAACCAAGAAAGTTTTAACCCCGGCAACACCGGCTAAACTGATCGAAGTGAAGTAAGCAGAAATCAAAGAAAAAATCATGTGTATAAGCCGCACGGTTTAACGGGATCACAAAGCATCCCACCAGTCATCAAAGGGGTACGGTTTGATAGGTTTACACATGGTTTGAAGTCCTGGCGAGATGCGTCAGGACTTCTTTTTTTGTAACAATCTCGTTTCGGCAAGGAAGTACGAAGGTCAAATGACGAATGGTAAGGTACGAAGTACGAGGTACGAGGTACGAATGAAAAATAACTGCGGGGATGTGCTAATATCGATAGCCAGCGCTATTTCTGGTGTTAGTTGCTTACGTCATCAAGGCTTTTGAACTTTCTTCCGTTGCCGGAGACAGCTGCTACGTTGAAAAAACCAACCGCTTTGCGCGCACCCGGGGATGCGGGTATGATGTTGGTGGAAACATTGGCCAGTGGCGTGGCAAACAATTCCGAGAAGCCTCCGGGCCTGTCGGTTTGCACCACCACCTGCTGCATGAAATTAAAGGAGGCTTCGTGGAGGGAATAAATCTCTGTATAAACAGAGTCACCAACCACATAGGGTGACAGCAGATTACCGTTTTCATCAGTCTCAAACGGGTTTATTCCTCTTCGGATCGGTGCGATGAACGTGATGCCGGAAAAGTTGCTGCCGGGTGAAAACCCTGCGTCATAGGCCAGCAGGATTTCGGATGGCTTATTCAGTAGTTGTCCGTTCTTCCAGGTTTTAATCCAGTAGGTATCTCCGGGTTCCAGCGGATCTACGGCCCAGAATTCGGCCAGGTAAAGATCATTGGCAAACTGCCCGCCCGGCTCAAGCCGAAACGTTATACTGTCAACCGGAGGCACACGCCCCATCCGTGCCGAAGCGGTATATTGTTCACTGCCGTTCTGAATCCGCAGCGTGTAGATTAATCCGCTTTGACCGAACACGTCATTCGCTCCGGGATTCCATACGTATTCACCGGCTTTTGTCGGATGCTCGGTAAAATTATAGACTTTACCCTGGTTATCGGTGATGGTTACCGTTGCACCGGATACACCCGGAGGCAGTGAGTTATCAAAATACGGTTGTGTCTTCATCAACTTGACCACCTGGGGTTCCGGCTTGTTGTTGATCCACGCATCCACCACGAGGATGGGTTCAGCCTCCTCCAGTCGCGGATCGATGACGGTTTCACAAGCGATAAATAATGCCGGGAGGAGCAGGAAAAAACAGATGTTCTTGAATGCACGCATGATCATCAGAAAGTAAAGTTGTACGAGATAGCCGGCACGATGGTGCCGATGATGGATAATTGCCGCGCCTGGCTTTCAATGGATTGCCCGGCCGGTGGTATCCGTTCATCGCTTTGCGAGAAGTAAATACTGAACGGATTCTTGCGCGCGTACACATTGTATAAGCCGAACACCCAGTAATCGGTGTTCTTGCGCTCCTTGCCGTTCTTCTTCACTGTCTTTCCATCAAGGCGTGCGCTGAGGTCGAGGCGGTGGAAGGCCGGGATGCGCACGTTGTTACGCGTATCGTTGGCATTGTATGGAATTAAGATTCCTTGCATGATGTAGCGCGAGGTCGGGAACGTGGTCGGTGTACCTGACAACAAGGTAAACGCACCGGTTAATGTCCATCTGCGAGACAGTTCATAGAAACCGGTCAGCTTCAGGTTATGCGTCTGATCGAAGCGGGCCGGATACCACTCACCGCGGTTGATGCCATCTATTTTCAACTCAGTGCGCCCCAGTGTGTAGGCAATCCAACCATTAAACCTTCCGGTTTTTTTCTCCAGGTAAAATTCGACCCCGTAAGCGCGACCTTCACCAGACAGCAAGTCCCCTTCAAGGAATTCATTGATCAGCAAGTCCGCCCCATCGATATAGTCGATTTGATTTTGTGCTTTGCGGTAATAGGCTTCAACCGAGAATTCATAGTTCTTTTCCTGACCCAGGGAGCGGAAGTAGCCAAGCGCAACCTGATCCCCGATTTCCGGCCGGATGTTGTTGGTGGTGGGCGTCCAAACATCCAACGGGTTAGATGCCGTGGTGTTGGAGATCAGGTGAAGGTACTGGGCCATGCGTGCGTAGCTGGCTTTCACGGAACTGTTGCTGTTTACCTGCCATTGCATCGAGAAGCGCGGCTCCCAATTGCCGTACTGACTCTTCACTTCGCCTTTACCGAAAGGAATTGTTTGCACCGGTGTTCTGCGCACACCGGCTGTAGTATCGTTATAGATGTACTCATTACCCGGACCGAAGCCCCAGAACCAGGAATAGCGGATGCCGTACTCCACATTGAGGTTGCTGGCTATTTTCTGGCTGTTGCTGATGTATACCGCTGTTTCAAGATTGTACTTGCGCGGCAGGCTGATATCCACCACTTCACCGGAAGAGGCGCCCGAGGCGTTGGCCGGCTCGAAGGTATAGTAGATGCCTTCGGCACCGAACGACACCTCGTTGTTGCTGCTGATGAAATAACTGAAGTTGGGCTTGAAGGTGTAGTTGGAGATGGATGAATTCCACTTGAAGTAATCGCGTTCATCTTCACCAAACTGCAGCGCGTAATCATACTTGCTGTAGATACCGGAAACGTTCAGAAAGAGCCGGTCGTTGAGGATGGAGTTCCACCGCAGTGTTGCTGTGTTATTACCCCAGGAGAAGCCCTGGTTCTCCGCGAAGAAGAAATTGTCACGCCCGGAATAACCCGACAGGTATACCCGGTTGCGGGCGTTGAGGTTGTAATTCACCTTGCCGGTGAAGTCGTAAAAATTGAGGCGGGCACCGTCATTCAGCACATCCACGAACGGACGGGCCAGCACATCGATGTAGGAACGCCTGCCGGCAACAATGTAAGACCCGCGACCTTTGGACATCGGTCCTTCAAACGACAGTCGGCTGAAGATCGTACCGATGCCGCCATTCAGCTCATGCTCCTTATTATTTCCTTCCTTCATGCGCACATCCAGCAACGATGAAATCCGCCCGCCATACTGTGCCGGTATGCCGCCTTTGTAGAGTTTCACGTCTTTAACGGCATCCGGGTTGAACACCGAGAAAAAGCCGAGCAGGTGTGACGCATTGTAAACAGTAGCTTCATCGAGCAGGACCAGGTTCTGCCCCACGTTACCTCCACGAACGTTAAAGCCGGAAGCCCCCTCTCCGACAGTTGACACTCCGGGTAATTGCTGCAGGCTGCGGATGACGTCTACTTCTCCGAGGAAGGCCGGTATTTTTTTGATGGTGCCGATGTCGATTTTATTCACGCTCATCTGAACCGTCTCTACCATGGAGCGCTCGGCTGTGCCGCTGATAACCACCTCTTGCAGCTGACTGCTTTGCGGGGTTAATTCTAAATCCAGCCGTACGTTAGCATTCAGTTCTACCGTTTTGACCAGGGTGGTATAGCCTACATAGGAAACTTCCACCTCATAGGTACCGCGTGCCAGGGTGATGGAATAGAAGCCATACACATTAGTAACCGTGCCGGTTCCGGCTGTACGCACCTGAACGGTAGCGCCTATAAGCGCCTCACCGTCCGTAGCATCTTTTACATATCCGCTGAGTGTGGCCCTGTCCTGGGCATAAGCATAGAGAGACAGAATAACCAAGAGAGGGAATACTATTCGTTTAGTCATGATTTCGTAACTGAGGCATTTTAACGCTTAACCGGATAGCATTGTTCAACATTCTTGTAATTATTCACCGGGGCGTTGCCGGAAAAAGCGGCACAAATGTATTTTGAATGACCTGACTGATTTGGTAGTTTGACGAAAATATTACCCCATGAGAGTCCTAACCTGCCTGAGTCTGCTGATCGTCTTTACCGCAGCAGCGCAAAAACAAAAAGTAAGTGCAAATAAACCGGCTGCCTTGCAATCGATTGAACAACATCAGGGCGACTTAATCAGCATCAGCGACAAAATCTGGGCGGCTGCAGAAATCGCCTTCCAGGAAAACCAATCGTACCAATACCTCGCGGATTATGCCGAAGCCAATGGATTTACTGTTACCCGTGGCGTAGCGGATATTCCCACAGCCTTTGTAGCCACCTATGGCAGCGGAAAACCAGTCATTGGCATTATGGGTGAATTTGATGCCCTGCCGGGATTATCTCAAAATGCGGTTCCGAAGAAATCCCCGTTAGCGGAAGGCAAGGCTGGACATGGCTGCGGGCATAACCTGTTTGGCACGGCCAGTCTCGGGGCTGCTATTGCCATCAAGGAACTCATCCAGCAGGGCAAACTAAAAGGCACCATTAAATTCATCGGCACACCGGCTGAAGAAAAATTCTTTGGCAAGCTCTGGATGATTAGAGCAGGAATCTTCAATGATTTGGATGTGTGTATGGACTGGCATCCGGCCGAGAAAACCAAAGCCGCAGTGCAGAGCTCACAGGCCCTGGTTGATTTCACCGTTGAATTTTACGGGCAGGCGGCACATGCAGCAGCTGATCCATGGAACGGACGCAGCGCCTCTGATGCACTTGAATTATATACAACAGGCATCAACTACTTAAGGGAACATGTTAAGCCATCCGTGCGCATTCATTATCACATTCAGGATGGTGGTCAGGTAGTCAATGTAGTACCTGATTACAGCAGGCTTTGGGTGCGTGTCCGAGATAAAAACCGGGATGGAATGAACGAAGTGTATGAACGTGTAAAAAAGATGGCCGAGGGTGCGGCCATTATGGCCAATGTGGATTACAACATTAACCTGGTCTCCGGAGTGTATGAAATTCTGGTTAACCGTACCGGAGGTGAATTGGTGCAGAAGAACCTGCAATACCTTGGACCTATTCAATACACTGCTGATGAAGTTTCCTTTGCGAAGAAAATACAGGAGGCCACCGGAAAACCCCAGGTTGGTTTACACAGTAACGTTGAGCCGCTGGAAAACACCAGCGAAGAACCGGAAGGTGGTTCAACCGATGCAGCCGATGTCAGCTGGGTAGTACCTGTGGTGCGAATGGATGCCGCCACGGCACCGATCGGAACACCGTGGCATTCGTGGGCAGTGGTTGCCTGCGGTGGTATGTCCATCGGGCATAAAGGAATGCTGCAGGCCGCTAAAACCCTGGCACTGACAATGGTCGATTTGTATGAAGACCCGAAGAAAGTGGAAGCGGTTAAGGCTGAGTTCATTCAGCGAAAGGGTAATCACGTTTATAAAGGACTGGTTCCTGACGGACCGCCACCGATTGGCAAGCAGTAACGCATGGAAAAATACCACCCCTCTCAAACCCTTGGTGAAGAAATCGCCAACAGCATCAGTCACGGACTGGGTGCATTAGGCGGTCTCGTTGCCGCTCCTTTTATTATACTATCGGCTATTCCCAATGGTGCGCTCGCCATCACCGGAGCGAGTATTTTCGCAGCAACGGTGATCATCATGTACCTCAGCTCAACGCTCTACCATGCGTTTCCGGTGAGTCGCACCAAAAAGGTGTTTCAGATTTTTGACCACAGCGCAATTTACCTGCTCATTGCCGGTACTTACACACCATTTTCGCTCGGCATATTAAAAGGCTTCTGGGGTACGGTAATGCTGGCGGTGATGTGGGCATTGGCGATTGCTGGCGTTGTCTTTAAGTCGGTAGCGGGTACCGGACGAAACCGGTTATCTACAATACTGTATGTCGGTATGGGTTGGATGGGTATTCTGATGATCAAACCGCTGATGGAGAAAATGCCAGCCGAGGGATTGTACTGGCTATTTGGTGGCGGATTATCCTACACGCTGGGGGTTGTTTTTTACCTGCTGAAAAATGTTCGCTACAGCCATTTTATCTGGCACCTGTTTGTGCTGGGCGGAACGGGTTGCCACGTGATAGACGTAATGAAATACGCGAATTGATCAATGCAGTTTTGCTGCATACTCCTTTTCATCAAACCCGAGTAAAATAACCTTGCCGTTAACTTCAATCAGCGGTCGTTTGATGACACTGGTTTTTTCCTGCATCAACGCAACGGCTGCTTTCTCGCTGGTGATTTTCTGCTTTATGTTGTCATCCAGTTGCCGCCAGGTGGTACCGCGTTTGTTGACCAGGCTCTCCCATCCCACCTGCCTGCACCAGTCTTTCAGCTTGGCTTCGGTGATGCCTTTTGATTTATAGTCATGAAACTCAAACTCCACGCTGTGCCTTTTCAGCCAGTCGAGGGCGGATTTTACGGTGTTGCAGTTTTTGATTCCGTAGATGATCATGTCTTTCAATTAACAATGTGCAATGAACAATTATTTTTTGGCGTGTTGAACCTTGAAGTAATAAGCAGGCAGTAGGCAAAATGAAAAAAATAGTTGACAATTGACAAATGGCAGTTGACAAGGTCCACGTGAAAAAGAATTAGTACGAATGGTCAATAAGTCTTGCCGGATAAACAGTTGCTCAAAGTTTATCCAACCAATGAACAGGTTTACCGGTCAAATAAAAGGCTACTGCTTATCACAATGAACGGAGAAATTCTGAGTAATTTTCTCCGATTCAATCCTGAA
>JALOMI010000015.1 GCA_025455465.1 Cyclobacteriaceae bacterium | reverse complement strand
TTGGAATGTTCCTTCGAAGTGACTTTTGTTGATGAGTGTGGTTGACTTATCGATATCTCTCTGCGCCCTCTGCGCTATACTCTGCGTTCTCTGCGCGAAAATGTTCCTCCATTGTTTCGTGAACCACCTAGTGATTCATTGTTACCACGAAAGATCATTTAAACATTCGCTTAATTTTTTTCAAACCCCCTGCCGCAGTACGCGGGCAGCCCGTATCTTTGAAGAAACCCCATAAACAATGAGATCGAAAATAGTTGCCGGTAACTGGAAGATGAACAAAACCCTCAATGAGGCCCACGTGCTTACCACCGAAATAATGTCGCTGGTGGCTGAAGAAGTGAAAGGTCCGGTGAAGGTGATATTGTGCACCCCCTTCCCGATGCTGTTCCCGGTAAAGCAATTGCTCGGCACTTCTGTACGCATTGCCGTGGGTGCACAAAACTGCAGTGAACACGAAAGCGGTGCCTACACCGGTGAAGTATCGGCTGCGATGATCGCCTCTCTTGGTGTTCCCTATGTCATCCTCGGGCACAGCGAGCGCAGGCAATACTTTGGTGAGAGCGGTGCTTTGTTGGCCAAAAAGGTAGACATCGCATTAAAAAATAATCTTAAGCCCATCTTCTGCTGTGGCGAGCCGCTTAATGTGCGCGAAAGCAACGAACACGAATCCCTCGTGAAGCAACAGGTGGAAGAAGCCCTGTTTCATTTAACCGCGGAGCAGTTGCAGCAGGTGGTGATTGCCTATGAACCGGTTTGGGCCATTGGCACCGGTAAAACAGCTTCTGCCCAGCAGGCACAGGACATGCACGCGGTTATCCGCCAGCATCTGGCCGGTAAATACGGACAAGCTGTAGCCGACACGATTTCTATCCTGTACGGAGGAAGTGTGAATGCCGGCAACGCGAAAGAACTGTTTGCTTGTCCTGATGTAGATGGTGGTCTTGTGGGTGGCGCTTCCCTGAAGGCACGGGAGTTTACGGAAATCATCAAGGCTATGGCCTGATTAGAAAATTAGGATGCCCAGCGAAAGCCAGTATTATCAAGCGTCTTTCGACAGGTTGGTAAAAGGCATTACCGCCTTTATCACCCTGTTGTTTGGATTAATCCTGTTCCTGCAAAGGAATTCTTACCGGCTGGGTGACATTCCCGATTGGCCGCTGGCACTTTCAGGCATATTTTTTATTTCCCTGTTGGCAGTCACCTGGCTCATGCACATCCGTGGTTATTCGCTGCTGCGCGATTCCCTCATCATTCATCGGCCGATAGGCAATGTTGTAATCAAGTATCAGGATATAGAATCTGTACAATCGGCAAAAGTGGAAGAAATGCGCTGGACACTCCGCACTTTCGGCAATGGCGGACTCTTTGGCATTTACGGCAAGTTCTGGAACAACAAATACGGCCACATGAGTTGGTACGCCACCAAGCGAAGCAATTTCATCCTGATAAACATGCGTAACGGTAAAAAAGTGGTGATCACTCCGGATGATATGGCGCTGGTCGAAGAACTTAGTAGCCGTTTAACCATGTAAATAACAAACGAAATACTTAGATTTTATCCTTTGATTTCTATCTTAAATAAAAGGTCTTTCAGGAATATTTTTTAGGCGGCTTGTGCAAAGTTATCCACATACATTCTGTTGTTATTAACACAGCTAACTACCCTGCCCAATAGTTTGGCTTTAACTGCATTCAGCACACTCATTTTGTTCTTTCCTTCGGCCACCTTTCGTTCATAGTAGGCCTTCAACCATGCATCATGCTTGACTGCTGAGACAGATGCCATATGCAGATTACACTTGATCTTCTTATTGGCCATCGGATGCACCTTGGTTTTGCCTCTGATACTTGTACCAGATGAATACTCAAACGGGGCCACACCGCAATAGCAGGCCAGCTTGCGGGCATCGTTCATGACTGTGAAGCCCTGTGTGTGCACAATCAGGTTGATGGCAGTTACAAAACCAATACCTACTACTGAAGTGATGATCCTGTAAAGATTTTTGAGGTTTTCGTCACCGTCCACAATATCCATGATCTGCAACTCCACGCTGGCGATATCCTTGTCGATGGCGCGAAGTGTTTTCTTGATTGACTTTTCCAGGAATTTGGCCATGGCCGTGTTGCCAACTTGTTCAAATTCCCGGATGGGTGTGGTGAGCCGTTTGGTAGTCTCCACTAATCTTTCTCGCAATGTTGCCAGGTGCTTTATTTTTTCAAGTGTTACAGACATGGGCTTCCACAGCCTTATCCTGTCAAGATTACGCATAGCGTAATCGGCTATCCGGTATGCATCCACCTTATCGCTCTTTCCACGGCTAAGGGCAGTTGCCTTCTTTATTGTTGTCGAATGCTCCAGCCATATGTCAATGCCATTAGAGCATAAAAAATTTGTAAGCGTAAAGCAGTAAAGCCCGGTTGTTTCCATACAAAACAAGGTATCATGAGGAGATGCTTTGTTTTGTTCAAGCCATTGGTAAAGCTCCTCCATGCCTGCACGATCGTTGGTGAATTTTTGGTGGACGCTCACTTTCCTGTCAGTGTAAACTATGTCGACTGATTTTTTTGAGACGTCAACACCATAGAACTGTTTGTAGTCTTTCATAAAATGATTGTTGTTTTATTCTTCTCAACAACATCAATCTTAGATATGGGCTTCTTTGAAACCTTAATAATAGGTAATGAGCCTGAATTTCTATCTGAAGCATCCCACATCAGCGGATCACTGTCTTCATCAAAGGCCGTACCTGAAAGTACTGTCGGTGTTATAGTTCACAGTGATCCGCGATTGAGGTTATCAACAATTTCACATTGTTAACAAAAGAAAAAAGAACCAAAAAAGAAAAACTATTATAATTACATTGTACAATTAGATAATCAACAAATACAAAACTAAAGGTCGGTGTTCTTTACCAACAAAGCTAGGTATAAAATAAACGAAGAAGGCTGCCGATTTCGGTGGCCTTTTTCTTTTTATGCGGGCCTCACCCCATATTCGTGGGTACGAAACTCAACGCTTCTACAGCCCCTCTCCAAACGGAGAGAGGCGGACAGGGCATCGCATATAATAAGCATACTCACCATCCTGAGCGATTTTCGGTGTGTTTATGAAGTCACTGCTGTGCTTCTGCTTTCGCAGCAAGATTTATTAAATAATCCTTCACCAGCGAAGGATCTCATCGCTTTACGATTTCTTCCTTTGCGTTCTTCGCGAAAACTTAGCGCGTTTTGCATGAAACAGTTCAGGCAATAAGTATAACAACCCCACTTTTACATCCAGCCTAAAACACCAATCTTTGCGTTCTGCAAGAACACACTATGTACTACACCCGCCTCCAGGTAATCTGCGATCCGTCCTTCACTGAAATACTCATGGCCGAAGTGGCTGAAACCGGCTTCGATACATTCATGGAAACAGAAAAAGGCTTCGAAGCCTTTGTGGAAGATAACCGTTACGACAAACAGCAACTGCAGCAGATCAAAGACAAATACCTCGGGCAGACTTCCCTCGTGTTCTTCATCAACCGGGTAGAAAAGAAAAACTGGAATGAAGAGTGGGAGAAAAACTATGAACCGATTGTGGTAGAAGACATCGTGATGGTGCGGGCGGAATTCCATCAACCGAAAAAGAAATACCCACTGGAGATCATCATCACACCCAAGATGTCGTTCGGCACGGGGCATCACCAGACCACCTACCTGATGCTGAAAGCCCAGCTCGGCATGAACTTCGAAAACAAAATCGTGATGGATGCCGGCACGGGCACCGCTGTGCTGGCCATCATGGCCTCAAAGCGCGGAGCAAAAACCGTAGAAGCCTTCGACATAGACGACTGGAGCGTGGAGAACGGCACGGAGAATGCCGCGCTGAACCACTGCGAAAACATCAGCATCCGAAAAGGAAAAGTCAGCGAACTTAACTTTGACACTCCGTTTGATATTATCCTTGCCAATATCAACCGCAATATCCTACTGGAGGAGATGCATCACTATGCTGCAAAGCTCGTATCGGATGGCTACCTGCTGCTCAGCGGTTTTTACGAGAAGGATATTCCGGAGCTGCTGAAAGAAGCTTCAACATATTCGATGATTGAAATCGCCCGCGATAACCGTGATGCGTGGGCATGCCTCTTACTGAGAAAATCCGGATAACTTGTTGTAACAGATTTCTCAACATACCAGACCCTCACTTCCCGACTTTCGGACTTCCCGTCTTTCCGACTTACATTAACCTAAGACTAACTCCGTTATATGTACGTTATGATTTCGATTTAGCTTATCTCGGTACTATTTGCGAATTTAAGGGGTTTAAATCACGTGAAGCCGGAACGGTCATATCTTCTTTTCGCCCTCTTTCTGCTGGCCCTGGCTGCTTCGGCCCAGACCAGCAAGAAAATTACCATGGAGGTGAGCTTTCCGGATTCCATCCAAATTGTGCTGGAAAATACCCGCAACACCGAGGCCATGGTGGTGGGAAGCGGCCTTCCCTTGGCCTGGAATAACCTCGCACTTACACAGCAACAGCGCATTCAGCAGCAGTTCTATGCCATGAAGCGCAAAGGGTATAAACTGCGCCCCCACTTTGTGCAGTATTTCGGTTCGCTGGTGAATGCGGTAAATGTTGAACGGGCTGATCCTTTACAGATCAACAGCTTCCTCAACGTAATGGACCAGGTGATTGAGCAGTACCGAGCCGACAAGGCATTGAAATTCCTGGCCAATACCAAAACGTTTTTCAAACGCCATGCGCTTTACTATGATAATACCTACCGCCTTTACGCGCGTGATGACCGGTACACCTTTGATTTCATTGCCTTTGTTCCGCCACCGGTAGACACGACCACCGTGGATGACTGGAACGATGACAACTGGAACAACAATAATTGGGATGATAACAGTAATGATATACCGCCTGCTGAGGTAAAGCCCTTTTGGGAGACACAAGATCCACCACCGCTGCTGGAAGGTCCTGTCATTCGTTTTGAACAGGTGTCGTTGAATTTCGTCACCGCGTATGATTCGGTGATGCTGGAAAGCACAAGTGGAATCTATTCCTTGCTCGACAACCGCTTTGTCGGCAAGGCCGGCCGCTTCGATTGGTCAGCTGCAGGCCTGAATGGCAGCGAAGTTTATTCCACCTTTGAAGAGTATTGGTTTGATACGCGCAAGCCGCAGTTGAAATCAAATCTTGTTCGCCTGAACTATGAAGGAAAAACACCGGTGCCGGTACCCGGCATTTTTGAGTTTCGATCCGTATCGCGTAAAGCAGGGCAGCCTTCCTCCTACCCGCGCTTCACATCGTACGAAAACAACATCAACGTGCGCGATCTCGCACCGTCCAACTTGCGTTACACCGGTGGCTTCAGCCTGCAGGGACCGGCCATCCGTAGCACGAACGTCAGCGGTGATCAGGCTACGATTGTGGTGAGCGACAGCACAGGGGCAAAGAAGTTCCTGGCACGTTCGAAAGAATTTGTGTTTACCCCGGAGAAAGAAGTAACTGCTGCGCAATCGGAGATTACCATCTATCAGCGCAACGATTCCATCCGCCATCCTTCCGTGCAGCTGCGGTATGATTTCAACCGGCAGCGTTTGGTGCTCACCAGCGAGAATGGCAGCCTGCGAAACACTCCGTATTCATCATCCTATTTTAACGTTGATTTTTCTGCAGCCCTTATTCGGTGGAATATTAATGCCGATAGCCTCGAGATTTATTCACAAATGACCGGCAGCACGGTGCCGATGATCGTTGAATCAACGGATTACTATCATCCGGATGACCTGCAGCAACTGCGCGGCATTGGCTTCAAGTTTCATCCGCTGATGCTCATTGCCAATTATTGTGTGCAGAATAATACACGCGAAGTTTACGGGGGTGCCCTGGCACAGGCCTACGGACTTGATATTCGCGAAGTGCAGCAGGCGATAAAATTCCTGGAGATCAAAGGACTGGTAGAGTATCTTGAACGCCAGGACCTCGCACTGGTGAAGGAGAAAGCAATCACCCAATTTCTTGCCTCAAAAGGCGAAGCGGATTACGACAACCTGAAGATTGCCTCCCAGCCTGGCTCCTATGCGCTGGCCAACTTGTCGCAGCCAAGACTTCCCAATGCAACGGTAAACTTCACCGATGGACACATGGTAGTTCGCGGTGTGGAAAAATTTTCGGTGAGCGATTCGCTGAACGTGATGGTAGAGCCCGACAGCAGCGTAATCACGCTGTTGCAAAACCGTGATATCAAATTCAACGGGATGATCACCGCGGGCAACTTCGAAATCCACGGCAAGAATTTCACGCTCAAGTACGACAGCTTTTTTATCAACCTGCTGAACATCGACTCCATCAACTTCTTCTCAATCGAGACCAATGCCAAAGGGGAGACTATACGCAGGAAAATCAACAACGCCATGGTTGGTGCCGACTCAGTGGCTGCTGCTGAAGGAGGGCTGGGTAATATTTCTCAATCATCAGGAACGCTTTTTATCAGTAGGCCCAACAACAAATCAGGTAAAATCAGCATTCCAAATTATCCACGACTGGATGCCACTACCGGTGGTGTGATCTACTTTAACCGGCCAGAGATACTTAATAATGCGTATGATCGCTCCATCTTCTTTGTGGTACCACCCTTCAAACTCGACAGCCTGAATGATGCTGATCCGACTGCGATTTACTTCAACGGTACATTCTTTTCCAGCGGTATGTTTCCCAAGTTCAAGGAACGCCTGCACACCATGGCCGATAAATCATTGGGCTTTGAGCATACCATTCCCGGTGAAGGTTACCAACTGTATAATGGACAGGGAAAGCTATTCGGTAATATCCGGCTGGACAATCAGGGCATTCGCAGCGATGGCATCATCAACTTCTGGGCGGCCACCATTAAGTCGCAGGATTTTGTCTTCTATGCGGATTCAGTGGTAGGCACAGGCCTGCAGGCCTCCATGGAAGAGAAGCAGTTTGGTTCAGTTTATTTTCCGGAAGCCTATTTCCCGAATTATGCCATGAAGTGGGAGCCCAAGCGTGATAATATGCGGCTGCGTACTACCACGAAACCATTTACCTTTTATAACTCAACCGCAGAACTTACCGGGCAAGTGATTGTATCAAAGAATGGCCTTGTAGGCAGTGGTAAACTTGACACCCGAGGTGCGGATATCCGTTCACGTGAGTTTACGTTTGCCTCGAAGGAGTTCAATTCAAGGCATGCCCGCCTGCGAGTGAAATCAGCGGAGCCGGACAAGCCGCTGATTGATGGCACAGACGTAAGCGTACGCTTTAACCTGGCACAAAACTTTGCCGACATCAGCCCGGAGGTTACCGGTGAAGCCGCCATCAACTTCCCGTTTGCGCAGTTCAAGACCTCCATTTCCAATGCACGGTGGGATCTGAACGCGCAACGAATCACCATGACCAAGGATGCCAACACTCCGCTGGAAGACTCTTACTTCTACACCACACGTAAAGATCTGGACTCACTGAGTTTTTATGCCGAGAAAGCCGAATACGACCTTGGCAAACAGGAGTTGAAGGTCAGTGGTATTCCCTACATTATTGTGGCGGATGCGAAGATCACACCGGAGAACGGAGAAGTACTCATCCTCGAGAATGCACGCATCGGAACATTGCGCAACACCACGATCGTTATTGATACGCTGAACGGTTATCACCTGTTGACTGATGGTGTGGTGGATATCAAATCACGCAAGGAGTTTACGGGGTATGCCACATACCAGTATATCAACTTCCTGAAAGACACATTCGCCATCAAAATGACCGACTTCCGGCTGGAGCCGATCGTGGAAACAGAAACCAGCAAACGAACGGGCCGCAGACATTCCCCTTCCGCATTACAGACGGTATCCACAGGTTCGGTTGCTGAAGCCGACAGGCTTGTACTCGGTGCCGGCATGTATTACAAAGGCGATATGATCATGTACGCCTCCAAACCGGCATTGCGCCTGAAGGGCGCTATCAAACTCGATATTAAGCGGATCAAGTATTACAACACCTGGATTCAGTATGAACAATCCGGGGATGAGACGGAAGTCATGATCAACTACGATCACGCAATGTCCGAAGAGGGAGTCAAACTAACTGCGGGCTTGCATTTCGCTGCAGCGGATAACGGGCTATATGCTTCCTTCATGGCCGAGCGTATGAACGATGACGAAGATCTGTTCAATGCCAGCGGCAAGCTATTTTATGATGTGGAGACGAAGGAATATAAGATAGAGGATCCTGAGAAAGCTGCAGGCAACAAACTCACCGGCAAAGTGCTTTCGTACAACGATGAAACAGGTGCCATCAAGTTTGAAGGTCCGGTGCAGTTCTTTAAACCGGGCAAGGACTTTAGTATTAATGCTGGTGCCATAGGCCAGACAGATATTGATGCCAGCGAAGTGAAGATGAATGCACTGGTGATGATGAATGCCCCATCAGTTGCCACCATCTTCGACATCATGGCTACCGACCTGGTGAAAGTGATCAAGAACGAAGGCGCAGAAGAGGGCCTGGGTGAGCCTACGGATTTATTGTATAAGATGGCCGACCTGGTGGGCGAAGCCATCGCACAGAATTACGACAAGCAAAGCGCACAGGGTTATGTGTCGCTGGGCACCATTCCTGCCCTGGCCAAGCCGCTGACCTTTGCCGATGTGAATCTGAAATGGTCGCCTAAACATAAGGCCTTTTACAGCGAAGGTCCGCTGGGCTTGTCGAACATCAATCGTACCGATATCAATGCTGCGTTCGAAGGCTTCATGGAGGTGAAGAAAAACGAAGACGGTGGTCCCGTATTTAATGTCTTCTTCAAAGCTTCTCCTGAATCATGGTATTATGTGAGCTATGAAGATCAGCGTCTGCTGATGTTTTCCAACAACAGCGAATTCAATCAGGCGGTAGCCAAAAGAACAAATTCCGGCAAGGCGAAGATTGGTGAACTGATTTACATCCCGGCCACGGAAGATGAAACGCTGGAGTTCGTAAACCGCTTCCGCCAGCAATACCTGGGCATCCAGGTGCCGTACAGCCTGTACGGAGAATCACGCGCCAAACGCAGGCAGGAGAAGAAAGAAGATGATGACGGCTTCTAACCGTTGACGGCCATTTACGGTTATCCAATAAACCCTTCCGGTTTTCTGCAGAACCACAGAATATGGCGTAATTTCACAACTGAAAATTTCGTGTTATGGTAAAAGAATATATTGAATCCAATCAGCAAAGGTTTCTGGATGAGCTTTTCGATTGGTTGCGCATCCCATCCGTCAGTGCCGATAGCCGTCACAAGAACGATGTGCGCAGGGCTGCTGAATTTTTGAGAGATAAACTCGCCTCGGCCGGAGTGGATACGGTGGAGATCTGCGAAACTCCCGGTCACCCGATTGTGTATGCTGAAAAGATCATCAATCCGGCATTGCCTACGGTGGTCGTATACGGGCATTATGATGTGCAGCCGCCCGATCCGCTTGACCTTTGGCATTCACCTCCGTTCGAACCAGTGGTGAAAGAAGGAAAAATTTATGCGCGTGGTTCGTGCGATGACAAGGGTCAGGTTTACATGCACATCAAGGCATTCGAAGCCATGATGAAGCTGAATGCCCTTCCCTGCAATGTAAAGTTCATGATAGAAGGTGAAGAAGAAGTCGGCTCCGAGAACCTCGCCAACTTTGTGAAGGAAAACCACGACCGACTGAAAGGAGATATCATCCTTATTTCGGATACAGCCATGATTTCCCTCGAACATCCTTCCATCACCACCGGCCTTCGCGGCCTGAGTTATATGGAAGTGGAAGTAACCGGCCCGAACCGCGATCTGCACTCCGGTGTCTATGGCGGGGCAGTAGCCAACCCGATTAATGTCCTCAGCAAGATGATTGCTTCCCTGCACGATGAGAGCGGGCGCGTGACCATTCCCGGTTTTTACGATGCAGTTGATAAGCTCAGTGCAGCTGAGCGCGAAGCCATTAACAAGGCACCCTTCAACCAGGATAACTACAAGAAAGAACTCGGCATCGATGAGGTGCAAGGTGAAAAGGGATATACCACCCTGGAGCGCACCGGCATCCGTCCAACATTGGATGTTAACGGCATCTGGGGAGGTTATACCGGAGAAGGCGCCAAGACCGTATTGCCATCAAAGGCTTATGCCAAGATTTCCATGCGACTGGTGCCGCACCAGAATAACCACGCCATCTCGGAATTATTCACCAAACATTTCCTGTCGATAGCACCGCCTTCGGTGAAAGTAAAAGTCACGGCATTACATGGTGGTGAGCCTGCTGTTACGCCAACGGATTCAGAGGCATTCCGTGCAGCCAGCGCAGCATTTGTAGATGTGTTTGGAAAGGCACCGATACCCACCCGTGATGGCGGAAGCATACCCATCGTGGCCCTGTTCAAAAAAGAGCTTGGACTCGATACGGTGCTGATGGGCTTTGGCTTTGATTCCGATGCCATCCACTCACCCAACGAACACTACGGGGTGAAGAACTTCCTGCTCGGTATCGAAACCATCGTATCGTTTTATAAGCATTATTCAAAGAATTAATCCGTGATACCTCCTGCAGTGCGCTGTGCTGCAGGAGGTTTCTTCATCCAATATGGTTATTTGATGGCCGTGGCATAAAGTCCGGGTTAACCCAACTATTTTTGCCGGCCGGGTGTTATGGTTCCGTTCACATGCTTTGCCCTATGCGTAAACTGATTGCATTATTTGTCCCCATTATTCTTTTTGTACTGGTTCACAGTACCCATGCGCAGATTCTGAAGCCTGCTAAATGGTCGTGGAAGCCTTCAAAGACTTCGGTGAAGACCGGTGAGGAACTCGACCTGATCTTTACGGTAACGATCGATAACAACTGGTATGTCTATGCGAATGATTTTAACCCCGACTGCGGGCCGATGCTCACCACGGTAGAATTTGAACCGCACTCAAGTTTTGAACTTATCGGTGGCTTGGTGGCCATCAAGCCCAAGGAAAAGCATGATGAAATTTTTGGCTGCGATGTAAAGATCTTCACCGGTACCGGTGAGTTCCGCCAGAAGATACTTGTTCTTAAAACCAACCTGAAACTGGCCGGCTCCTACGAAGGGCAGACCTGCACCGAAGTAGACGGTAAGTGCATTCCCTTTGACGGTGACTTTGAATTCAGCGGCATCAACGTTACCGGCAGCGATATTAAGGGCAATACAGAAACTCAGCCTCAACTCAAGGAGGAGAAGCCTCAGCAGCAAGAAGAAGTATTCGGTGGTGGTGAGGAGATCTTACAAACCATAATACCTGTACAACCATCATATGGAAAAACAACTGGCCCTGTGCTCGACAAGAGTATTCTCGAGGGCAAAGATTCACTGGATGATAGCTCCTTCTTTGGCTATCTCGTTTTTGCCTTCGTGTTGGGCATTATATCACTGGTGACGCCTTGCGTTTTTCCCATGGTGCCGATGACGGTGACTTTCTTTTTACGCGATAATCAGTCGCGGCAGCAGGGTATCCGTAACGCGGCCTTTTTCGGTATTTCCATCATCGCCATTTATACGCTTGCAGGAACGCTCTTTGCCGTATTGCTGGGCGCGGAAGGTTTAAATGCATTGGCTACACACTGGGCACCAAACCTCTTTGTGTTTGCAATCTTCATTGTGTTTGCCTTATCCTTCCTTGGGCTTTTCGAGATCACCGCACCGCATCAACTGGTGAATAAGATGGACCAGAAATCGGAGAAGGGTGGTTTGGCCGGAATCTTTTTCATGGCGGCCACACTGGTATTGGTTTCGTTCTCATGCACGATCCCAATAGTCGGCAATGTAGTGGTGATGTCGGCCGGTGGGCAAATTCTCAAACCCATCATGGCCATGTTTTCGTACTCACTGGCGTTTGCCATACCGTTTACCTTATTCGCCATTTTTCCGGAGTGGATGAAAGGCCTGCCGAAATCCGGTGGCTGGCTGAATTCGGTAAAGGTGACATTGGGTTTTCTGGAACTGGCCCTCGCGCTGAAGTTTTTGAGCATTGCCGATCAGGCCTATCATTGGCGACTCCTCGACCGCGACACCAACATCGCATTATGGATTGTGATCTTCTCCCTGCTGGGATTCTATCTGTTAGGTAAAATCAGGATGCCCCATGACAGTCCGATGGAAAAGGTTCCGGTACCAAGACTGATGATGGCTATCCTGGTATTCTCTTTTGTAATCTACCTGGTGCCCGGTTTATGGGGTGCACCGCTGAAAGCACTTGCCGGATACCTGCCTCCGCAGTATACACACGACTTTGATCTGTTGGCGATGACAAGGAGCAGCCGGCCTAACGAGATATGCGATCCGCCCCGTCATGCGGACTTCCTCCATCTGCCACATGGTCTTCAGGGATATTTTGATTACGAACAAGCCCTTGCCTGCGCACGCCAGCAGAATAAACCTTTGTTCATCGACTTTACCGGGCACGGCTGTACGAACTGCCGTGAGATGGAGGCTGTAGTGTGGAGCAATCCGCTGGTACTCGAGCGGCTGAGAAACGATTTTATTATCGTGGCCTTGTATGTGGATGACAAGACACCATTACCTGAAGCGGAGTGGGTGACGTCTGCCTATGATGGCAAAGTGAAGAAGACGTTGGGCAAGAAAAATGCGGATTTACAGATCGCCAACCTCGACAATAATGCCCAGCCCTTCTACGTGCTGCTGGGTAAAGATGAGCGGGTGCTGGCCTGGCCCTACGGATACGACCGCAGCGCAGAGAAGTTTGTGAACTTCCTGGAAAGGGGTAAGAAAAAGTACCGCGAAATGTACGGTCAGTAGGCTTTAAAAGCCCTGACCATCAGGTTATTGCAGAATTTGGTCTATATTTGGACTTGAACGGCCAAATAATGACCGCTATTTTTTAAACTTAAGGCCGATTTTTTAACCGGATTAACCAGGCAGGCATGCGCAAACTGATTCTCGCGACTCTTATTCTGATCACAGGTTTGGTTCTTTTTGGAATCCGCGAAAATGTGGATTCATTTCTGGTCGATTCACTGGATTCTTTAGTGTATGATTTCCAGTTAAAAGAGCCTACATTCCTCTACGGTATGGTGGTGGATGATCACCTCATCGTTGAAGACCGTGTGAAGCGCAATCAGTACTTGTCGGATATTCTGCGAAGCCACAATGTGCCGGTGCACCTGATCAACCAGCTAACTACCCTGCCACGCGATATCTTTGATGTGCGCAGAATAGTTCCCAACAAGAAATACACGTTAATCTATCCTCCGGATTCTGCCAGTATGCCCAAGGCATTTGTCTATGAACCGAATGCTATTGATTATGTGGTGTTATGGTTTGGCGACAAGCTCAGTGTGGATGCCTGCCAGCGTGAAGTGACCGTGGTGGAAAAGACAATTTCCGGAGTAATCAATTCTTCGCTTTCGCAAACCATCAACGAAATGGGTATCTCCCATGAGTTAACCAACAAATTTGTAGACATCTTTGCCTGGCAGGTTGATTTTCAGCGCCTTCAGCGCGGAGATCAATTCAAATTGATTTATGAAGAGTTGCAGGTGGAAGAGCAAACCATCGGCATTCGCCAGATCAAAGGCATTTATTTCAATCACTTTGGAAATGGATACTACGCCATTCCTTACGATCAGGGCAACGGACTGGATTACTTCGATGAAGAAGGCAAAAGCTTGCGCAAGGCCTTACTGAAATACCCGATTGAATTTACCCGTATTTCTTCGCGCTATTCCGGCAGTCGCTTTCATCCTGTGCTGAAAGTCAACAAAGCCCACCTGGGTACCGACTTTGCTGCGCCCACAGGAACACCTATTCGATCCGTTGGTGACGGAGTGGTGGAAGAGGCCCAGTTCAAAAGCAACAACGGAAATTATGTGAAGATCAGGCATAATGCCACCTATACTACACAATACCTGCACATGTCGAAAATTGCCCCGGGCATTAAGCCGGGTGTACGCGTGCGTCAGGGACAATGGATTGGTAATGTAGGAAGCACGGGTCTGGCAACCGGCCCGCATGTGTGTTACCGCTTCTGGAAGAACGGTGTACAGGTAGATGCCTTGAGAGTGGAACTGCCCCCGTCTGAACCCATCCTCGATTCGCATAAAGAAGAGTATGCCCGTCAGCGCGATGAAGTCATACGTCAGTTGCAGCAAATCCCTTCAAGGTTTGCCGACTCGTTTGCATCACGCTAACCGGTCCGTAATCTTCGGCACTGCTTTATAAGCCAAAATTTAGCCTAACTTTAAAATAGGAATAACCAGTTGGCACATCCTGGTTTTTCGATAACTGGCTATGCGGATTTTAATCGCATGTTTACTGCTGCTCGTTTACTCCCTCTCATCCGCGCAGAAAGTGGCGCTGGTATTCAGTGGCGGAGGTGCCAAAGGCATTGCCCATGTGGGTGTACTGAAAGCCCTGGAGGAAAACGAAATACCGGTTGATTATATCGTGGGTACCTCCATGGGAGGAATCGTTGCCGGATGCTACGCGTCAGGCATGAGTCCCGATGCGATTGAAGCGATGCTGCTCTCCGAAGATTTTTTGCGCTGGGTCACTGGCTTACCAGAGAAGGGCTACAACTTTCACTATTACAGCGACTCGGATACACCCGGTGTGCTGCGGGTGAACTTTTCCCTCGACTCGGCCAATGTTTTTCAATTCAATCAAAGCCTGGCCAACGATGCTTCGCTCAACTTTGCACTTACTGAAAAAGTTTCCATGGCCTCTGCCATCTCGAGAAATAATTTCGACAGCCTGATGGTGCCGTTGCGCATTTTAGCTGCCGACATCTTTACACAAACACAGGTAGTGATTTCAAAGGGTTCGCTGAGTGAAGCCATGCGGGTAACGCAGACTGTTCCGTTTTTTTACTCCCCGATTCGCATTGACGGACGCTACCTGTTTGATGGTGGCATCTACAATAATTTTCCGGTAAACGTTGCGCTGGAAGTGTTCAATCCTGATGTGGTGATCGGCTCGAATGTTTCATCCAAGGTTTTCTCCGACTATCCTTATGGTGAAGATGATAAACTGATCAACCGGTCGCTGTTGTATATGCTGCTTGACAAGTCAGATCCTTCAACCATTCCCGAGAGCGGGGTATATATACAATCCAATTTGGAAGGCTACTCCGCTATGGACTTCACCCGGGTGAAAGCGTTAATAGACAGCGGTTATGCACAGACAATCCGGAAAATGCCGGAAATAAAAAGCAAAGTGGCTGCCCGTGTTACTTGCGAAGAAATAGCGGCAAAAAGAAATAGGTTCAGCGGTAACAGTGTTCCTTTCATATTTGATGGAGTTGTCTTCAAGGGCTTCCGCTCTTCCCAGCAGGAATACATCCGCAGACTGTTTCCAGCACCTTCCCGCAGGGCTGACTATGTAAGCATTGCTGATATTAAGCTGGGCTATTTCAATCTGATCGGGGAACCGTTTTTTAATAATGTGTTCCCCACCATTCTGTTCAATCCGGAACAGAACCGTTTTTCACTGCAACTGGTGCGCAGGCCGCAACGAAACTTTCCGGTCGATATCGGGGGAATGATGGCATCGCGCAACATCAGCAACCTGTATGTAGGATTGAATTACTACTACTTCCGCAAAGCGCTCACGCACGCCTACCTGGGCATAACCACTGGTAGTTTTTATAAGTCGCTTACAGGCAACGCACGGATTGACTATTCGCGATTGGGACGATTCTACATACAACCCGGGTTTACCTACAACGAATGGGATTATATTGAAAGCACTGACCTGCTTCAGAAAAGCACGCCTACTGTCCTGAAGCGCTTCGACCGCAAACTCACCATGAATGTGGGCAAACCGCTGGGCAGAAACCTGCGGGCTGTTATCAGCTTTAACGCTATTGCCAACACAGACCGATACTCCAATGATAAGGCATTCATCAGTACCGATACACTTGATATGCTGAAGCTGAATGGATTTAAAACCGGATTCAGCCTGACCAGTAACACACTGGACCGTAAGCAATATGCGTCTTCCGGAAGGTCATTCTATTTAGGGGCAGAGTACTTCGATGTGAATGAAGACTACACACCCGGCAATACCGCTGCGCGGGAAACTGTTTTTCAGGAGAAGCACACCTGGATGAAATTGCGGATGACTGCGGAGCAATATTTTCAAAAGGGCAGGTTCAGGCCGGGGTATTATGTTGATGCTGTATTTTCTAATCAGCCGGTGTTTGCCAACTACACCGGTACTATTGTTAATGCACCTGGTTTTTTTCCGCTGCAAGACAGCCGTACGCTGATCCTGGAAAATTTCAGGGCGTTCAATTTTATAGCGGCAGGCTCGCGTAATGTGTTTATATTGAAAAGCCGCCTGCTCCAGTTCCGTCTGGAGGGCTATATATTTAAACCTTTGCAATACATAACGCAGGACGCCTCACAGCAGGCCATAACAGCATCTGAACTGGGAAAGTTTTATTTTACCGGTACCGCGGGCTTGGTTTATCATTCACCCATCGGGCCCATCAGCCTGAGCACCAATTATTATGATGATGCCGAGAATCGCTGGGGTGTATTGTTCCATGCCGGATTCATCCTGTTTAACAAACATAGCTTTGAATAATTGATGGTGAAGGATTGTCCATTAAGTCAGTTAATGCATCGAATATTTTCGTATGTTTATTGATTGTAGGCTTACCCAGGTATGAAAAAAATCGTTACCCTCTTCTTTCTCACATGTATTTATGTTGTCCTGCCGGCAACAGCGCAGTCGGTACAATGGGCTGATAAAGTATTGGAATTCTCCTCGCAGTTAACACCCATACAGTATGCGGCTGCACAGGCATTGGGAAAACCTTCTGTGTTGCCAGCCGGTGGGCAGAACCCGGGTGCGTGGTCTCCAGCCAAACCAAACCGCAATGAATTCTTGAAGCTGGGTTTTCCGAATCCGATGAATGTTCAACAAGTAGCCATTGCCGAGTCATACAACCCAAGTGCACTTTACCGGGTATTGTTGTACGATGAGGCCGGGCGCGAATATGAAGTGTATACGTTAAACCCTGGTGCTAAGCCATTAAGGAGCCGCATGCTGAATATTTTTATTGATAAAACTTTGTATCGAGTAGCTGCAGTCAAACTTGAATTTGACGGCAGTGCCGTGTCGGATATGTATGGCATTGATGCTGTCGCAATTTCCGACTCCAATTACCCGGTACTAGCCTTCGTTCCAATACCGGAATTACTGGCCGATGATATTATTGTGGAGGAACTGGATGCCAATGTGAACAGTCAGCACAGTGAACTCAATCCGTTATTATCACCTGATGGGAAGACCATGTATTTCAGCCGGAGAAATCATCCACAGAATACAGGCGGTGTTAAAGACAAAGAGGACATCTGGTATTCACAGCTGGGTACAGACGGTAAGTGGCAACTTGCAATGAATATGGGCAGACCCTTTAATAACGAAGATCCGAACTTTATTAACTCCATCAGTTCCATGACACCGGATGGGAAAGCCACCATGCTATTGGGCAATCATTATGAAGGGGACAAGCGGATGACGGCAGGGGTCTCGATCAGTACCTTAGAAAATGGTAAATGGACAGACCCTGTACCGGTTAACATTGCGAATGATTATAATCTGAACGACCGTGCAAATTATTTTCTTGCCAGTTCCCGCAAAGTAATCCTCATGTCGGTACAACGCAGGGACAGTGAAGGCGATCGCGACCTTTACGTTTCCTTTGCAGAGGATAATAATCAATGGTCAGAACCACTGAACCTTGGAAAAACGCTGAACACGGTAGCGGATGAATCGGCACCCTTTCTCATGGATGATGAGCGCACACTCTATTTCAGCTCGAATGGCTTCAGCGGCTACGGAGGTGCAGATATCTATGTAACCGAAAGGCTGGATGATACTTGGACTAACTGGAGTGAACCGCGTAACCTCGGTCCGCGCATCAATTCACCCGGTGATGATTTGTTCTTCAATATTCCCAATGCAAGTGACTACGCTTATTACTCCCGGCAAGTTTCTGAAAACAACTTTAACATATTCCGCACACGATTACCCATTTACAAGCAACCCGAAATATGGGTAACGGTGAAAGGAACGCTGGTGGATGCCAATACCGGCAAACCGCTGGAGGCGCTAATCATTGCTGAGGTGCTTGCTGACGGTAAACGCGTAGGAGAGACATCTGTTAAATCCGGTGAATATGAGATCAGCCTCAGAGCTGGAGAGCGTTATTCATTGAGAGCCGAGGCTGGAAACCATATTTCTGAAAGCCAGACGATAGACTTACGCAACATCGCCAGCAATAAAGTTCTGGAGAATCAGAATTTTTCACTTCAGCCAATTCGAATAACAGCCATAGGGCCTGGTGCTACTATTCGCTTGAACAACATCTTTTTTGAGTACAACAAAAGCGATTTGTTACCCGAGTCACAGACTGAACTCAACCGGCTGGTGGATTTAATGATTGAGGAAAGACCCGGCATGACAGTGGAAGTTTCGGGGCATACGGATAATATTGGAAGTGCCTCTTTTAACCTAGCGCTTTCCAGACGAAGAGCCAATTCGGCTAAAGCATACCTCGTCAGCAAAGGAGTTGAGGCGAAACGAATCACTACGATTGGTTATGGATTGTCCAGACCAATTGCCAGCAACGACACCGAAGAAAACGGGCGTGCATTGAACAGAAGGGTTGAATTCAGGATAATTTCAGAGTAAATGGATCAGGCCATGAAACGTTTACAGCACAATCAACCAATGCTTTTAACAGCCAAATGGAAAACTGCCGGTTTATCTTTCAGTCTTTTACTTGGTTTGCTGTTTTCGGGGAATGCCCAGGCACAGGCAGACAGTATCATCATGGTGCAGGGTACTATTTATGATGCAGAGACCCGAATGCCGGTGGTGGCGCGAATCACTTATCAGAGCCTTCCTTACGGCAGCCGCGTTGGTGTGGTCAACAACAGCACCTACTCGTTCCCGTTGTTTTTGAATGAGCGGTATTCCCTGGTGGTGGAGGCTTCCGGGTTTAATTCAGCCAAATACCTGATTGACCCCGCTGAAGCGGCCGGGCAACTGGTGCTTAAAAAGGATATTGAGTTAACAAAGGGTTCGGGCTCGGGTAGCGAGTTGCAGCAGGGAAACGTGGTGATATTGAAAAGCCTGATCTTTGGAGTCGCCAAAGCGAAGATTGAACCGGAGTCCTATCCTGAACTCGATATGATTGTGAACATGATGATGGAGAATAAAGGCATGGTCATTCAGCTGGAAGGTCATACCGACTACCTGGGTGATCCGGCCAAGAATATGAAACTCTCGCAGCAGCGCGTAGAAGCGGTCCGCGATTACCTGGTTAAGGGGGGTGTCCAAAAAAATCGAATCAAACTCAAGGCATTTGGCGGTACCATGCCGCTTTCCCGTGACAACACACCGGAAGGTCATCGTATGAACAGAAGGGTGGAGTTGCGAATCTTAAAATCCTGAGGCAGAAGCATTGGCTACAGGCAGTGCCTGGTAGCGGATAGACTGTAAAGTTTTCTTCAACGACATGCGCGCACCTTGCTGTAATTGACTTTCATGAACAGCTACCAGCAGGATAGTAGAAAACTCAATAATACGTGGCGAAGTATACCGTGCCGCTGCCTGCTCCAGGTATTTCACCGAAGCCGGCAAATCATTCTGGTTAAATGCTTCTGCAGCAAGATTATAATAAAGCAGCCCCAGCAGTTCATGCGGCTGAACAGCATCAAACCTTGAAAAACCATAACGGTAATAGGCAAGGTCGGTGTCCGCCTCAGATTTGTGCAATGCGTTTTCTCGATAACGTTCTAAGCGCTCCTCAATCAACTTCGGCTCTTTTATAAATCCGTTCAGGGAATCGGTGGTTTCCATTAAAATGGAGCCATTCGGTGTTCGGACGGTAATGAAAATATGGTAGTTGGTTTCAATAACTTGGTGCGCAATCTGAAAATGATCGAGCAGCGTTGAAAGGAATATGGTTGCTGTCAAGCAGTTATACTGACGGGTACTGAAAAGCTCATCGAAAGCGGCAAATTCCTTGTACTCATGCAGAAAGGATTTATGTGTATAGCTGAACATCCATTGCAGAAAACGGATATCATCAGCTTCCTGAATTCGCTTGCGTTCCAGTTTTTGTAGAAATGTTGAAGTCATTGGCAGACTGGATGCCTGGTTGGATCGCGTAGCCAGATATGGTGCCAGGACTTGCTGAAACTGGTTATCCGAAACACGGATCAAATGAGCAGCCGGTTGTGCCCCAATCTCAGCGAGAGAAAGAACGAGCGCTATGGTAACCAGTATCCGCAATGTTACGCCAATGTTAAGTTAATGTTAACAAAATTAACATTTGGATAATCTTAAGCAAGCTGATTTAGGTCAGTTTCGTGTTGGGCTGTTTTTTACGCCTTTTTTATACCTTCGAACATGATCGAAACGATGCCAACCTTACCTGCCACAGAAACTATATTGCCCCTCTTCGAGGCGCAGAAAAGGCATGCTATTCAACTGAGAAGGGAGAAAATCGCTGCCCGGAAAGAGCGACTCACGCGGTTACGCCAGTGGATTATGGCTAACCGGCCGAAGATCCAGCAGGCACTCTATGCCGATTTCAGGAAGCCATCGCTGGAAGTTGATGCCACTGAAATTTTTCCGGTGATTACCGAAATCTCGTTGGCCAAGTCGAGCCTGCAGAAGTGGACCCGTCCGAAGCCTGTTGATACTCCGTTAACCATGATTGGCTCACGGGCACATATTCAGTATGAGCCGAAAGGAGTGTGTCTTATCATAGCCCCGTGGAATTACCCGTTCAACCTGTGCATTGGTCCGCTGGTATCGGCCCTCGCTGCCGGTAATGCCGTTATTCTCAAGCCATCCGAGCTGACTCCGAATACTTCGGCCGTTCTGCGCCAGTTATGTGTGGATCTTTTTGATCCGAAAGAAGTAACTTTGATAGAAGGCGGCCCCGAGGTTTCTCAGTACTTGCTGAGCCTTCCGTTCGACCACATCTTTTTCACGGGAAGCCCCGCGATCGGCAAAGTGGTGATGCGGGCTGCCGCAGAGCACCTCACATCAGTAACGCTGGAACTGGGGGGCAAGTCACCGGTTATTGTTACACCCACAGCCAACCTGAATGATGCCGCTACGCGCATTGCCGTGGCCAAGTTTATCAATAAGGGCCAGACCTGCATCGCCCCTGACTATGTGCTCGTCCATGAATCAATTGCTTCAGCCTTGATTGAGAAGCTGAAAGAAAAGACCATGGGCATGTTTTCGGAAGCCGGCAAACCGATGCAAGAGTCTCCGCATTATGCCCGGATCGTGAATGAAAAACATTTCAGAAGAGTAAAGGGGATCATAGAAGATGCGCTGGCGAACGGAGCAAGGTTGCACATGCAGCCGGACTATGACGAGGCATCCTGCTTCATCCATCCGGTAATACTGACCGGGGTGAATATGGAGTCGCGCGTCATGGAAGAAGAAATATTCGGCCCGGTGCTACCGGTGCTTACCTATTCCAACCTGGAAGACGCTATTGAGCTGATTAACCATAAACCCAAACCCCTGGCGTTATATGTGTTCAGTTCCGATTCGGCTGAAAGCCGGCATGTGCTGCAGGCAACAACATCAGGAACGGCTTGTATTAATGATTGTGCCATACAGTTCCTTCATCATAATCTGCCGTTTGGCGGTGTGAATAACAGCGGCATTGGCAAGGCACACGGTTACTTTGGCTTCCTGGCCTTTTCCAATGAGAAACCGGTACTGAAGCAACGAAGCGGATTTACCTCCGTAAAATCACTTTATCCGCCCTATAAAAAGAGTTCTCAGGTGATGATGGATTGGCTGCTTCGACTGAGTTGACCAGTCTGCATGGATAATTAAACACCAGGCCAACATTTTTACCTGGCATGCGTAATTTTATCGGCTTTTAACGTGTTATAGTAACAGTAAATTCGAAGAGGTTATGGTCAAAAAGATCCTTATTGGTTTGGTTGTGCTGGTCATTGTATTACTGGCCTCCTTATTTCTCGTTCCCATCATATTTAAAGACAAAATCAAAGCGGCCATCGACCGCGAGCTCGCGCGAACGATCAATGCCGATGTGGTATTCGATGTAAATAACTTCAGCCTCTCTGTTTTCCGTCACTTTCCGAATATCACGGCCGAGATGCGCGATTTCGGAGTGCTCAACCGCGAACCCTTTGCCGGTGAAGTACTCTTTGCCGCTGACCGCCTGGAAGTGGAAGTAAACCTGAAGGAAATTCTGTTCGGTGACCAGATGGCCATCAACGGCATAACATTGGTTGATCCGATTATCAACATCATCGTATTGCCAGACGGCCGGGCGAACTACGACATTACCTTTCCGGAAGAGGAAGTACCGGTGAGTGAGGAACCATCCCAGTTTTCATTTCGGATCAATTACTGGAATGTAGTCAATGCCGATATTGTTTATGATGACCGCTCCATTCCGTTTTACCTGGACATGCGCGGAGTGAATCATTCCGGTAGCGGAGATTTTACCCAGGCTGTATTTGATCTGGACACCCGAACAGTGGCCGACTCCGTCACGGTTCGTTATGACGGTATCGAATACGTAACCAATAAAAAAGCAGTTGCTGATGCTGTTATATCCATCAGCGAAGATTACACGCGCTACACCTTTAAAGACAACAAGGCTTTGGTGAATGATTTCGCAATGACCTTTGAAGGCTGGTTTAAGATGAATGAAAATGACTATGCAATGGACATCAGCTTCGGAAGCCCGGAGAATTCATTCCGCAGCTTGCTCTCGATTGTGCCCGGCATGTACACGGAAAGTTTTGCCAATCTGAAGACGGAAGGGGAGTTGCAGTTTGACGGGTTTGTACGCGGCACCTACAGTGATACACAGATGCCGGCCTTCCGCTTGAACCTGAAAGTACACGATGCCATGTTCCAGTATCCAGACCTGCCAACACCGGTCAACAATATCGCACTGGACATGATGGTTGACAATCCGGACGGCATCATCGATCATACGGTAATCGATGTGCGGAAGCTGCATCTTGACTTTGGTCAGAATCCGTTTGATGCCCGGGCCCTTATCAGCACGCTATATCCGACTCAGGTGGATGCAAGGGTACAGGCAAAGTTGAATCTCGCTGAAATCAATAAGATGTTTCCGGTGCAGGGCTTGGATATGCGCGGCACTTACGCCATCGATCTAACGGCAAAGGGTGTGTATGACAGCCTGAAGAAAACCATTCCATCGGTGGATGCCGTCATGTCACTGGCCAATGGCTACATCAAATCATCCGAATTTCCGATGCCGGTGGAAGACCTGCGCTTCAATGCCAGTGTGAAAAACAATTCCGGCAGTATGGCTGAGACATTTATTGCCGTGAAGTGCACAGGGCGGTGTTGACCTGGAAAAAATCACCAAAATATTTCCACTCGATGGCATGACAGTCAGCGGTAAGGTAAAAGCAGATCTGCAAACGAAAGGCAAGATGTCAGACCTGGAAGCACAGCGTTACGAGCGCATGCCCACGAGCGGAACCGCATCGCTGACCAACTTCCATTATTCTTCCACAGACCTTCCCTACCCGGTTACTTTGGCTCAGGCACAACTTCGTTTTGATCCGCGGGCAATCGAACTGAACAATGTGAACGGCACCATCGGAAGAAGCGATTTTTCCGTAAACGGATCAGTTTCTAATTACATGGGCTATCTCTTTGGGAAAAATGAATTGGTGAAGGGTAGCATGAACTACCAGGCCAGCCTGCTTGACCTGAATGAATTCATGGAAGACAGCGGAGAGGAAACCACCACCGAAGAGTCGTACGGTGTTATTCCGGTGCCGAAGAATATTGATTTTGTGCTGAAGTCATCCATAAAAACAGTGAAGATGATGGACTTCAGTATGACCAACGCAGCGGGTGAAATCATTGTGCGTGATGGTGTTGCTAACCTGCGCGGACTGTCTTTCAATCTGCTGGGCGGTGCATTTACGGTCAATGGCGCTTACGATCCGCGCGATCTCAGCCATCCGAAGTATGACTTCGGATTGAAGATTGATAATCTGGCCATTGCCCAGGCTGCTGCTGGCTTTACTATCGTAAAAACATTTGCACCCATGGCGGGCATGATGGCGGGCAACTTTTCCACCGACTTCAAACTCAACGGAGAACTATTGCCCGACCTGATGCCGAATCTGAAAACGCTGAATGGAGAGGGACTTGTAAGAATTGCGCAGGCATCCTTAAAAGAATCCCAGCTGATTTCAGGAATTACTTCAGTAACACGGCTGGATGATACCAACGAAGTAACCTTGCGGGATGTGATGATGTCGGCACACATTAAAGACGGCCGATTGAATGTGAAACCGTTCAATGTGCGGTTCGGACCGTATACGACAGCCGTCAGCGGAAGCACCGGTATTGATGGCTCAATAAATTATAACCTGAAAATGGATGTGCCGGCTGGAAAGCTGGGTACCCAGTATAATTCATTCGTCAGTCAGTATACCGGTGGGAAAACTGATCCCAATGCAATGATCCCGCTGAATATTGACTTGCGCGGTACATTCCTCAGCCCTCAACCGGTGTTGAATATGACGGAGCAGCGTCAGCAAGTGCAGGAGGCAGTGACAACAGCGGCCAAGCAGGAGGCCGAGAAGCAGGCAACACAAATCGTGCAGGGCTTGTTGGGCGGAAACAAGACAGATACTACTAAAAAAGACAGCACGGCAACTACACCGGCTGATCCCAAACAAAAGGCAGTAGAAGAAGGTGTAAAAACCATTCAAAACCTGTTGAAGAAAAAGAAGAACAACTAAAGCAGAAGTTGTTTCAACAAAGAAGCTCCTGGAATACATTCTCCGGGAGCTTCTTTGTTTTCATCTTTTCCATGTGCGGTGTCTTCCTCACGAAGCGAGCATTTAATTTTGACCTCAATCAAACCTGATCACCATGACCAACCGACTATTGAAAACATTATTACTTCTTTTACTGATGATCCCGGCCCTGGCCCAGGAGAAGATGGACACTACCATCATATCCCGCATTAAAAAGGAAGGGCTTGAGAATTCGCAGGTAATGATGATTCTGAGCATGCTCACCGATGTGCATGGCCCGCGTCTCACCAACTCGCCCGGCTACAAACAGGCTGCATCTTATGCGAAGTCAGCCCTGGAAGGATGGGGCATTAAAAATGTACAATACGATCAGTGGGATGAGGACTTCGGTCGCGGCTGGCAGTTGAAGAAGTTCAGCCTGCATGCCATGGGGCCTGTATACTTTCCGGTAATAGGGTACCCGAAAGCGTGGACACCCGGAGTGAAAGGCAATGTACAAGCAGAAGCTGTTTATCTGGATATTCAATCCGAACAGGATATTGAAAAGTATCGCGGCAAGCTCAAAGGAAAAATCGTGTTATTCAGTTTGCCGACCCCGGTGAAACCTGGCTTTGAGCCGGATGCGAAACGGTTAGAGGACAGTGAGTTGCTGCAGATGGCCAACTCCGGTGCATCCGAAGCCTTTACCGGAAGACGATTCTTCGCCCCTACCGAGCCGCAACGTCTTGCTTTCCTCAAGTGGGATCTCTGTATGAAAGAAGGTGCTGTTGCTGTGCTGGAGGCAAGCCCGAGTTCAAGACTGGAAGATGGTACTGTAACGGTTGCTGCCGCCACCGTACCTTATCCGGCTGAAGTATCTTTCGCGGACAGACTATCCTCACGCCATCCGAATGCTCCGAAAATATTACCACAAGTAGTTGTTTCAGCCGAGCATTACAACCGCATGGTTCGTCAGTTGCAAAAGGGCATGCCGGTAAAACTCGAGCTGACGCTGGAGACAGAATTCACCTCCAACGAAAAAGGATTCAATGTTATTGGCGAGATACCTGGCACCGACCTGAAAGATGAAGTAGTGATGATTGGGGCACACCTCGACTCCTGGCACAGCGGCACCGGTACAACCGACAACGCATCGGGTTCAGCCGTGATGATGGAGGCGATGCGCATTATTCAGTCGCTGGGCATCAGCCCGCGCAGAACGATTCGCATCGGTTTGTGGGGCGGTGAAGAGCAGGGCCTGCTTGGATCCCGAAATTATGTGAAGCGTACTTACGGTGAGCGTGTTGGTGAGGCAGTGCAATACAAACCGGCCGCAGAAAAATTTTCTGTTTATTTCAACATGGATAATGGCACCGGTAAATACCGCGGTGTTTATATGCAAGGCAATGAAAATGCACGCCCGGTATTTCGTGAGTGGCTGAAGCCCTTCGAGAAAATGGGCGCATCAACACTAACACTGCGGAATACCTCCGGCACGGATCACCTTGCTTTTGATGCGATTGGTTTGCCCGGATTTCAGTTTATTCAGGATCCGATTGAATACAGCACCCGTACACACCATACCAGTATGGATTTGTACGACAAAGCCATTGATGCTGATTTAAAGCACAATGCAGTGATGACAGCTGCCTTCGCGTGGCTGGCTGCCAACCGCGATGAATTATTCCCGCGCAAATAATTAATATCGTTTCAGGATTTACATGACAGCGTAAATCCTGAAACGTTACTATCACTTCCGCTTCACTTGCTTATAGCGGAAGCAATCCACCAAATGATCGTTGACCAGACCGCAGGCCTGCATGTGGGCATACATCACCGTGCTTCCGGTAAACTTAAAGCCGCGTTTTATCAGGTCTTTGCTGAGCGCATCCGATTCTTTACTGGTGGCCGGTACTTCTTTCATTGACTTCCAGGAATTGATAACGGGTTTGTGGTTGACAAACGACCAAATGTAGTGATCGAAACTTCCGAATTCTTTTTGAAGATCAAGAAAGAGCTTCGCATTATTTCGTGCGGCAAACACCTTCAACCTGTTTCTGACGATGCCCGGATCAGTAAGAATTTTTTCAAGTTGTTTATCGGTAAACTTAGTAACCCGAGCCGCATCAAACCCGGCAAAGGCGTTACGGTAGCCTTCTCGCTTTTTTAAAATAGTTGACCAGCTCAGGCCGGCCTGGGCACCTTCAAGGATAAGGAATTCGAAGTGCACCCGATCGTCATGTACCGGCACGCCCCATTCTTCATCATGGTAGGCGATGTATTGGTCGAACGATAAGCACCAAGGACAGCGGGTTATTTGTTTTGCCGGCATTTGTTGTTGAAGTTAAATGAAGGGATTAAGTTTGATCAGATGATTGATAAGCGATTTTCAACGAAAGCTAAATAAAAATATATGAAGCATTTACTACTGGCCGCCTGTATCTGTATGTTTGCGGGTATGGCAACAGCACAAACTCCCGAAGCTAAACTGAAGGAAATGAACATCGAATTGTTCAAGCCCTCAGCACCGATGGCGAATTATGTGCGCGCAGTGCGCACGGGTAACCTCATCTACTTATCCGGTCATGGTCCTACCCGTGCAGACGGTACTAACATTACCGGCAAAGTAGGTCGTGACCTCACCACGGAACAGGGATATGATGCGGCAAAGCAGACCGGCATTGCCTTATTGTCAACACTCAAAGCTGAAATCGGAGACCTGAGCAAGGTGAAGCGTATTGTGAAAGTTCTGGGTATGGTCAACTGCACCGACAACTTCACGGAGCAGCCTAAAGTAATCAATGGCTTCTCAGACCTGATGGTGGCGGTATTCGGTGATAAAGGAAAACATGCGCGTTCGGCTGTCGGCATGAATGCACTGCCTTCGAATATTGCTGTAGAAATCGAGATCATTGTTGAGTTAGAATAAGGCTTTCCGTTGAGCCTGGTACTGGCATTGGATATCGGCACGGGCAGCGCCAAGGCATTGGCGGTTGATCAGCGTGCCCGGGTTTTTTATTCAGCCAATACAACCTATGAAACCAGTTTTCCCAAGCCTGATTATGCCGAGCAGAATCCGGATGAAATAGCCAGCGCTGTTCATGGATTAATCCAGCAGTGTCCTGAGAGTATAAAATCGCAGATTGCGGCCATCAGTTTTAGTGCGGCTATGCACAGCATCATGCCGGTCGATACTACTGGCAAGCCACTCATGCCGCTGATGATCTGGTCGGATCTGCGCAGCCGTCAGCAAGCCAGGCGACTAAAACAGGAAGATTCGCAACGCCAGCTACATCGCCATACGGGGACAGCGATACATCCGATGTCACCGTTATGTAAACTGGCGTGGTTAAAGGAAATGAAACCTGATCTTCTTCAGTCGGCATATAAGTTCATCGGTATTAAAGAATACATCTGGCATAAACTCTTTGGTGTATTTGAAATTGATCAGGGATTGGCTTCGGCCACCGGTCTGATGCATACCGGAACAAAACAGTGGTTCGCGCCTGCACTTGATGTTACAGGAATTGAAGCATCAAAATTGTCAGCCATCGTTTCGGTATATCATTCAAGGTCATTATCATCAGCCAATGCGGACTGGCGTACAGGATATCTGGAAGATGTTCGCGTAGTCATTGGCTCCAGTGACGGATGCCTCGCTAACCTGGGCAGCGGAGCGATAACTCCAGATAAACTATCTGTGACTATTGGTACCAGTGGAGCTGTTCGCAGAACAATCATCGGTAAAGAATATTCCTGGGCTGACCACGGCTTGTTTTGTTATCACCTTGATGAAGACCACCTGATAGAGGGAGGCGCAAGCAACAACGGAACGGCTGTATTGAACTGGTACCTGAATCACATGCTGGAAGGCAGAGAAAGCATTGAGACCTTTATCCGAAAGGCAATGGAGACAGGTATTGGCGCGGATGGTCTGCTGTTTCTTCCTTATGTGCTGGGGGAGCGCTCACCGTTTTACAACCCCGATGCCTTCGGTGCTTTTCTGGGCATACGACATCATCATGATCAACGGCATTTCCGAAGAGCCGTACTGGAAGGCATCGCTTACATGATGAATCTAATCGCTGAAAAAATTGAAACCTGCAGCGGACCGTTCACATCAATAATAGCCAGCGGAGGATTTACGCACTCGCGGGAATGGGTGCAGATGCTGGCGGACATCAGCGGTAAGACGGTAACGGTGCAAAGTCATGAAGATGCATCTGCCATGGGCGCAGCCATTCTCGGTTTCAAGGCCTTGAATATGACGTTTACTGGCGGAGTGTCAGGCACGGAAATTTTTCAGCCTGATCCTGTGCGTTACCAGTACTATCGGAAGGCCTTTACATTGTTTAAGGATTATGCTTTTCGCTTTAATGAATATTACTGAAAGGCTAATATCGCTGTGGTAGCCTGCATTAGTTTCGGATTAATTGGAAGAATGCACTAATTTGACGCAGACCAAATTCCGTACAACCAAAACCTAAACAACTAACAGTATGCAACTGGGGCTTATCGGACTGGGTAAAATGGGTTTCAATCTGGCCTTAAACTTCAAACGAAACGGGCATACTGTCATCGCCTATGATACCAGCAAGACAGCTATGGAACGAATCCAGGCAGAAGGAATCACTACCGTTTCATCCGTTGGTGAACTAGTTCAGGCATTACCTGGTCGCAGGGTTATCTGGCTGATGGTTCCGGCCGGCAACATTGTGGATATACTTATCAACAACCTGGATGATTTCCTGCATAAGGGTGATATCCTGATTGATGGCGGAAACTCCCACTTTAAAGATACACAAAGACGAAGCCGGGACCTGGAACGCATCGGTGTTTGCCTGCTCGACTGCGGCACCAGCGGGGGTGTAACGGGAGCGCTTCATGGTGTGTGCACCATGATCGGTGGTTCAGCTGAAGCCTATGCGCACACCAAAGAATTGTTCGTCTCCATATCTGTGGAAAACGGTTCGCTGTATTGCGGTAAAAGTGGCAGCGGGCACTTTGTTAAAATGGTGCACAACGGCATCGAATACGGTATGATGCAGGCCATTGCCGAAGGTTTTGAGGTCATGAATAAATTCAACGCTGAATTTGACCTTGCCTCCATTGCTAGGGTATGGAATCATGGCTCGGTGGTTCGCGGCTGGTTGATGGAGTTAACGCAACGAGCCCTCGAGAAAGATAAAAACCTCGAGTCAATCAAGGGCATTGCACACTCTTCGGGTGAAGGAAAATGGACAGTGGAAACCGCCCTTGACATGGGCGTGCCTGCACCGGTAATCACCATGTCGCTACTCATGCGCTACCGCACGCAAATGGAAGATACGTTCTCCGGTAAAATGGTTGCTGCCCTGCGCAACGAGTTTGGCGGGCATGCAGTAGAAAAGAAATAAGTCTAACCGCCTAACGCCTGGCGGATATCGTTAATCAGATCCTGAGCATCTTCTATCCCTACGGAAAAGCGAACCAGGTTATCCGTTACATTGATTTTGATGCGTTCTTCCGGTGACATTTTGGAATGCGATGTTTTCACCGGTGAGCAGATGGTGCTTTCTACACCACCCAGGCTCAAGGCACGCTTGATCAGTTTCAGACGGCCCATAAATCCGTGTGGATCACTTTTCACTTCAAAGGAAAGCATGCCACCAAAACCGCCCGGCATTTGTTCTCGGGCAATAGCATGCCCCGGATGTTCCGGGAGTCCCGGATAATACACTTTACCTACGCTGCTTTGTTGTTGCAGCCATTGGGCGATGGCCAAGGCATTTTCATTTTGCTGACGTACACGAAGCACGATGGTTTTCAAACTTCGTTCTACCAGCCAGCAGGTTTGCGCATCAAGCGAACCACCAAAGTGAAAAGCGCTGTTCCAGATCTTCCTGATGTTCTCAGCGGTTGAGACAGCTGCACCACAGCACAAGTCGCTGTGCCCGCCAATGTATTTCGTGCCGCTGTGCGTGACCACATCAATACCCAGATCAATCGGGTTTTGATTAACCGGAGAAGCGAATGTATTGTCGATGATGGTGATGAGCTGATGCCGCTTGGCAATGTTGGCTACGGCCTTCAGGTCGGTGATGGTCAGTGTGGGGTTGGAAGGTGTTTCGACATAAATCACTTTGGTATTTGGGCGGATGGCTTTTTCAAATTCTTCCGGTTTGGTTCCATCAACCAGGGTGTATTCAATGCCATACCTGGGAAATTCAACAGTAACTGCATTGAATGTTCCGCCATATAAATCATGCTGAAGAATGGCATGGTCGCCTTGCTTCAGAAAAGCAAACAGCGAAGTCATAATGGCTGCCAATCCGGAGCTGAAAATCAGTCCGTCTTCACCATTTTCCAGGGCAGCAATTTTTTGTGATACAGCCCGCTGATTAGGAGTGTTGAAATACCGGGGATACTGGGTCTCCGGCATGTTTTCATAGTCGTAGGCAGCCGAAGGATAGATCGGGTTAACAACGCCTTTGTATTGAGGGTCACCCGGTGAGCCGGTATGAACACTTTTCGTAAGTTTTGAAATCGAATCGGCCATGGTAAAATTTTCACGCCAAAGATAGGTTTTTAGGCAAGTCTGCGGGCAAAATCATGAGGCATGACAGAAATCTGAACCAATGGTGACTATGGTCACCGGTATAGCATGGGGATTTCGTCACCTTTAAACCATTAAATAAGACATGCTATGAAACTCTTGAAAGTCTCTGTGTTTTTGTTGGTTGGCTTGTTTGCCTGCAGTGATGATAACAGTGCATCCAAACAGGATGAAATTAAAGATACCGTGATTAGCGGTACCTGGCGGAT
>JALOMI010000155.1 GCA_025455465.1 Cyclobacteriaceae bacterium | reverse complement strand
CTATGTAACGACCCGATTAGGTTCAGCAATTAATTCCAACGCCATCATCCAGGACAATTACCTCTTCACCACCACCTGGTATTTCGGCAAGCGAAGTGATTTCCGCACGTTGGCCCGGTTTAACATGGGTTACTTTGTAGCCGATTATGAAGACCCGATGTTTGATGCTCTTGAAAACACTTCTTTTCTGTTGTCACCCGAATTTGGTTTTGCCTGGCGATCGAAATCCCCGCTAAAAATTATGGCTACCGTTGGGTATAACCTGATCAGCGGCAACGGTGAAGAAGGTGCCGGCTCGCTATATCCTGGAATCTCTTTAAATAATGAAACACCTGATCATCCTCTTCCTCGGGCTGATGTTGGTAGACTGCACACAGGATCCCGACATCACCGACACCATGCTCGATAGCAAGTTTGTGTATGATCCTTCCCTCGATAGCCCCGAAGACTTCTTATTATCATTAGCCAAACCCAACCCGACACCGGAAGAGGCCGAACGCCCGGTGTTTATTGTTATTCACGGCTACAGTGCTTCTACGTTTGAGTGGGAAGAATTCCGAAGCTGGTCCGGACAAACACAGGACTATTTTATCTCATCCGTACTCATGGGTGGGCATGGTCGCACTTATGAAGATTTTAAAAAGGCCACGTGGCGTGATTGGCAAGCCTCCATCATTGAGGAATATAACCGGCTGGTAGCGGCCGGTTACAAAAATCTGAACTTCATAGGCTCATCCACCAGTGGCGCTTTGCTGCTGAACATGGTCGGTTCGGGATTTTTCGGAAGCAGCAATGTGGTACCCCGGCAGATTTTACTGGTTGATCCGATTGTAATTCCCGCGGATAAAACCCTTTCACTGGCACCGGCCATCGGCCCCATACTCGGTTACATTGAAGCAGACAACACAGCAGAAGAAGACCGATACTGGTATCATTTCCGGCCGCAGGAAACATTGAACGAATTAAACAAAGTACTGATTCACGTGCGCAAGCAATTGCAAAGCGGCATCCAACTGCCGGCCAACTGCGCATTGAAAGTGTATAAATCAGTAAAAGATCCTTCGGCCGATCCGGTGAGTGCCGTGCTTATCTTTAAAGGCGTGAAGATGTTCAACGGAGGTAACATTGACGTGCAAATGATTGACTCTCATTATCACGTCTTCACCCGTCTGGCTTTACGCGATAATGTCACCGCTGCAGATATCCAGCGCCAGACTGATGCGTTTAATGATTTTAAAAATCGGGTAAAGTGAAATCAACCGGTCAGCGCTTCCTCTTCAACAAGAGATTGATGTTTATCCTTTGGCAGGGTTGGTATTTCTAACGGATGAGGATGTGCCCCAGGCAGTGAGGTATCAGGCGGAAGTTTTTTAAACAGTTTTTTCATCAGCCATTTTACAGCCTCTTCCGGAAGCACCTGTTCCAACCGGTAGACAAACCGGTTTTGCCAACCAGGAATAATACGAAATTGACCTTTCAGCATACAATTAACTGCCTTTCGCGCTACGGTCTCCGCATCCATTTGAAACGATTTACTGATCGATATACGTTCAGTTCGTTGCTGAACTTGCTGGTTGGTCAGTACACCGCTTGGACAAAGACAACTTACGGAGATTCCTTCGTCTTCAAGTTCCATGCGCAAAGCCCATGAAAAAGAGTAAACAAAACTCTTGGTGGCGGCATATATTGCCTTATTGGGCATAGGTTCGAATGACGCCAGGCTGCCAACGTTCAGCACATATGATTTCGGCTGATTTTTTAACATATGCATGAATTGATGGGTAAGCATCACCAGCGCCTCATTATTGAGCGCCATCATATAATGAATCTGATCGTGCGACAAAGATTCAAAGGAACATAAATGACCAAGGCCGGCATTGTTCACCAGGATGTTTACGGCATAATAATTCAATCTGCACCAATGGTAAACTTTTTCAGGCCCGTCAGCGACAGCCAGATTACAGTTCAGGTAATCTACTTTCACACCAAACTCATTGCGAATGGATTCAGCGACAGCTTCAAGACCGGTTTCTGGCAAGGCAACAAGCAAGACATTAAATCCATGGCGCGCCAGTTCCCGGGCAATAGCTTTACCGATACCTGAACTGCCACCCGTGACAAGGGCATAGGAATCTGCCGTTGGTTGATCAGCTAAAAATTCATCCGCGGTCACATGTATTGATTCAGACCAGATGGCCTTTCTTGAATTTTTGGTGTCGGGGTTTAGCTGATTCATGATTGTCAGGTTTACATCAAAGTTCTTTGCCTCATACCTCCGAATCTCCCGCAACGACTTATCGTTGATTCCGTTACGCTGTCATCAGTAATGTTCGCGTTTTTATTAAAACGATCAATGACGGCTATTACATTCGCGCCTGATTTTGTTCAGTTAAACCGGAACGAATAAAAAAGGTGATGACTTTACGTAAGCCATCACCTTTTTCGGTAAACCTGAAAATCGGTCCTTATTCAGTCCACGGCACCCGGGGTGACCGGTAGAAGTCAATACCTTTTGCTGTCATACGACTTCCATGTGCAGCGAGGCGCAGTTTATATTCTTCCCAATCCCTGCCTGTTGCCGGTGACCATGCAATTTCTGCAACCCCGGGCAAGCGTGGAAAAACGAGGTAATCAATATCGTTCATGCTTTCTACGGTCTCCGTCCATAGCGGTGCCTCCACACCAAGAATTTTTTCGGCAGCAATACCGGGTACCAGGTTGGCCGGATCCCAGTTATAGGAGTCATCTACTTCCACATAGGCAGCCCAGTGCAGGCCGATGCGCGAAGTGGAGTCATACTGCATATCCAGGTATATGCGGGTGGAAGGAGAAAAGATAATGGATGCCCCTTTCTGCGCAGCCGTGGTGGAGAATTCAGCCGAATGCCAGTATTGAGCAATGGCATTGTCATCAATATTAGCCTGGGCGATTTCTTCCCAGCCGATCATCTTCTTGCCGTTGGCTTTCACAATTTCACTGAACCGGTTAACAAAGGCGATATATTCTTCCTTGGGAGTCACCAGTGCTTCATCACCACCAATATGAATGTACGGTCCGGTTGTAATCTCTGACAACTCCCGTAACACATCATTGACGAAGCGCCAGGTTGCCGGCTTGTCGAAGACCAGGGTGCTCCATCCTACCCGGATGCCGGTATAGAGGTCAGTCGGTTTGTTTTTGGCATCACCGATGCCTTTGGTTTCAAGGGTGCCGGTGAAGCGTCCGTCTTCCGGAGTAACGATTTTACCGTTCAGTTCTCCGTAGATTTCAGGAATGATCGTGATGAACCGGTCAGCTGCATACTGCTGTATTTCCTTGTACTGTTCCTGTGTGTAATATCCGCCCTTACCACCACCCACCTGTGTTGCACCACCGTGGATAGCTAGGTTGGGCCACGACTTGATTTCAATGCGCCAGCCCTGGTCGTCCGACAGGTGCAGGTGCAGGATGTTCATCTTGTAGGCGGCAATGCGGTCAATGTACCGTTTTACGTCATCCACACCGAAGAAGTGACGGGCCACATCCAGCATGGAGCCGCGCCAGCTGTACCGCGGATAATCGCTGATGGTGCCGGTAGCAATATCAAACGTTGGATTACCGGCCTCGGCCGATTTCAATGGTGTTAATTGCAGCAGCGTCTGAATGCCATAAAATACTCCGGCAGATTCGTTGGCGCTGATGGTGATCTTGTCTTTATTGATGGTGAGTTCATAGCCTTCAGCACCCAGCGTAGCATTATTGGCACCGACTGTTAACTCGATGGAATTTTTGCCATCGCCACCGGTGGTCAGTTGCAGACCGGTCGCTTGCTTCAGTTCACCCGCGAGATAACCGGCCAACCGGTTGAGCTCGGCATTGTCACCGTTCACCCGAATGGATGTTTCCGGAGTCAGTCTGAACCGCTTGCCGGTGGCGGTAACGGAAACCGGTTTGGGTATCAATACTTCGTTGGTAAGGTCAGTAGGAGTCTCCGGTGTGCAGGAGGATAACATCAATGCGGAAAGGCTGAATGCAGCCAGTACCGCGCAAAAGAAACGAGTGATTTTCATAAACAATTAAATTTTAGCGATGGCGAAAGTACTATACTATATGGTTGTTGAAAATGAATTTGTGATGATCCGTGCCCTGGCATTATAATTCGAATCCCCAGCGGATAGCCGGTTTTTCAGCCTTTCTTTATCAGGGCAGCCGAAGCTTCATCCAACAGCACGATGCTGTTCGGATGCTGCTGCACCAGGCTGGCCGGACAGTGTATTGACGGCTTGCCTTCAAGCACCTGTTGCATGACAGGCGCTTTCTTTTCACCGCTGGCCAGCAACATGAGCGTCTTGCTTTGCAGGATGGGCTTTAGTCCTACGGTGATTCCATACTGAAGCGACATCGTGCCGGTAAAATACTTTTGTCCTACTTCGCGCGTGATCGGTTCCAGTTCCACTACATGGCAGGTCTTATCCAAAGGTGTTCCCGGCTCATTAAAGCCGATATGCCCGTTCATTCCCACACCGGCTACCACCAGGTCAAGGCCACCTATCTTCAGGATCAGTTCACTGGTCTTCTGGCATTCCGCATCCAGATCGGTTGCCTGAGCATCGAACAGACGGAATTGTTCCGGACGCAGGTTTAGCGGATCGATGAGATGCTGATGCAGGTAAGCATAACAGCTGCCGGGATTGGATGGAGGTATACCCACCCATTCATCCAGCGCGATCAATGTGATGTGTGAGAAATCAATGGCGCTGGACTTAGCCATTTCAACCACTACCTGATAGGTACGCGTAGGGGTATCACCGGTGGATACACAAATTACTGCGTGGGGATTATTTCGAACCGTTTCCACGAAAGCTTCGGCCGCAGCATGCGACAGCTGCTCATGATTTGGGTGAATTTGTATGGTCATGCGTATTTTATATCAAAAACGGTGAGTAAATGTTGAAAGGTTTGATTAAAAAAAGAATCCACTTCAGTCTTGAAGAAATATTATCTACAGCTTGAATAGGCCTGAATTATCTCACCGGCAGCATGAAACTCCCCCTGTTGAATACGCTGAGCAAGCACAGGGCAGTCACTGAAATAATCAGCTAACAACTTTTTCTTCAACCCCAGTATACCCTGTGAAACACGAATGAAATAATCATCACCGGGGCGTTTGAACAACGGCACTTCATCGATTACCCCGGAATCCTGATCGACATATTCCAGCATGTAATAAGACAAGTACTTACTCTGAATGCTCCGTTGCAGAAAGAGTTGCTTCCCCTCCCCCGTTCTGCTGTAAAACTTTTCACGGAAGCGTTCGCGTTTCTGATCCAGCCATACCGATTCGTAATCCAGGTTGCTGTAACGATAAGCCTTGATCATTTCCGCGCTGTATTTGTGAACGAACAAACTACCCCGTTTAAACCGTATCTTTTCGTACTTGCGCGTAAACGGATAATCCTTCCTGTCTTTCACCAGGCCAGTCAGTGTATCCTGATTATGTAAAACAACAAAACCGGGTAAAAAACCTTTTTGTGCATAAAGTGAAGATCCGCATCCGGCAAAAACCAACACAAGAAAAACAAATTGCTTCCTCATGCCGGTTAAGATACAATAAGAAATTGAATTGCATCTTCAATAAACCTGCTTAACGGTAAGCATGAGAATGAATAAAATTCCTTTAATGCTTCAGGCTTAAATCTCCACCCGTTCAATGGCATGGATCGGGATCATGTGTCCGCCTCGAACCTGAACATGATCACCGGAGACTTCAATGAAATTGCTCATTATTTCTACACGCTCACCGGTAACCAGTCGAACAATCAGACCCAGCTCTTCATGATCGTCATTGGTTTCTACCATGGCTGTGCGCAAATCATGAAGACGTGCAGCCTGTGCCTCCGGGGTATACAACACATCGCGCTTGGGAAAATGATGTTCTGATAGTTCATCAACCGGCATTCGCTGAATACCTTCCGGCTCGGTTAAGCCGGAGAGCCTTTTCATAAACCAGTCGTATGCGGCATCTGTCCACCGGTATTCTTTCATTATGTAAGCTACGGTATCACGCTCTACATCGGTATAGCGTTTCTCATCTTGCACCGCATCAAAGATCTTTTCGGCATCATACATTGAAATGCGTCCGTCTCCCTGCTGGCCCATAGCCTTATTGGCGAGTTCGATAATCTCACCGTCCATTTTTACCCCGTTAATAAATTGATAGTAGCTCATAGGAAATAGAATTAATGTTTATCCGGTTAGTTTATGCTGTTGCCACAGTAGTTACCCGTTCTGAACAAATTAGGCAATGATTTTCATCAGGTCATATTTTTTTAATACAGTAACTTACAATCTTCATTCAATTACTCCATCTTTGCGACATCAATCTCCATGGACGTAAAAGACCGTCAGCGCCTTTTTCTGAATATTGCGTTCTTCCTCTCGGGTATTTGTTTTTCTACATGGACCTCCCGGATCCCTACCATCAAATCGCTCTTTGAATACAACGATGCCGAGTTGGGCACGGTGCTGCTGTTCATGCCCATCGGCTCGCTGGCCGGCTTGCCCTTATCGGGATGGCTCGTTTCCAAATTCGACAGCCGCCAACCGATGACGGCCGGGTTGATTTTGCTGGCCATTGCCATGGCCTTCATCGGTTTGGCGCAATCCACCTTCCTGCTTATTGTGGCGGTAACGGTATTCTCGTTCTCCATGCGCATCATGAACATCTCCCTGAACACGCAGGCCATCACCCTGCAGAAACAATTCGATAAAAAAATCAACGGGATGTTTCACGGCATGTGGAGTACCGGTGGAATTGCCGGCATCGCCATCTCTACGTTTTTTGTGGCGCTTGATATACCGATGAGCATACACGTATCCGTAATTTCTTCACTCGCCATACTGACTGCCTTGTATTCGTACCAGCATTTACTGACCGGAGACCGTTCCACATCAGGCAATAAACTGAGCATGTCAAAACCCGATCCGTATATTGTTTACCTCGGGTTGCTTGCCTTCTTTGCCGCGATCTGTGAGGGTGGCATGTTCGACTGGAGCGGTGTTTACTTCAAAGAAGTAGTGAAAGAAGATCTGTTTACCCTGGGCTACCTGATTTTTATGATCTGCATGGCGCTCTCCCGTTTCGCTTCCGACAGAATGATGGATCTTTTTGGCATGCCGCGCACGTACCTCATCAGCTCTGCCTTGATTATCCTCGGAATAGGTCTTGCTGTAGTTTTCCCCTATTTCTGGTCTGCATTGTTTGGTTTTTGCCTGATTGGCATCGGTACCGCAGCCATCATCCCCATGACTTTCTTGCTGGCCGGATCCGCAAAGAAATACTCTCCTGGTGTAACGATCTCGCTTATCGCCACCTACAGCATTGCGGGTATGCTCCTTGGCCCGCCCTTAATCGGGTATGTATCGCATGCATTGGGACTTCGAATCGCCTTTGTGATTTTTGCCCTGGCGGGACTGATGCTTATCCCTATTTCTCAGCTATTCTTCCGGCATCAGAAACTTTTGAAATGATCAATAGTGTCTTCAACAAGATTAAGGCTCAAGAAGAACTTTCAGGCAATGATCTTTTTTATTGGCAAAGATGTCGTATCCCTTCACCCCTTCGCGTAAGGGCAAATGATGGGTAAACACCGAGGTGAGATCAAAGCGGTGTTCGCACACATGCGGGATTAGCTGATCGATAAAATACCGTGCCGGGCACCGACCTGTCTTGTAAGTAATGTTCTTGTTGTAAGCATCCGTTGGCGAAAAGGGAAAGTGCTGTTCTGTGCAAACTCCTACGGTGGAGATAATTCCTCCCGGCCGCACGAGATCATACGCCAGCTTACCGGCCGATGCATTCCCTACCGCATCCATAACAGCATCTAGTCCGCGACCAAATGTTTGTTCTTTGATGAAAGAAATGGCATCCGTCTTATCAACAGGAATTGCTGTTGCTCCAAACTGACTTGCCTTGTTCAGTCGTTCATGAACACTATCGAACGCATAGACATGCTGCGCTCCCTGAAGGAAAGCGGAACAGATGGCCATCAAACCAACCGGACCACAGCCAATCACACCGTAATGCAATTGTGGTTTAATCTCCGCCTGATGGGCACAGAAATAACCGGTAGAAAGAACATCACCGAGTAATAATGCTTCAGGATAGGTTATATCATCCGGCAAAGTATACAGTGTAGATTCTGCAAGCGGCACACGAACATATTCCGCCTGACCACCTTGCAACCCCACACCGTTCTGAACCCAGCCAAACAACTGACTTTTCTCGCATCGTGCTGTAAGGCCAATGCTGCAAAAGTAACATTGTCCGCAATTGGTTGTAAATGGACTGATCACCTGGTCACCTATTTTCAGGTGTTTAACTGCCTTGCCGGTTTCGACCACCTCACCGGTAAACTCATGCCCCATGCACGTATGCTGATCAATTCCCTTTTCTCTTTCGTGATAGACATGAAGGTCGGAGCCACAGATAGCACAGTACTTTACTTTGATAATAACATCCGAAGCCTCGAGGATTTCGGGATCACGGATAGTTTCGAACGTGATGCTTTCATGACCAGTGAATGTGAGGGCTTTCATAATGTTGTTACAAATTAAACCAGTAGGTGAATTTAAATACCAGTGCCCGGTTTTTACTTGCAAAATTCTCCGGAAGATAATTTTCCGTATAAACAATGAAAAAATCGGAAGCCGGCTGGTAGCGCCACTGAAACCGGACGTTCAGGTTCATGTTGTCCAGCAGGTTGTTGTACTGATAAAAGGTGGTCAGGAATAACTTATCCGTAAATGTTACATCAATACGCGGCCCGATCAGAAACAGTTTTTCCGTGCCGTAACCTTCCGCCAGTCTTACATCATTGTAATCCACGCGCAGGGCAATATTCCCATAGGGTTGGTAGCGTGCATTCAATTCGCCCTGAACATTCCAGTTGGTTCCATTGAAAAATCCACCATAGGTTGTTTGCCCGGTAAAATTTATTGTTTTCCGTGTGTCGGTCTGCACAACCAGGTTTACATTCTGCCAGTTGAACTCCTCTCCGGCCAGGAACTTATTATACTTTACCGGATCAATCGGATTAAAATCATTCGTCAATTTACTGTAAATGTAGTTGTAATTGACTCTCAGCAATGCTGTATTCAAAAACCGAAGGCTGTATCCCACTGTATAGTTGCGGTCGGTTAACGTGCCATCGGGAAGATACGTTTGAAAGGCTGACAATTCGGGACTCATCACCACGATTGATTTTTCAACCGGATACATCTTATAGATGAAACTGGCAAAATAGTTTACCTGCCCCGGGTAGACACCCCGGCTGGGAACAAAACCGGCTTCCGCATTGAAGCCTTTACCGATGAACGAACTTCCGATGAACGATTCAACATGCCGCACCGAATACCGGATGAAAGTGCCGGCAGTGCCCGTTTGCTCGTTGTTGAAGGCATCAAACGATTTGGCTATATATGAACTGCTGTACCAACGGTTGTCCTGGCTCAGTAACTCAAGGTCAGCTCCCAAAACCTGATTATAGGTATTAGGCTTCAGGGAACTACCCCCATTGGGTTTCAGAAAAATACCTTCATTAAAATATTTGAGTGAATCACCCGGACGAACATGAAGCGATCGTTTATCAACATAGGTAATTGATATGTTTGATTGTTTCCAGAAATTATGCTGTACAGTGGCCACCGTATAATTCTGAACCGGCAAGCCAAGCGAAAGCTTTTCACGGGTCTGCATTTCGAGCACACTCACTCGCCATTTCTTGTTCAGTGAACCGCTGAGGCGTGCACCGAATGAAATAGGAACGTTAGTATAGAGACCGCTGGAATCTTTCGCCAGGCCAATCCTTCGTGAAAAAAATAAGCGTGCATCCGGAAAGCCGGCATTATCAAAAAGGTCGCTGTTTTCGAGAAAGAATTGTCTTCGTTCCGGAAACCGGAATTCAAATCGGGTAAGGTTGATCACCTGCTGATCTACTTCCACCTGTGAGAAATCAGGGTTGTAGGTAAGATCCAGGTTCAGCGATGGCGTTATACTGACTTTTGCATCAAAGCCTGCCTGCAAATCATTGGCTTTCTTCACGGGATCAGTCTCATTATCTACGGAAGAACCACCGGCTACATACGGAATCAATGAAATATTAGTGCGTGGCTCAGGCACCGGATCATCCCACACCAACTGTCCGGAGTAAGCAAAGGAACCTGTGATGTACTGAATGGGTGTATGAATCCATGCGGATTTCATGTTCCGCTTTTTATCCAGCCGGTCGAAGCTGATATTCCATTCCGGCAACTGCTTGTAACGAAAGCTTTTAAACGGAATCGCCAGCTCAGCTACCCACTTGTCTTCATAGCGGACGACCTTGGAGTACCACTTGTTATCCCAGAATATATTAAACGATGTTTCTGAGGTGCCGCTTCCGGAAACAATGCCTTCCATCTGCACACCGGCAGGTGTCAACACGAAGAAGAATCCGTTGAGGCGGTCATTAAACGGCCCGATGTTCATCCCCACGTTATCGTTACGTTCGTAATCAAAGTCTCTTCGCAGGGAATTGATCAGGTCCGGTGAACGATCATCGTAGCAGATATAGGATACGTACAGGAAATGATCGTTGAAGGTCAGCCGTGCTTCGGTCTGAAAGGGTGCTTGCGCAGTGTCGACCGGATAATTGAGGTACCAGTTACGGGCCGCGTCCGCCACCTGCCAATCGGGTTCATCGAGCACACCGTCAAGCTTAATTTCACCCTGCGCCTTTTTGATATGAATACGGGTGCCAGGTTTGTTTTGTCCATATAAGCCGTTGGTTACTGCTGCCAGTAAAACAAGCAGCCATACGCTGACAGGAAATAACCTACCGGTTAAGCATCGACTTAGGCCACCATTATTCATGTGAAACCATCCCTGTAAGGGTAAACTTAATTATCGGGGCCTTTGATTCTCTAATGCCTGTGTTTGAATAAGCATCCAACAATGAAAATCTTTGCAAGTATATCGGATATCAGAGAAGGAAACTTATTGAAAACGGGGAATTTGATAAAAGGCAGAAGTGCAACTGCAATGGTTAGCGAATGGAGAAATGTTCAAGCCGAAAATTAAAAAGCCGGATAATTGAAGTTATCCGGCTTTGTGAGCCCCCTGCCGGAATCGAACCAGCGACCTACTGATTACAAGTCAGTTGCTCTACCAGCTGAGCTAAGGAGGCAATC
>JALOMI010000154.1 GCA_025455465.1 Cyclobacteriaceae bacterium | reverse complement strand
CGGAATAGACGCCATCGCTATTGTGGCAGATGATCCCGAAATCGATTCCATGGTAAAACTTCAAATCCGTGAAATTTTTGCCCGCACCAGGGCCGTACTCGATTTATATATACTTAGAACTGGGCCTCATTTTCTGGGGGAGAAGGAGCAAATTACACTGCCTTCTTAAACTGCTGATGCCTGCAGTTAAAAATGATTAAATTTGTGTTTTCGATTAATTCGTGAACCCTCTGTCAGCGTGTGTTGGGATATTCTTTAAAGGGTTAAGTACCGTGCTGGTGTTGTTGCTGGCTTCGACAGCACTAGCTCAGACCGTTTCCATCCGCGGTAAAGTAACCGATGCTTCTTCCGGTGACCCTATTCCATTTGTTAATGTTGTCTTTAAAGGTACTTCCATCGGGGCCACTACTGATTTTGACGGAAACTATCAGATCAGCACAGCCAATCCTGGTGATTCACTTGTGGCATCATACATTGGTTACCAGACGCGTGTCAAAGCCGTAAGCAAGGCCCCCGTACAGTTGATTAATTTTCAGCTGGAAGAAGAAGCCACGCGCCTGCGGGAAGTGGTGGTGGTAGCAGGTGAAAATCCAGCCTTTGAAATTCTGCGCAGGGTAGTGCGAAATAAAGGAATTAATGATAAGCGCACCTTATCTGCGTATGAATACGAGACCTACAGCAAGATTGAGATCGATATTGATAACATCACCGACAATTTCCGTCAGAAAAAAATCATCGGACAAATAACCCAAGTATTGGACAGTATTGACCGCATTGCCGGTGAAGACGGAAAACCGGTTCTGCCCATTTTTATTTCCGAAAGCATATCCCAGTACTTCTACCGAAGCAGTCCTGAATTAAAGTTCGAGAACATCAAGGAAACAAAAATCAGTGGCGTTGGATTTGAAGATGGATCCCTGATGTCGCAATTGATCGGATCTTCCTTTCAGGAATATAACTTCTATAAGAACTGGCTGTCCATACTCGACAAAGAGTTTGTTTCTCCGATTGCCGATGGCTGGCGGATCTACTATGAGTATGACCTGATGGACAGCCTATACTTGGGTGAAGATTTCTGTTACCGCATTGATTTCTTTCCGAAAAGTGCTCAGGCGTTAGCCTTTACCGGCAGCATGTGGATCACCAAAAAAGAGTATGCACTCAAACAGATCGAAGTTACCGTAGGTAAGCAGGCCAACCTGAACTTCATCGAGAAGATTAAAATTCACCAGGAACTGGCGAAGTCAGAGGCCGGTGCTTGGATACCCGTAAAGAACCGTGTATTGGTTGATATTGGAGAGATTAAGGATCAGTGGGCTGGTTTGCTGGCGAAGTTTTACACGTCCAACAAAGACATTGTGGTTAATAATCCACGCGAGTTGAAATTTTATCAGCGTCCTATATTGCTTGATGAAGGATACATTCTGAATCGCGAAAATGAAGACCACTGGAATGATCTTCGTCATGAGCCGCTAACTGATACGGAGAAAAATGTCTACCGGATGATTGATACCCTTCAGAACATCCCGGTGGTCCGTACTTATATTGATTTACTTAAGATTCTTGTAAATGGTTACAAAACGGTCGGCAAGGTTGACATTGGTCCTTACCTGAGCCTTATCGCATTGAACGATATCGAAGCAGTGCGCTTGCAGACCGGCTTCAGAACGAATTACCACTTCAGCCGGAAATGGGTATTTGGTGCACAGTTCGCCTACGGTTTTAAAGATGATCGGGTTAAGTATTCTGCGTTTGTTCAGCACATATTGGATCGAAGACGCTGGACCACCGCAAGCATTCGGATACGAAGTGATCTGGGCCGGGTAGGTATTGATGATGAAAACCTCGCAGATAATTACCTTTTCCTGGCTGCCACGCGCTTTGGCATTTTCAGAAGAGGCTACTACTTCGATGAGACACGGGTTAATTTTCAGCGAGAGTTACTGAAAGGGTTTTCGCAACGGGTTGCCTTTCGGTATAATACCTTTCGTCCGGTTTTTGACTTTGGTTTCTACTCCAATCCGGGTGACATCAATTCCCTTCAGCAAAATTTTCAAACAGCGGAAGTTATTCTTGAGTCCAGGTTTGCCCGTGATGAACTTTTCATTCAATATGATAACGAGCGGATAAGTCTCGGTCCACAAAAGTGGCCGATCATTACAGCACGCTATACTCACGGTATTGAGGGAATCGGTGAAAGCGATTTTAACTACGACAAACTCCGGTTGACCATTCAAAAGCGCCTGCCCATGGGCCCGCTGGGTACCGGCCGGGCAACGATTACCGGTGAAAAAATCTGGGGAACATTGCCTTACCCGCTGCTGGCCATGCATATCGGTAATGAAACACCCTTCTATACCGATGTTATTTACAACCTGATGAACTTTGGAGAATTTGTCAGCGACCGATTTATTTCCTTACAATACAGGCAAAACTTTGAAGGATTTCTCCTGAACAGCATCCCGCTGATGCGAAGACTCAACTGGCGTTTAACAGCTTTGGCGAATGTTATTTACGGGGACCTGAATGATGCCAACCTGAGTATTAGTGACCCATTGCCCTTTCCTGCCGGAAATGAAAACCTGACCTTTCAAAAGCCTTACCTGGAATTAGGATATGGTGTTGAAAATATTTTCCGTTTTCTCCGTATCGATTTTGTTCACCGGCTCACTTATCTTGAAAATGAACGGGCAAGGCCATTTGGTATATTGTTTACAGCGCAATTCAAGTTGTAGGTAATGGTTCATGACATTACCGGTAAACCCGGTTATATTTGCCTGCTTTTGGAATACATTTTATGAATATCTCAATCAGTTTACCCGATGGAAGCATTCGTGAGTTTCCATCCGGGATCAGCGGGGCTGAAATAGCCAGCAGTATCAGTGAAGGTCTTGCCCGCGTGGCGTTGGCTATCGAAGTCGATGGCGTCATCCAGGACTTGTCGCGCCCGATTAATCAATCAGCTTCTGTTAAAATTCTAACCTGGAATGATCAGGGAGGAAAATCAACTTTTTGGCACTCATCGGCACACGTAATGGCCGAAGCGCTTGAAGCGCTTCACCCCGGAGTGAAATTTGGTATCGGTCCGCCAATAGAAAACGGATTTTATTATGATGTTGATCTTGGCGACCGGGCCTTCGGTGAAGATGACCTGCAGGAGTTGGAGAACAAGATGAAGGAGCTGGCCAAAAAAGACAGCCGGTACAGCAGGAGGGAAGTCAGCAAGGATGAAGCCATGCGCTACTTCACTGAAAAGAATGATCCGTATAAACTGGAGTTGATCAGCGAGTTGGCTGACGGAACGATAACGTTTTATGAGCAGGGAAATTTCACGGACCTGTGCCGTGGTCCGCATATTCCGCACACCGGTTTTATTAAAGCAATAAAGTTGCTGAACGTAGCCGGAGCCTACTGGCGGGGCAATGAAAAGAATAAAATGCTTACCCGTATTTACGGTATCACCTTTCCGAAGCAGAAGGAATTAGATGAATACCTGCATATGTTGGAGGAAGCCAAAAAGCGTGACCACCGCAAGTTGGGTAAGGAACTGGACTTATTTACGTTCTCTGAAAAGGTGGGTATGGGGCTTCCGCTTTGGTTGCCAAAGGGCACCATTCTGCGCGAACGATTGGAGCAGTTCATGCGCAGGGCGCAGGTTAAAGCAGGTTATGACCCGGTGGTAACTCCGCATATTGGCAGTAAGGCACTATATGTAACCTCCGGGCATTATGAGAAATACGGCAAAGACTCCTTCCAGCCCATTCATACCCCGGATGAGAACGAAGAGTTTTTGCTGAAACCCATGAACTGTCCGCACCACTGTGAGATTTACCGTTCACGCCCGCGGTCATACAAAGATCTGCCCATCCGTCTGGCGGAGTTTGGTACGGTATACCGTTATGAGCAAAGTGGTGAGCTGCATGGGTTAACCCGTGTACGCGGCTTTACACAAGACGATGCGCATATCTTCTGCCGCCCCGATCAGGTTAAGGACGAGTTCATCAAAGTCATTGATCTGGTTTTGCACGTATTTAAATCCCTGGGCTTTGAGAACTATACCGCCCAGGTTTCCCTGCGTGATCCGGACAACAAGGAAAAGTATATCGGTGCTGATGATTTGTGGGATCGGGCAGAACGCGAAATCCAGGAGGCAGCTGACGAGCGTGGACTGAAGACCGTAGCTGTAAAAGGGGAAGCTGCTTTCTATGGACCAAAACTGGATTTCATGGTTCGTGATGCTCTGGGAAGAAGCTGGCAGCTAGGCACCATCCAGGTGGATTATCAGTTGCCCCAGCGTTTTGAACTGGAGTATGTTGGTTCTGATAACCAAAGGCACCGGCCAGTGATGATACATAGGGCTCCTTTTGGTTCTTTGGAACGCTTTGTGGCAGTTCTTATCGAGCACTGCGGAGGTAATTTTCCTCTTTGGCTGTCTCCGGAGCAAATCACAGTATTACCGATTTCAGAGCGGTTCAACGACTATGCACACGAAGTGCTTAATACACTCAAAGTGCTGGATATCAGGGGATTTGTTGATGCCCGGGATGAAAAAATTGGCCGTAAAATCCGCGATGCCGAGGTGAAGAAGATACCCTATATGCTGATAGTCGGTGAGAAGGAGGCTGCAGCACGGCAGGTGTCTGTACGGCAGCATGGCAAGGGTGATGTAGGAAGCCTGCCGCTGGATGAATTCATTCACCAATTCCGTATGGCTGCGGCAACACCGGATAACTGAACTCTGAATTTTGATAATTGCAGATATTAGCGATATTTGCAGCCTGTTTTGGAAAATGGGCTAAAAACGCCCGAAAATATTGTTCAATTTAAACGAGAAAGAGTATCAATAACCCTATTAACAGACCTTTTCGCAGGGGCCCAGTAAGACCGGAAGAGCCCTATCGTATCAATGAAAGAATTACCGCACCGCGTGTGAGGTTGGTAGGTGAAAATGTTAAAGTTGACGTCTACCCGGTAAAAGAGGCATTGCGAATTGCGCAGGAACAAGGCTTGGACCTGGTTGAAATTTCTCCCAATGCTGACCCACCCGTTTGTAAGGTTACCGATTACTCCAAGTTTAAATACGAGCAGAAGAAGAAACAGAAGGAGATCAAGGCCAAAGCAATTAAGGTTGTGATCAAGGAAATTCGTTTCGGTCCGAATACCGATGAACACGATTTCAACTTTAAACTGAAGCACGCTATTAACTTTCTCCAGGAGGGAGCCAAAGTTAAGGCAACTGTTTTCTTTCCGGGAAGAACAATTGTGTATAAGGAACGGGGCGAAATTCTACTGCTGAAGTTTGCTCAGGGACTGGAAGAACATGGTAAAGTTGAGCAGATGCCCAAACTGGAAGGTAAGCGGATGTCACTCCTTGTGCAGCCAAAAGCAAAGAAATAAGAACAGATAACTTAACTATTATGCCTAAAGTAAAAACCAAGTCAGGTGCTAAAAAGCGCTTCAAGGTTACCGGAACCGGCAAGGTGAAACGTAAGCGCGCTTTCAAGAACCACATCCTGACCAAGAAAGAGACCAAGCAAAAAAGGAGACTGAGCAGCAAGGCAATCGTAAAAGCCGAAGACATGAACAATGTGAAGTTCATGCTACCTTACGCACTCTGACATCCTTATTCAGGTTTAGTCCGCCCTGTTGGCAAAATCAAGTCGGACGCATGTTTAACCCGGTATTTGGCCCCTAAGAATTTTGATAAAAATCGCCAACTGCCAAAAAAGTAAAGTAAATGCCAAGATCAGTAAACAATGTAGCTTCCCGTGCGAAACGCAAGCGCATCATGAAGCTCGCCAAAGGTTACTTTGGTAGAAGAAAAAATGTCTGGACGGTAGCTAAGAATGCCGTTGAAAAAGGTTTAGTATACGCTTACCGCGACCGTAAGCAAAAGAAAAGAGAGTACCGTGCCATCTGGATCACACGTATTAATGCTGGTGTACGTGAGCACGGATTATCTTATTCTCAGTTCATTGGTAAATTAAAGAAGGCAGGAATCGACCTCAACCGCAAGGTGCTGGCTGACCTAGCCATGAATCACCGCGAGGCATTTGACGCGGTGGTTAACAAAGTGAAATAATCAGACAGGGGCCTCAGGCCCCTTTTTTATGAACCGCTCCAAAAGAATATTCCTGCTGGCTGCTCTCATATTCCTGGCCCTTCTGATTTATGCCAGCTACGATATTGCATCAAGAACCACTTTTCCAGGCTCAAAACCCCAATTAAAGCACCGATTGGAAGAAAAGCTACAGCCAAAAGACTCAATTCGCTGGGATTCAGCAGGTAATGATCAAAAAAAATCGAAACAAGAGTTGCCGGTGTCAAAGTAATTCGTACCTTTAGTTCGATTAAAGCCAACTGTAGACTTAGAAAATCCCCATTGTCGTGTACATTTTGGGGATTTTCTTTTTTCAAGCACTCCTGAAAATCGCTCTATAAGTCATTTTATGGCATTATTTGTCAATTTGTCTTTTCAGCTATTAGATAAATGTTCAGATAGAATACTTTTGGTTCAAAGCCAACTATAGACAAGATAAACCCCTGAGGTCTAGGACTTCGGGGGTTTTTCTTTTTTTATGACTTGTTAAGTCCTGCTCGATGACAAGCGAGTATCTCTGTGAAAACAAAAAACTCCGGCTATCCTTCATTAATACATTTCAACCTCAGTAAAGCACTTTTTATCGAAGTGTCGTTAGTAAGAATAACATACTATATTATTTTTGAATCAAGCCAACTATAGACAGGATTAACCTCCAAGGTCAAGGACCTTGGGGGTTTTTCTTTTTTAGGCCACTTCCGTTCTATTGATTATAATCGCAACAAATTGTCTAATTCATTCCGGATTTGCTGCTCCTCTTCATAATCGTCTATTTACTGGGGACAATACTTATAGGATTTTGGGCATCCAGAAAGGTACAGACATCTCAAGATTTCATGCTAGCCGGAAGAAGCCTGCCGATTTTACTAAGCACAGCTGCTTTGTTTGCTACCTGGTTTGGATCGGAAACGGTCTTTGGTGCTTCATCTGAATTTTTAGAGGGTGGCTTGTACTCGGTAATTGAAGATCCTTTCGGAGCCGCTTTATGCCTTTTGCTGTTCGGGTTGTTTTTTGCCCGAAAGCTGTACCGCATGAATCTGCTTACACTGGGAGATTACTTCAAAGTACGCTATGGCCAAAAAACCGAATTGATAGCCAGTGCCCTGATGGTGCCTTCGTATTTCGGATACATTGCCGGTCAGCTGGTTGCATTGGGATTAATTATAAATGTAGTTACCGGGCTTGAAGTTTGGCAGGGTATAGTTTGTAGCGCGGCTATTGTTACCCTGTATACTTTTATCGGAGGCATGTGGGCTATTTCAATCACCGATTTTGTTCAAAGTATATTGATTATACTGGGGCTGATCGTATTAATGGTAATACTATCCGGAAAGGCAGGTGGGGTAATGAAGGTAATTGAAATGGCGCCACCGGATGCATTTAAATTTTTTCCGGAACGCAATGCAGTGTCAGTAATTACGTATATGGCCGCATGGTCTGTTCTGGGCTTGGGTTCAATACCCTCGCAGGATATTTTTCAGCGGGTAATGTCATCAGGTTCGGAAAAGATTGCTGTCAGATCATGCTTTTACTCTGCTTTTTTCTACATCACTATTGCATTGATTCCGCTGTACATCAGTCTGTGCGTAAAAATTCTTTATCCGGAAGCAATGGAAGGTGACACACAATTAACACTTCCCCTGATGGTGCTTGATCACACTGTTCTTCCGGTTCAGATTCTTTTTTTCGGGTCGCTGCTATCTGCAATTATGAGCACAACCAGTTCATCCATATTGGCGCCAGCTGCCGTGCTGACGGAGAACATCATCAAGCCATTGATGAAAAAGAAACCTACAGACAGGCATTTCCTGCTGCTGACTCGCATCGCCATTGTTCTTGTGAGTATGGTG
>JALOMI010000153.1 GCA_025455465.1 Cyclobacteriaceae bacterium | reverse complement strand
TGAAAAACCAGCCAAGCCAGCGGAACGAAGAGCATCATCATAAAGTAAATAACCGGCAGTTTTACAAACATCAGGTTGATCAGAAAAACACTCACTCCGAACAAACCCAGCAAGACGTATAAAAATTGTTTTGTCTTCCGTATGCCCCATAGGATGGGCAGTGTTTTACACCCGTAAGTGTTATCTCCTTTCAGATCCTCCATGTCCTTGATGATTTCGCGAACCAGTGTCATGAAAAATGCAAATAAGGCATAGATAACTACGAGCGGATTATTCACTTCATACAACACGTTAAGCGACCAGATGGAAAGACCGGTGAGCAAGGAAACTGCGAAGTTGCCGACAAACGGAAGACGCTTCAGCAGGTTGGAGTAGAACCACAGCAGCGCCACCGAAAAGAAATTGATGATCAATATCCACAGTGATAAAAGCGCGCCAAGGGCAATGCCACTTAGTGAAAGCAAGCCATGTAACAGGATAGCGGTTCTTCGGGGTATACCGCGGCCTATCACCACCCGGTTCGGGTTGTTAACCAGGTCTATTTTTACATCGTAGTAATCATTGATCACATAACCACCGGCTGCAATCAGTGATGATGATATTGCCAGCAGTAACAGGCGCCAGTCGATGAAGATATCTTCATGCAGCAGAAACCTGGTCGTAAAATATTGCGCGAAAACCAGGATGAGCAGGTTCCAGGTGCGCGTTAGGCGCAGCAGCGGGGTAATAAACTTCCTGGCGGGAATCATGGGGGAGATGCAGTGGGCCAAAAGTACGAAACCGGCTGTTAAGGAAAGCCGGTTTCGTTAGAACAATCAGTAAATGGCCGGATTCGTTCAGAAACGCACGTTAATCATTGCCATGAAATTACGTCCGGCCTGTGGATAGAAAAAGTTCTCACGGAATTCCTGACCTCCGCCTAAGTAGCCATAGGTATATCCATTGGACTCGTACTGCTCGTTTAAAATGTTATTCAGCAGCAGACTGAAGGTGATCTCCTTCAGGGATCTCGGGCGCACGGTGTAAGCCAGGCGCACATCATTAGTCATGTAGGCATCGATCTTCCGGTTTTGATTGGAGGTATTATCCAGAAACTGATCGCCAACATACTTGGTCAGCAACGTGATTTCAGCGGCCGGAACCGGTTTGTAGGTGAACATCGAACCGGCAATCACATTGGGGGATAAAGCAATGTTTGTGTTTTTGAATTCGTTGGTGATGATGTTGAACTCATCAAAGTTCACTCCGTAATCGTAGAGAATTTCAGTGAACGACCGGATCTTATTCCGGCTAAGCGTGAGGTTGGCATTCCAGCTGAATTTAGTGGAAAGCTGCACCATACCGTCAGCTTCAATACCCATGCGGTAGCTTTGATCCACGTTGGTACGAATCGGTGCACCTACATCATTCAGTGCACCGGTAAGCACCAGTTGATCGCGGTAGTTCATCCAATATACGTTGAAATTAATGACGGATTGTGCAGTAGCTTTTCGCCACCCCGCTTCAAGATTACCCAGCCTTTCGGGTTTAGGGTTTTGGTTTTCCGGGTTGTCAATAAAATCTTTTCGAACCGGCTCGCGGTTGGCGATGCCATAGGAAACATAAAGCTGTTGGCCCTCTGGCAATTCATAGACCAGGCCAGCTTTCGGATTAAAAAAGTTGAATTCCACATCCACATCAAAATCATTCTGCCGGTTGTCGTTGCCGGCTGTAGTATAAGTGATGCGCCTGAACTGAAGATCGACAAAGGCATTCACGCGGGATGAAAACGCGTAATTGTTTTTCAGGTAAACATTGAAGTCGCGTTTGTCGGCATCACTGAAATAGTACCGGTAACCTTTCGGCACAGCCGATACCTGTGCCCAGAGGATTTCACCGAAGTGGCGGCCTTCATAGCGGTTCCAGGCACCACCAAGAACACTGCTCAGTTTGTCTTTCTCATAATTCAACGACCAGGTCACTCCGTAAAAATCATTATCGAGCCAACGCCTTCTGATAATGTCGCTACGGCTGATCACAGAGTCACCGATAGCGATCGGACTTAAACCGTAATTACGGAGGCGGTCATTGTATCGGTACTCTTCATAGAAACCACGGCCGTAGGTGTAGTGCAGCGCTGCATTGCCTGTAATGTATTCGGAGAAGCGATGTGATGCATGCAACTGGTAGTGATCTTGCGTGTAGTCGTCCACCTGGTTTTCGTACAGGTAGGCATTGAATGTACGGCTGTTGGAGTTGAGCAGGTTTTGCGTTTGCACCTCATTCCAGCCTTCATTCATGGCCGTGGTAAGCATGGCTTCAACATCATTGTTCAATCGGGACTCCGGCACACCGTACCAGCTTTGAAAAGTAACTTCACGCCCACCAAAGACAATAGCTTTCACCATTGTCTTACCGGAATAATAACCACCAGAGAAATAGTAGGATTTCAGATCGGATGACGCGCGGTCGATGAAGCCATCCGAGGTGATGGCAGATACGCGTCCATCGATAGCCCATTTATCATTGATCAAACCAGTTCCGAACCCCAGCGTATTTCGCCAGGTATTGAACGATCCTGCTGAACCGATGTATTCTCCGTAAGGCTTGTCGTTCAGGGTGTTGGTTTGCAGGTTGATGGAAGCGCCAAAGGCACCGGCCCCGTTGGTGGAAGTGCCCACGCCACGTTGTATCTGAATACTTTGTGTGGAGGAAGCGATATCAGGAATATCCACCCAGAAGACACCCTGCGACTCGCTGTCATTGTACGGTATGCCGTTCAGGGTAACATTGATGCGGGTCTGGTCGCTTCCGCGGATGCTGATGTACGTATACCCCAGGCCATTTCCGGCATCGGAGGTAGTTACCACAGAGGGCTTCCAGTTCAGGATAATGGGCAGGTCTTGTCCGAAGTTTTGCTTTCGGATGGCCGCCTTGTCCATCACGCTGAAGGTTGCCGGTGTTTTATCTCCGGCACGGGTTGACATCACAAGCACTTCATCGGTGATGATGGAATTTTCTTCCAGCCGGATATTGGCTGTTTCACTGACAGAAAACCATGCCTGCGTGGAGCGATAGCCGATGAAACGAATTTCAGCTTCAACCCGGTTGCTGGTGAGCCCAGAGAACTCAAAGCGCCCCTGGGCATCGGTTACGGCTACTTTGTTTTCGAGCAGCAGGCGCACGGTGGCGCCAACGAGCGCTTCCTCCGAAGATTTGTCGCGCACGGTACCCGTCCACGATTGTTGTGCCATGGAGAAAAATGGCAGCAGGAGCAGCAATGCTCCGCATAATACATTGAACATGTTGAACTTTTTTGTTAAACCCGCTGACGCAGAGGGGACTGCACCTAGCTTACAAGTTTAATTGCCTTCCCTACGGCCGCATTACCGGCATCAGGTTCTTTGGGTATAATCTCAGCCCGTTATTATTGAGGCACCCCTTTCTAACAGCGGCAAAGTTATACAGGCTTCGCAGACAGAAAGCATCCCGGCCGGAAAAATTTACCTGCTGTGAAACCGCGCATCACCGCTTGTCATTGGTGTAAATTCTGTGTTAAAGTTGTCTAATCTGAGGCCTAACGTCTATTTTTGGTCATGTTCAAAGCTTCCGTCAACGATTTCCATTTCGACATTCAGCAGGATGATGGGCACATGATGATTAATGGTGAACCCCTTCAATGGGATTTGTCCAGAATTCGCGATGGATATTTTCATATTATTTATAAGAGTAAATCTTACACGGCTGAAGTCGTGAAGACAGATACACATACCAAAACATTTACATGGAAAATCAACGGTAAACTTTATACTGTTCACCTGAAGGACAAGTACGACCTGCTGCTGGAAAAGATGGGTATGACCAACCATGCTTCTTCTAAAGTGAACACCGTTAAAGCGCCTATGCCGGGCATGATCATCAGCCTGAACATCAAGGAAGGTGATGAGGTGAAGCCGGGCGATCCGCTGCTGATTCTTGAAGCGATGAAAATGGAGAACATCCTGAAATCACCGGGCGAAGGAAAAGTGAAATCCGTGAAAGTGAAAAAAGGAGACAGCGTGGAAAAAAATCAGGTACTCATCGAATTTTAGCACCGGTAGTATAAGCCGTCCGTTTTATATTTGCCGGATTTTGCACTATAAACAGGTATCATGAAATACAAACGCATTCTACTCAAACTCAGCGGAGAAGCCCTGCAGGGAAGCAACAAATCGTTGAATATTGACCCCGCTGTGTTGGAGCAGTATTGTGAAGAGATCAAAGAGCTGCGTGCTGCCGGTGTCGAAATAGCCATTGTTATCGGTGGCGGAAACATTTTCCGCGGAGGGCAGGCTGAAGCCTTGGGCATCGACCGGGTGCAGGGGGACTACATGGGAATGTTGGCTACCGTAATCAATGCCATGGCATTGCAGAGTGCGCTTGAACGCCATGGGCAATACACGCGGCTCATGGCTGGTATCCGGATGGAGCAGGTTTGCGAACCCTTCATCAGGCGCAGGGCAATCCGCCACCTGGAAAAAGGCAGGATCGTTATTTTCGGTGCCGGCATCGGAAATCCCTACTTTACTACCGACTCAACAGCCAGTTTACGCGCCATTGAAATTCAAGCCGATGTAGTACTGAAAGGAACTCGTGTGGATGGCGTATATGATAAGGATCCGGAAAAGTTTAAGGATGCTGTGCGATTTGAATCGCTGACGTTTCAGGAAGCCTATGAGAAGAATCTCAACATTATGGACATGACGGCCTTCACCCTCTGTATGGAGAATAAACTGCCGATTATTGTATTTGATATGAACAAGAAGGGTAATCTGCTGCGCGTGGCCAGGGGCGAAGAAGCTGGTACACTGATCAGTTAATACAATTATAAAAGCAACGGGTTAATATTAAATAGAGTCGCTATGGAAGAAATTGAATTGTACCTGGAAGATGCCAAGGAACATATGAGTAAGTCCCTCAGTCACCTGAGCCATGAACTCACCAAAATCCGCGCTGGCAAGGCCAACCCGGCTATGCTGGAAGGTATCCAGGTAAGCTATTACGGAAACCAGACACCGCTCAACCAGGTGTCTTCCCTCACCACACCGGATGCCCGTACCATTTTTATCAAACCGTGGGAGAAGAACATGATTCATGAAATTGAAAAGGCTATACGTGATGCCAACCTCGGCCTTAATCCGCAAAACGATGGACAGCAGGTAATCGTAAACATACCCATGCTGACAGAAGAGCGCAGGAAGCAACTGGTGAAGCAGGTAGGGCAGGAATGCGAACATGCCCGTGTCAGTGTGCGAAACATCCGCAAGGACACGAACGAACAGCTTAAGAAAATCAAGAATGTTTCGGAAGATGACATTAAAGATGCCGAAGGCACAGTGCAGAAACTTACCGATGAATTTATTGGTAAAATTGATGCGTTGATGAAGAAAAAAGAAACCGAAATCATGACAGTATAGTTTGGTTACAACAGCCTAAAAGCCGGCCCTGTGCCGGCTTTTTGTTTTTTGGGCTGCATGCAATTCAGCCACTTCTTTTTACCTTCGGATCAAATGCTGTTATATGGAAAATCAATCCTTAGGTGAGCGGGTGATGAATAAATCTGCGCGCTTCCTGAAACGTTTACTGGGTGTCATACTCATCATTGCGATCATTACAATGGCCTTTTTCTACTGGGGTGTTTACGAACGAGGGGTTTGGGCAGGAAAAGTGCTTAGTGTTTCTCAAAAAGGGATTATTTTTAAAACCTATGAAGGCAAAATCTCCATGGAGTCTTTTGGTGCCCTTAAAGGAACCAGTCCGATAGCGGAAACACGCGATTTTTCTGTAGGTAAAGACAATCCGGAACTCCTTCAGGAATTGGAACAGGCTGCCTTAGCCGGGGAGCGGGTAAACCTGCATTTCATCAGGCGCTACATGGCATTTCCCTGGCGCGGTGATACCAAATATTTTGTCGTTCGGGTGGAGCGTTGAATAGAATTCTAATCTCCTGCGTCTGTAATTTTTCCAATGGAATGCTGTAGGATGATCAAACCTCCGGCACATGTTTTCTATATAATTGTTTTCAGCCAGTTCTGCTGCACCTCCCTATGGTTTGCCACCAATGCGGTTCTTCCGCAATTACAGCTTGCATATCATTGGCCCGGTGATGCCATCGGACACATTACCGCTGCGGTACAGCTTGGGTTTATATCAGGTACATTACTGTATGCGTTTTTCGGTCTTTCCGATCGTTTTTCACCGGCTTCTGTATTCTTTGTCAGCAGCGTATTAGCAGCAGGCATGAATGCGTTGTGTTTATGGGATATCGGTGCATTGAATCTGGCGATGATCAGCCGGTTTTTTACCGGATTCTTTCTGGCCGGTGTCTATCCGGTAGGGATGAAAATCGCCTCCGACTGGAACCGTGAAGGACTTGGTCACTGGCTGGGTGGTTTGGTTGGCGCCTTGGTATTGGGTACCTCCTTTCCGCACCTCCTTCATTTAATTCCCGGTATACCCGATGCAGAAATGATCATCGGCCTGGTATCACTACTGGCTATTGTTGGAGGCCTGAGCATGCGCTTGTTCATCGGTGACGGCCCGCATCATTTACGCTCAGCTCGTTTTACATTCCGGAATGTTCGGGGTGTTTTTGGCTATGCTGAATTTCGGGCTGCGGCCATGGGGTATTTCGGACATATGTGGGAGTTGTATGCCTTCTGGGCTTTTGTACCCGTGGTGCTGAACAACTATCAGCACAAATCAGCAACTGTATTTTCTGTTTCAGGCTGGTCGTTTGTTATCATTGCTGCCGGAGTGATCGGATGCCTTGTAGGCGGAAAACTTTCATTAGCGTGGGGCAGCAAGCGCATCGCCTCCGTTGCACTGACTTCGTCAGCGTTCTGTTGCCTGTTATCTCCATTCGTTTTTCATTCAGCCTTCCCGGTATTTATCAGTATGATGTTTTTCTGGGGACTGATGGCCGTTGCTGATTCCCCGCAATTTTCAGCGCTGGTTGCCGGGCATGCTCCGGCACATGTCAGGGGTTCTGCCATCACCCTGGTGACCTGCATCGGCTTTGCCATAACCATTATCAGTATTCAGTTAGTGAATTATTTGCAAATGCTGATTTCACCACGCTACTTGTTGCTGGTATTGGCACCGGGTCCATTACTCGGAAAATCTTGAGGTTATCCTGTCAGGTAGAAATGGAACTGCGCTCGAAGCCCAAAGCCGCGAGAGTGGCTATCCGTACGAGGTAGTTTCAGTTAACGATCGCGCAGCGCTTACCGCTTTATTGCGGAAAGGCAAGGTGGTGATTCACTGTGGTGGCCCGTTCCGACACACCGCCAAAGCCATGGCTGAGGCTTGCCTTGAAACCGGAACGCACTACACCGATATCACTGGTGAATATGAAGTGTTTGAAATGCTGGCCGGTTATGACAGTAAAGGGAAGCAATCCAACATCACTATTATACCAGGCACTGGTTTTGACGTTGTGCCTTCCGATTGCCTGGCACTCCATCTGAAAAACAAATTGCCATCCGCCACACACCTGCAGCTGGCATTCACCATGTCGAAGGGAGGTTTATCGCGAGGCACAAAAAAAAGCATGACGGAGGGACTGGGTTATGGAGGGAAGATCCGCAAGGATGGAAAACTGGTGGAAGTTAATCTGGGTGATCGTGTTATGCATGTTGACTTTGGTTCATTCAAAACGATAACCCTGTGCATTCCATGGGGTGATATTTCAACCGCATGGCGTACAACGGGCATTCCAAACATCGAAGTGTATACGGGGGCAACACCCGGTATGATTCGAAGCGCCCGCAACTCGCGCTACCTGAACTGGCTGTTTCGCATGCCGGCTGTGAAGCGGTTTATGCTGAAGCAGGTTGACAAAAAACCCGGTGGACCCTCCGAAGAAAAATTATACTCCGGAAGAAGTTTCCTGTGGGGTAAAGTGTGGAATGAGAAGGGAGAACAGGTCGAAGCAAGGCTGGATACCATCAGCGGTTACTGGCTGACGGCAAAGACCAGTGTGCTTATCGCAGAAAAAATTCTTAGTGGCAATTTCAAACCGGGCTATCAGACCCCGGGCATGGCGTACGGTGAAAATTTGATTATGGAGATTGAGAGCACGAAACGGTGGTGATTTCAGTATTTAATTTTCTGGTCTGTGGAGACACAGACCAGGTTAAGTGAAACGCAGTGACTATGTTGATCGGTGAAGAATATGATCGGTAAGGACACCAATCAGTCTATTGATTATTGAACAGGTTCCGCGTCTTCTTTCAGCTTAATGGCCACCATGGCCGGCCACAATTTTCCCGTTACAAGAATCATCTTGCTTTTCGGTTCGTAGGCAATGCCATTCAGCACATCCGCATTGGGATTTCCCGGATAAACTGCCTCAGCCACTTTGGTAAGATCTAACCGTCCGGCCACTTCACCGGTCTCCGGGTGAATTTTAATGATGTAATTGGTTTGCCACTGATTGGCATAAATAAATCCTTCGATGAATTCCAGTTCGTTCAGTTGACTCACCGGTCTTCCGTTTTCTTTCACCTGCAGTGTCTTTACGGTTTGAAGAGAAACCGTATCCCAGAAATAGAGTTTGTCACTGCCATCGCTCACAATTAAATTTTCATCATTGTGGGTGATGCCCCAGCCTTCATGCTCATACGTGAACTCACCAAGTTTTTCATAGGTGCGGAAGTCATAGATAAAACCCGTTTTATTTTTCCAAGTGAGCTGATACACTTTGTTGTGAAGCACTGTAATGCCCTCACCGAAATACTTTTTATCAAGAATAACTTTCTTGTCTTGCACACCACTGCCAATGTTTACTTCCGCCACCCAGGATGAGCCGTACTGCCCCGTGCTTTCGATGAGTTTCCCGTTGGCCACCACCAGTCCCTGTGTGAACGCTTTTGTGTCGTGCGGAAAGGTGCGGTAGATGACGTAAGGAATCAGGTTATAATCGGACTGGTGTGCCTTTTCCTGTTTGGGTGAGCAGGAAACAACGATGAGTAGTGCAAAAACAGTGAATATGGAAAGCGTACGAAAAATCATGAGGTCGTTGGATAACGTTATAAAACGATGCCAAATTAAAGGGTTAACGGAGGCATTCAAATTTATTCCGGCAGAATGGTGATGGCAGAAGGCTGTTGTGCTGTTAACCGGCCAAAGGATTCAATCATCATTCCGTGTTTATTCAGGAATTTCATCATCGTATCCAGGTTATTGGCATCAACACAGATTAACAGGCCTCCGCTTGTCTGCGGATCACACAGTGTCAGCAATGATTCTGCACCGATACCTTTCACCTTGCTGTCGTAGCTCTGCCAGTTGCGCATGGTGTTGTCAGGGTAAATCATGGATGAAGCATAATGTGAGAGGTTGCTGAGCTTCGGAATTTTTGAATAGCTTATCTCTGCTGATAACCCGCTTCCCTCGCATACTTCGAGCAGATGCCCGAGTAATCCGAAACCGGTTACGTCCGTAAGCGCATGAACGAAATCAAGTTTGCCAAGTTCAGCACCCAGCGTGTTTAACTGTGTCATGACCTGAACGGCTTCATGCATATCATCCGGCAAAGCCAGACCACGTTTCTGTGCAGTTGCTACCATGCCAACACCGATGGGTTTGGTGAGAAAAAGGTAGTCACCGGCTTTGGCCGTGTTATTTTGTCTGAGGTGTTCTTTACGCACCGTGCCGGTAACCGCTAGACCAAAGATGGGTTCGGGGCTGTCAATGCTGTGCCCGCCAGCGAGCGGAATGCCGGCACGTTCACAAATAGTGCGGCTGCCCTGCAATACCTGTCCGGCAATTTCAGCGCTGAGCTTGTCGACAGGCCAACCAAGAATAGCCAGTGCCATCATGGGTGTGCCGCCCATGGCATATACATCGCTGATGGCATTGACCGAGGCGATTTCACCAAAGGTATAAGGGTCATCCACAATGGGCATGAAAAAATCGGTGGTGCTGATGATGCAGTTGCCATCACCAAGTTCGTACACGGCAGCGTCATCTTTCGATTCATTCCCCACCAGTAAGTACGGAAAGAAACCGGGTCCTTTGCCCTGCTGAAGAATTTTCTCCAGCACAGCAGGAGCTATCTTACAGCCGCATCCGGAACCATGTGAGTATTGCGTTAGTTTAATGTCTTGCATGTTGTTCAATTAGATAAAATCCAGCCAATCAGAAAAATTATTCATAACTGTTTATGGAAGGCAATTTGTTCTTTAGTTGCAAGCAGTTCTCCTATAACGCTTTGGGTTTGCTGTCCATCCCACTGGATTTGCTTGGTCACGCGGTGCTGTTTGCGCTGCAAACCATTGCGATAGGCTTTATCGTAATAGTTTAGCAAGATGTCAATGGTAGACGGCATATCTCCGGCCAGAAGCATTTCCTGTGCGACATTAAAGTGTTGGCCCCCCAGCTTTTTCACGATGCCTTTCATCGCTTCGAGAAATTGTTGCTTATCGGCATGTCCGTATTCCTTCACCAGCCGCTGCACACGATTTTCGCGGACAACATCAATTTCTATTAAAGGACTGGTATTCATGTTTCGCCATAGTGGTTCTGGCAGAAAGATTTTACCAATCGCCACGGATTCATCTTCAATCCATACCGGACGCGATAAATCGATTTTTAAAATTTCTTCAAACAGGTTGTTCTGAAACTGCTCGGTAGTAGGTTGTGGTGGCATCATCAACCCGCCAAAAACGGAACCTTTATGATGGGCTAGTTTTTCAAGGTCGAGTACTTGCTCACCAGCCTCGGCCAACGCCTGTAATAGCTCCGATTTGCCGCTTCCTGTGCAACCGCCAACTACTATTAATTGAAGAGGCAGCGCGAAAGATTCCAGCGCTTTATTCCGGTACGCCTTATATCCACCAGTGAGCGTATGGGTCTTAATGCCCACCATTTCAACAAACCGGCAATAGTTCGCGGACCGCATACCACCCCGCCAGCAATGCACCAGCAATTCATGGCGATGGAGGGCTGTCTGAAGTGAAGCTTCGATAATTTCCAGGAGCCTGGGTCCTACCAGTTGAAAGCCTGTTTTGATGGCTTCTAATTGTCCCTGTTGTTTATAGGTAGTGCCTACGATGACACGTTCCTGGTTATTCAGTAATGGTATGTTGACTGCCCCCGCTATATGCCCGGCTTCAAATTCACCTTCCGAACGAACATCTACCACCGGGAGTTTATCACGGAGTTGAAGGAATTCATCGATAGAGATGTTCATGCCTGAAAGTTACGAAACAAAAATGCAGCCCTGACAAAAGGGGCATCTCTGCGAATGTCAGTTATCCGAGAAGCGGATGGAAAGATTGGTTGCCACACCGATCCGGAATCCGTAAGAAAGGTACTGCCCGTCACGAAAGGCCACTGCGGCTTCCAGCCGGAAGAAGCGAAGAATGCCATCCAGCGTATAGCCCACCTCGGTGTAATTCTTTGAAGTAGGAGTGGCGAGGTAATTCACAAAAATGTTTTCACGTATGCCAACCATTCGTACTTCCGGAATGCTGGTGATCAGAAACCTGCGAAACTGGTAGTTTACATTGGCCACGGCATACCGGTCGGCTGTGCTGAAACGGTAGTAATCCAGCAATCGGAAACTGCCCACGGGGTCGGATGTAACAAAAGGTGTTCGGTTGCCGAGAAAATGCTTGTAATCCATAAACAGCAGGCTGTCGGAATTGATAAAGCTGCCAGCACGAAAAGCATAACTTAACCGGCCGCGTGCCCCGATGTTCAGCTCCTGTTTGATCCCCAGTTCAACGTGGTCAAAGTCAACAACACTGTTCATCATATCGGGCATGCCTTTCTGGTAGGTCAGCAGGAAGGTTGGCGTTGAAGATTCAATTTCGGTGCGCCTGCCGTTTCTTATGCGGTATTTCAGCCATGGCCGTGCACTCAGGTGCACACCGGCTATGAACGCCTGATGTTCATCAAAACTCGTGTTCTCCAATTCTTCGTTGACCGGTGCGTTGGGCGTGAAACCCTCAATCTTGTTACGATCGATGATTTTAAAATCGGAGTTGTTGAATAATTCTCTGCGGGTTGCCCAGGATGAATTGACTTCTGCCGTAAACTTCGGACTGAAGCGTCTGCGGTAAAGGGCATCAACGAAATCGCGCTCGTAAATCTTCATCCAGTTCTCTTCCAGGAACAACGTGGTGAAGGTGTTGATTACGGGAAGGATCGGTTCATCGGGATTGAACTGCCGCACATACCGTCCGCCCTGCACTTCAAAGCGGTAGTTCTTATTGCGCAGGCGGAAGGTGAGATGCCCGCTGAGCTTTTCGCGGGCGAAGGCATAACGCAGGGTGGGCATGATATTCATGCGGGTACGGTTCGTATCCTGCAGCACCGTACCGAAGTTCATCCGGTAAATCAGGTTGAAGCCCTCCACTGTATTGAACCACACCTCCGGAAACCGAATTTCGAAATTAGAGTGTTTGGAGACCTTGTAAACATCTCCTACCAGGAGATCCCACGGCTGAAAACCCTTTTTGTTTTTGGCAGCACGCTTGACGGTGTCACCTTCTTCTTTTTTGCGTTCTTCAATCGCAAGGCTGTCTGTTTTGCGGTACCCTTTGATTTCTAACGCGGTGAGTGGCACCGGCCTGATAGCGGCCCAATAGGCAGAGTCTTTTTTATAGGCACCACTGTCGATTTTGAATGAAGTGTTGGCAATAACATCAGGTTCTTCCGTATTGCGGGTCTCCTGCTTTTCGTATTCGTTGAGCATCTTCCGCAACTCTTTACGCGTGATTTCCTTATCGGTAGACAACCGTTCCTGCAATGCCTGGTTTTTATCCGGATTACGTTTTTCAATTTCCCGTGCTTCCTGCTTAAACAATTTGTCATCGATAACCTGCATGGCCGGCACTTCCAGTGCCGGGTTGAGCTGAATTTGATAATCACTGACAGTAGCCAGGTAATTATAAATGAATTCGAATCCGAAGAAGCGCCCTCCGATTTCAAACTGCTGGGAAACCGGCAGCCAGGCTTTGTCATCAACAGGGGCATAAAGCTGAGTAACCTGGATGCTGACACCAAGCTTGGTGGTTTTCAGTTCGAGGCTGTGGATACTCCACCAATCTTCAACAATAAAAATAGTCCCCTCAACGACATTATCCCCGCGTACACGCGGTGTTACCTTTATTTTGCTGATTTCGTATTCGCGATCTTTGAAGGTGCCGAGGTATTCAAACTTATAATAGCCAAATGATGCCGGTGACAGGGGAGAGATGGTTTCGGCAATTTCCGGTTCGTAAAAACTGCCGAAGATGAAGGCATTGGGTGAGGTGTTGTTGTCGCGCCCATCACTGCGGATGGAGATTACCCGTTCTTCAAATGTTTTCGGACGGGTGTATTTGATTTCGCTGACCGATTCAGAAATAAAAACGCGATCTTTTTCAATGCCTTCTTTTTCCAAAGCCTTTTTTGCCAGCCGGGGGTAGTCGACTAATTGACCGGCCCCTTTGATATAGACCCTGGCCGTGTACTGGTCAATTTGTTGGGTATGATATTTCGCTTTGGCGATGGCTTTGCGCATGATGGTATAGGCCGGGTCTTCTTTTCCGGAAATGGTGACATTCTGCAACACGACTACCTGGGTGCGTAGTACAATATCAATCGTCAGATAGTCATTACCTACTGTAACCCGCTTTTCCTGCGTTTCATAACCGAGGTGTTGATAGATAAGATCGTAAGTACCCGGTGTCATCGAGAGTTCATAATACCCCTCTGTATTGCATACCGTACCGGTACCCAGTTGTTTTACATATATCGATGCGAAGGAAAGATTGGTGCCATCATCTCCTTTCACAGTTCCCCGAATACCACCTGCCCAGGCGCTTATGGTGGTGAGGGTTAACAACAGGCTTATTACACGGATCAGTCTCATTTCTTGACAGGTGGCTAAGATATCATCCGAAACGTAAACTGCGACTGACGATAGTCATTTTTGGTGATGACCTTCAGTGGTAAAATTGTTTCGCGCGGATGATGGCTTCTACGGGGTCTGGAACGAGATAACGTACTGATTGGTTGTGCTTAATGCAATTTCGGATGAAGGTTGCGGAAATATCGATCATGGGAGCCTCCACCATGCGCACATTCGGATGGCGGATCAGCTCCGATTCGGCAACATGTGGCCGCGGGTAGACATACAAGCCGTAATCATTCAGAATGCGCTCGTAATTCTTCCAGCGGGTAAAGCTGGCCAGGTTGTCTTCACCGATGATCACTTTGAATGTTTTATCCGGATGTTTTTCTGACAAATGCACCAGCGTGTGGATGGTGTAGTTGGGTTTGGGCAGGTTAAACTCGATGTCGGATACTTCCAGCTTGTAATTGTCGTACACGGCCGCACGCACCATATCATACCGGTCGAAATCGTGCAGCAGGCCTTTGCCAGGTTTTAGGGGGTTTTGCGGGGTTACTACAAACCAGACTTTTTCCAGGTCAGTAGTTTCTGCCATGATGTTGGCAATGATCATGTGCCCGGTGTGTATCGGATTAAAGGAGCCAAAAAAGAGTCCGATTTTTTTCAATGCATTAATGAATTAAGACAACAGGACATCATGCAATATATGGAGGTTAATGCATTGCTGAGGAATCAGCGGTTTTTGAAGTCATCGTAAAGTCGCTGTGCCTCCGCCAGCGACTTATCCAGGTCTTCGTTTACCAGCACCACGTCAAACTGATCCTGAAAACTCATTTCGAAGTTGGCTTTAAACAGGCGCTGGGAAAGGCTGTCTTTTGATTCTGTACCGCGGCCACGGAGACGCTTTTCCAGAACTTCCATGGAGGGCACCCGCACAAAGATGGCCAGCGCTTTGTCACCAAAGTATTTTTTCAGGTTAAGGCCTCCTTTTACATCCACATCAAAAATCACATCCTTGCCTTCATCCCAGATGCGTTGTATTTCTGATTTGAGCGTGCCGTAGTAATTGCCGGGGTAGACCTCTTCCCACTCAATAAATTCCTGCCGGTCAATCTTGGCTTTAAATTCTTCCGGGGTGAGGAAATAGTAATCTTTTCCGTGTTCTTCCTTGCGTCCGCGCTTATCGCGTGTAGACGCTGAAATGGAAAAGCCCAGATTGGGGTTGTGGGCGAGGAGGTGCTTGACGATCGTTGTT
>JALOMI010000152.1 GCA_025455465.1 Cyclobacteriaceae bacterium | reverse complement strand
CTGGTCGGCATAACTGGAACGCCAGGCGCCAAAGCCTGCGGCATAACCGCGCAGAAAATCAGTTTCCTGCTTAAAGACATTGCGGAAACGCGGGAAGTACCCGCTGGTCGGCCGGCCACCGGTAGTAGTATATTCTGAGTAGCCTTCATATTCTGCTGAAATACCTGCACGGTAATTATGGAAGGCGATGAATTTGCCGAGTAAGCCGTTGTCGTTGCCGAGGCCGTTCGGAAATCGGTTTGAAGTGGAATTCAACAGCACCAGGTTCGTGTTCAAGGCAGAAGCATTCAGGAAGATGACATCAGCATAAAACTCTTCCATTTCTTTGGTGAGTGCATCAATGACGCGCACACCCGTAGCTTTGCCTTTTACTTCATCATAGATAATCGAATGCACCACCGCATGCGAGCGCAAGGTCATGTTGCCTGTTTTAGCTGCCCACGGCAGGGTAGAGGCGTTGGCGCTGAAGTAACCGCCAAAGGGACAACCGCGCTGACAAAGATTTCGATTCTGACAACGCATCCGACCCTGCTCTTTAAATTGTTCTTCGTTGCCGGAGATATGCGCACAGCGTGAAAGAATCATATGACGGCTGTTGCCGTAATGTTTTTTCAGCTGCTCCTGGAAATATTTCTCAACGATGTTGAGCTCATAGCCCGGAAGAAATTCTCCATCCGGAAGATGAGGCAGGCCGTCTTTGTTACCGGATACCCCGGCAAATTTTTCCACGTGGCTGTACCACGGTGCCATGTCTTTGTAGCGGATGGGCCAGTCAACGGCAAAGCCATCCCGTGCCGGACCTTCATAGTCAAAATCCGACCAGCGTTGCACCTGGCGCGCCCAGAGTAATGATTTACCACCGACCTGGTATCCGCGGATCCAGTCGAAGGGTTTTTCCTGGATGTAGGGATGCTCTTTGTCCTTCACAAAGAAGTGCATCGCATCTTCCCGGAAGGCATAACACCGGCTGACAATGGGGTTCTCTTTAACGATGTCGTTGGTCAGCTGCCCGCGGTGTTCGAACTCGTAGGGCAGCATGCTGGTGGTAGGGTAGTCGGTAATGTGTTTTACGTCCCGCCCGCGTTCCAGCACCAGTGTCTTTACACCGTGTTCGCACAACTCTTTGGCTGCCCAGCTTCCGCTCATGCCCGAGCCGATAACGATGGCCTGGTAGGTACGTTGTTCCTTTGCGTCAATATTGAAATTAGCCATGAATGGTTTCGTTGTTGAGGTCAGTTAATAAAACAGCACCGTTGTAATTACCCGGGATGATTTTATAGGGCTTCACTTCTGTCATGATGTATTCCGACATCATGAATCCCTGGATGGTGAAGCGCTTGGTGATGCGCAGCAGGGTGCGGATGGATTTTACTGTTTCGTCTTCGGACTTCTCATCCAGCGATAGCCCGGTAAGGATGACTTCAGTTTTCTTTTCAGATGATAATTTTCCGAACGTGCTTCCCCCGGTCTTTTTACACCAGTCGTTAAATGATGCCAGTCCGCTGCTGAAGGTCTGTTGCTGATCAGCCGGAAGGCAGTCGTTGACCATTACCAGGATGAAGTCCTGAACGTTCAGGTCGGCAGCGCCTTTCAGGTTACCGGCCGGTATGATGGTATCGGCAATCCCCGCCAGCAGGGTATGCAGCGAAGGTGTTATCTGCAGGTTATTGTAGGCGCTGAGGATATCCTCCTTGCTGAAATTACACGATGGCACCAGCATGGCGCCACCCGTCAGCAAGGCCAGGTTTTTCAGTACTTCTCTTCGGTCCATGGTTTACAAAATCAGGTCTTCAATAGTAATGGCTTTCTGCTTGATTTCATAGCGGAATTTGAGCACCCGTAATAACCAAAATCAATGACTGTTCAGGATGAATTATGTAACTGGCAATACATTCTTCCTGAATTTTCAGTTTATTCAGCCTGCTAAACCTGATCCTATGAAATACTTTCTTTCCGCCCTGATGCTTATGGCATCACTGAGCGTATCGGCACAATCCGAATTCAATCCGAAGAGCAAATCCGACAAAGACAAAGAGTTTGTTATCAGTGAACTGAACCGGAAGTTTCCGGTGTACCGAAAGGTGGCGAAAGACATCTGGTCATATGCGGAGCTGGGTTTCCTGGAAAGTCAGAGTGTTGAGCGGTTAACGGGTGTGCTTCGATCCGAAGGATTTACAATAACAACCGGTGTTGCAGAAATGCCTACGGCCTTTCTGGCCACCTACGGCAGTGGCGGTCCGGTGATTGGCATCCTCGCAGAGTTTGATGCGTTGCCTGGTTTATCACAGGATTCAATTGCTTCACGCCAGGTTATTACTGAGGGTGCGCCCGGGCATGCCTGCGGACATCATCTTTTTGGAACGGCCTCGGTGGCCGCTGCAGTGACGCTTAAGGACTGGCTGATCAAAAACAAAAAGGCCGGTACTGTGAAGTTGTTCGGAACACCGGCAGAAGAAGGGGGATCCGCTAAAGTCTATATGGTGCGCGATGGTCTCTTCAACGATGTGGATGTGGTGCTGCACTGGCACCCTTCAAATGATAATGATGCCAGTCCGGAATCGTGTCTGGCCATCAAACAGACCATGTTCCGGTTTTACGGAAAGTCAGCGCATGCAGCTGCAGCTCCGCAGGCCGGACGTTCTGCGCTGGACGGGCTGGAAGCCATGAACTACATGGTAAATCTGATGCGTGAACATATACCGCAGGAGGCCCGCATTCACTACATCATCAGCAAAGGTGGTTTGGCGGCCAACGTAGTACCTGATTTTGCCGAAGCCGAATACATGGTACGTCATCCGGATGCGCGTGTGGTGGAAGAAATCTGGAACCGTATTGTAGAGGCTGCCGAGGGTGCTGCAAAAGGAACAGGCACGGCCATGAAGTACGAAGTGATTTCCGGGTCGTTCAACCTGGTGCCCAACGAAACCCTGGCGCGCCTGATGTACAACAACCTGAAAATTGTCGGGGGAGTGAAATATACTCCGGAAGAGATGGCGTTCGCCCGTCAGATTCAAAGCACCCTTGATTTTAAAGTCCCTCCACCAGAAACAGCAGCCCTGGTTCAGCCTTATAAAACCGGTGGCTTCTTTCCGGCTTCTACGGATGTAGGCGATATCACCTGGGTAGTGCCTACGGCCGGATTGGGTGTTGCCACCTGGGTGCCGGGTGTGCCTGCGCATTCCTGGCAGGCGGTAGCCTGCGGTGGTATGAGCATCGGCATGAAGGCAATGAACAACGCAGCCAAGACCATCGCCATGACGGGCATTGATATTTTTAATAATCCGTCCATCGTAAGCCAGGCGAAAAAAGAGCTGGGCGATTATGTCGGTCCCGATTTTAAGTACAAGTCGATGATCGGTGACCGCAAGCCGCCACTGGATTTCAGGAAAGGGAAGCAGTAACCTGATAGTGTACTAACGCTTAGACGATTGCAGCCAAAATTTATCGGCTGCGGGTATATTTTTATAATATCCTATGCTGAGCGGATCAAAGTTCCAAAGGCCGAAGAGGTACCAGGCAGCAGATGAAACATGCGGCATGGTAGCTGCATTATCCCACAGTAGATCCTCTCCGTAGCCGGTGCCGTGATTGGAAACAAAGGGGATGCCTTTTGGTGTTGCAAATTGTTTACTGTTTACCATACCCTTTTCGATTTCCATTAAATAGAAATTGGCTTGTTGATAATCTCCGGCTTTCTGCAAAGCAACAACGGCCTGACCGGTTCCTTCATACCACACATTATCCAGGTCGACATCAAAACAGAAACCGGTTATCATCGCTTCAGTCAGGCTGGATTGTTTGATGGTTCGAAATACGGTCAGGTTGTTCAGGCTTTCAACCGGGAAGTCTTCCAGCGCACAATAGCCCCAGGTAATATTATCCAGCGCCAGTTCATAGGCATGGCCGGGCCACGAAATCAATAGTCTCCGCTCGTTGTCCCATCGGTTGGCTTTCAGGTAACGGAGCATCTTGCCGTGAAATTCATCGTAACCTGTCACCGCATTGAAGGCATCGATCATGTTTTCGGTGACTTTGCGCACCGGCACATTATCTTCATAGCCCTGCCAGAGACCACCATCATCATCCTGAAGTGACCTGATCCAGGATTCCATTTCAACTTTTAACCGATCATATTTTTTGCTTTTAACTTTCGCTGAATAATTGTTCAGTGCAATCAACAGCCAGGCATTATCCCCGAGCCACCGGCCGCCTATCGGTTTACCGGATCGTTGCCTGAGGGAAGCAAATCCACCGGTGCCGGAGAGCAACTCGGAGTCAATGCGCTTGTTGAAAAAATTAAAAATGCGTTCTGCTCTTGCGTAATCACCGTGGGCTGTAAATACCAGTGCGGCCAGTGCATTATCGTAAAGCGAAACCTTGTGATTGCCTTCGCTGCTTGTTAATAAGCCGTTGGGAAGTTGCATGCGTACAAACCAGGTATAGACATCAGATGAAGACGGATGAATGTTCATGGGATTAATATCAGATTGGTATTCGCTCCGGGTAATTGCTGAATGAGCGGCTGTTAAACTGTCCGTACGGGCATAACTTCCGAAACCGATAAGCAGCAGCGCCATGATGATCTGCGGCAACAGTTTACGCCCTGGCAAAAAGATGGTAACTGAATAGTTATCCCTTCGGTTCATCCCTGCTGCGGTTGTGGTTGGTAATGTTAATCCATTGTCGGCATAAGGTCAATGATACGCACAAGAGATTATTGCCTTTCTTGTTGTCGGATAGAATTACGTGCTGCGGTTTCTTAGAGACTCTTGAAAGTTTATGCAGCATCCGTCAGTAGGGTACTGTTGAATAAAAAGTACGAAAGCCAATTTTCCTATCTTCGCCACCCATGATCCGCTACTTTCCTTTCACCCCGACCTTTGAAATGAAGATGGGTACGGTGCCCATGCGCGAGTCGGATTATGTGGTGGAAGCGGATGATCATTACACGTCAGAAATTCAACTCAAGCGAAAGCTGCTTACCGAAGATCATGCGTATTATTATCAATCCTTGCCGGAAGCCAAAGCCGCCCATTGGGATGTACTTGAAAAGGTGCTGGAAGACCTGGTGATCAGCCGGCCGGAACTGTTTTCAGTGGAAAAGACTGGTGATCACTGGCAGATAACCAATCATCCACTTCAGGAAACAGCTTCTTTTGTTTTTGGTGAGGATGCTTCGTTGCCGTTTGAACCGCTCGACTGGATCGGGCGGCAGGTGCAGGAAGACCTGATCATCCTGAATCCGCAGGGATACATCACAGCCGGGCAGTTATGCTTTCCGAGCGGATGGTCGCTGGGGGAGAAGCTGGGTAAACAGTTCATGGACGTGCATGCTCCCTTACCGCCCATGGCCATGCCGATGCTGAAGGCTGCCAATACGTTTATGGAGCGGATACCGGTCAACAAATCGTTCATGCGCAATAACTGGGGCTTCCGGTTGGGAGACCAACTGGATTTATCCTCGAAGTATTCCGATGCCTACCGACAGTGTTTGAAGGATGTGCTTCCAAAGCTTGATCGGGAATCTTTCGGTAAAAAAGTCTTTCTTCGGGTCGAGCATCAAACGTTAACCCGCCTGAAACGCTCCGGTGATGTGCTGTTCACCATTCACACCTACCAGCATTCCCTGGAATCCATTGTTGCCCACCGCGAGCAGACGATGACACTGCTGAGTTTTCTGAAAGGAACTCCGCCTGAATTAATTGACTATAAAGTGATGACACCGCTGATGGAGCCGTTACTGGAATATCTTTCTGCAAAAACATTATCAAGATAATATATGAATTCCTTTAGCTTCGGAGATTCTGTTCTGACAGTAAGACTTTTAGGTGCATGCATTCTTTTGGTCGCGCTATGGTTATTGATTATTGGTATAAGGTATAAAGATTCCGATGGAGACTACCTGACCAAAATCAGGCTAATTGGCATATCTCTGCTGTTGGCTATTCCTGGCTATTTTCTGCTAATCTCAGATAAAACATGGAATGAAATTTTTCACCCGTAAGCATTGTCTTTAGACGGGGTTAGGAAAACTGGTTTACGCTTACTTCTGTTCGCGGATTGTATTTTGATTGAATGCATGTCAATCTTTAATGCACCTCACCGACATGCCGGTTTGTTTCAGGTAATTCAAATTGGTAATGGCTTGGTAGGCATCGAACAGGTAATAGCCCTTTGCTTCTGTTGCAGTTACGGAGAGGGGAGTCCAGAATAAACCCAGGCTGTATAGCGGGTAGGAACTACCGATTTCGGCACTCACTGCACCGGCCGGTAACGCAGTGAAGCGGCTGCTGTTAGTGGCTCCGTAATTCCCGATTTTCCAGTGCGCAATGCCGGCTTCTTTCAGTTTGCTTCCCGCACCGTCACTTCCGCCCAGAAAAGCGATTAACGTTTGCCATTCCGCATCGCTCGGCACATGCCACCCTGCCGGACAAACATTCCGCTGGTCACTCACTGCATACCAGTTGTACAACTTGCCATACGGGTAGTTGTATTTTTCTTCACTGACGGGGTAATCCCAGGCAGGATCGATGGTGTTTTTCCACGTGTTAAAGTCGGTGATACGGTTGATCGGATCACCGTTGCTGAAACGCGTGGTTTTAAGGTTTTCAGTAAGCCACACCTGTGTGCCGATGGTAACGGAAGCGTAAGGATTGCCGTCCACATCGCTAACACTGGCTGTTGGCATCGTGATGACACGCTCATTGCCATACGCGGTGCCGGCCATGTTGGTGGCATAGGCACGGAAATAATAGGTTGTGCCCGCTTGCAACCCGTACGGGTCGCTGTAAAATGAATTGGTCATGTAATCGACATAATCGACCGTCCTGTTGTTGGCAATGGTCGGATTGGGATTCGTGTTCCAGCAAAGGCCTGCTTCCGTCACACCGCCACCGGAGATTATCGTTCCGCCCGAGGTGAGCACGAAGGTTCCGGCATTGAGAAACTCCCTGGTGGTTAGTTGAACGAGCGGGATTGTGGTAAACGAAAGTTCACTGCTGTAAAAAACGGCAGAACCTGCTTTAGCATAGGCCCGCGTGTAGTAGGTTGTTCCGGGTGTCAGGCCGGAAAGTGTGACTTCAAAAATATTAGAGGCAGATGCGCTTTCTTTACTGAAATCGTTAATGGTTGGATTGTGATTCGTGCTCCAGCACGCCCCGCGTGATGTCACGGGTTGGTTGGATTCGATGCGTCCGCGCATAAAGGCTGACGAAGCGGTGATGTCACCGAAATCCATGATGACTACTTCCATAAAGGTAACCGTAACCGGCACGGATTCGCCATAGCCTATGCCGGCCCCATTGGCAGCATAAGCCCGCACATAGCTTGTGCCGGGAGGAAGTGGAAGGGTGGCCTCAATCGGAGTGTTACCAAAACCGGCCATGGTTCTGCCGGAAGCCACGGTCGGGTTGGGATCCGGTCCGTAGCAAAATCCTCTCTCAAAAATTTCCGATCCACCGTCTGATATAATGTCGCTGCTGCCGAAGATCACCGGCATCGGATTACCCGGAAGATATTCCAGCCGAACAGCGGTCGTCAGCTGAGGTGTTTTCGGGTTCTCAAAACAGGAAGAAAACAGGGTCAACAGGCTAAGTGAGATCACATTCACGATAAATGACTTCATGACAATTTTGAACAAGGAAATGACTTGAGGTTTCATGGTCTTCAACATTAAAACCGGATGTGATAACCAACACCAAAACCAAACGGTAAAGGATCTTTCATTTCGTAGCCAAGAACTTTGAGGTCGTCAATGGCATTCTGATAGGCCTGCGGCCGGAAGGGCATCAGCAATTCCAGGCTCAGAAATGATTTGTTTTGAAAAGCGATCTGCATGCCGGCCCCTGCTGACGGACCGAAATAGGTGGTCTTGCTTTCTGTTTCCAGCGCTTTCACAATAAGCACCACGTTGTAGCCATACATGGCCGTTACATAGGCGCTGACTATTTTTTGGGAAGGAAAGTGGTATTGCGCGCCCACGTTATAGCCCAGTTCGTTCAGGTTATAACCCAGGCCGGTAAAGATAGT
>JALOMI010000014.1 GCA_025455465.1 Cyclobacteriaceae bacterium | reverse complement strand
ATATTGATGACATTGCAGCGTACAATCAGCAGGAAGGGCTGGCCCTCAGCACAGAAGAAATTGACTATTTGGAAAAGGTCAGTCGAGAACTGGGAAGAAAGTTGACCGACAGTGAAGTTTTTGGTTTCTCACAGGTAAATTCAGAACACTGCCGCCACAAGATTTTCAACGGCACCTTCATCATTGATGGGGACACCAAACCGTTAACGCTTTTTCAACTGATTAAAAAAACATCGAAGGAAAACCCGAACTACATCGTTTCGGCTTACAAGGATAATGTAGCTTTCATCAAAGGACCTGTAGTTGAACAGTTCGCTCCTGCCCGTCAGGATGTTCCGGCCTATTTTGAAGTTAAAGACATCCAATCGGTTATTTCACTCAAAGCCGAGACCCACAATTTCCCTACGACTGTTGAGCCATTCAATGGTGCCGCTACTGGCTCAGGCGGGGAAATCAGGGATCGCTTGGCAGGCGGTAAAGGATCGCTGCCTTTGGCTGGAACTGCAGTGTACATAACTTCTTATCCAAGACTGGAAGGAGGACGCCCGTGGGAGAAAAAATTTACACCCCGGCCGTGGCTGTACCAAACACCGGAAGAAATTCTGATCAAAGCATCCGATGGTGCCTCCGACTTCGGCAACAAATTCGGTCAGCCGCTGATCAATGGCAGTGTGCTGACTTTCGAGCACGTTGAAGGACCGTATCTGTTTGGTTTCGACAAAGTGATCATGATGGCCGGTGGCATTGGTTTCGGCAAAGAGAAAGACAGTCAGAAAGGACACCTTGAACCCGGTGATAAAATTGTTCTGCTGGGCGGTGACAATTACCGCATCGGCATGGGGGGTGGCGCAGTATCTTCTGTGGCTACCGGAGAGTACGGAAATGCCATTGAACTCAACGCAGTGCAACGATCCAATCCGGAAATGCAAAAGCGGGCGATGAATGCTATCCGCGCACTTGCCGAGATGGATAGCAACCCCATCATTTCCATTCATGATCACGGTGCCGGTGGGCACTTCAACTGTTTATCGGAGTTACTGGAAGAAACCGGTGGTAACATTCACCTGGATCAGCTTCCCATTGGTGACCCTACGCTGTCTGCCAAAGAACTGCTCAGCAATGAGTCGCAGGAACGCATGGGCCTTGCCATTAAGGAAAAAGACATTGACTTGCTCAAACAGATTGCCGAACGGGAACGGTCACCCATGTATGTAATCGGTGAAGCTACCGGAAATAACCGGCTGGTTTTTGGCAATGAAAATGAAAATCAGAAACCGGTTGATTTTGAAGTAAAGCATCTCTTAGGTTCTTCACCAAAAACAATCCTTACGGACACCACCCATGCTGCAGATTACCAGCCCGTGGTTATTGACGAGCAACTCTTTGAAACCTACCTGGAGCAGGTACTGCAACTGGAGGCAGTAGCCTGCAAAGACTGGCTGACCAATAAAGTAGACCGGTCGGTAACTGGTAAGGTAGCCACCCAACAAACCTGCGGTCCGCTTCAGTTGCCTCTCAACAACCTTGGCGTGATGGCGCTGGATTTTATTAGTCATCGTGGTGTGGCTACAGCGCTTGGTCATTCCCCATCTGTTGCATTGATTGATCCGGCAGCCGGCAGCCGCATGGCTATTGCCGAATCGCTCACCAACATTGTCTTTACGCCACTCACCTATGGTTTAAAAGGTGTTTCACTCAGCGCCAACTGGATGTGGCCTGCTAAACAACCCGGTGAGAATGCCCGCCTTTATAAAGCGGTGGAAGCAGTTAGTAATTTCACCATTGCCCTGGGTATTAATATTCCGACCGGCAAAGACTCGTTGTCGATGACGCAAAAATATCCGGACGGAAAAACCGTGCTTTCACCAGGTACCGTCATCATCACGGCTGTTGCTGAATCAGAAGACATCCGAAAGACGGTATCACCGGCCTTGCAGCCCGTGGAAAATTCCCGCCTGATATGGATTGATTTCTCAGGCACCCGTCAAGCCCTTGGTGGAAGCTGCCTTGCCCAGGTGCTGAACAAACTCGGAACAGAAACGCCCGACATTGCTGATGAGGATTATTTTGCCAAGGCCTTCGCCTTTGTGCAGGAACTTATCAAAAATGACCTCGTTTTGGCGGGCCATGATATTTCTGCCGGAGGGATGATCACCACACTACTGGAGATGAGTTTTTCTGTGCCTGGCACCGGAATGAACCTTGATATAAGCTTTGCAGGCAATGATTGGTTCACCATGTTGTTTGCAGAAAACCCGGGTGTGGTCTTGCAAGTAGCCAATGACCATGTTCTGGCACTTAGTCGGGAGAAAGGTGTATCGGCAAAGGTGTTGGGTGCAGTTGTTAATTCATCCAATCTCAAAATCAATACTTCCACAAAATCCATTCAACTGGATATTGCATTGCTTCGCGATACCTGGTATAAAACCTCCTCTTTGCTGGATGCTAAACAACGCCCTGTTGCGCATGCACAGGCCCGCTTCAACAATTACAAGGAACAACCGCTTCACTATCAGTTTCCGGCAACCTTCAACGGTAAGCTGGCTGATTATGGAATAGATGTCTTCCGTAGAAAGGCATCTGGTATCAAAGCAGCCATCATCCGTGAAAAAGGAGTAAACGGTGATCGCGAGATGGCCTATGCACTGTACCTGGCCGGCTTTGATGTGAAAGATGTACACATGACTGACCTGGTGTCTGGCCGTGAAGATCTGTCGGATGTCAACATGATTGTCTTCGTGGGAGGATTTTCTAATTCGGATGTACTAGGATCAGCCAAGGGCTGGGCAGGTGCCTTCCGCTACAATAAAGCGGCACAGGAAGCACTAAACAACTTTTATGCACGACCGGATACCATGAGCTTGGGCGTGTGCAACGGCTGCCAGCTGATGATGGAGCTTGGCCTTGTATTTCCAGAGCTGGGTGACAACCATCCGCGCATGCATCACAACGGTTCAGGGAAATTCGAATCTTCTTTTCTGACCATCAGCATACCGAATACGAGTTCCATCATGCTAAAAACCATGACGGATGCCCGCTTAGGCGTATGGGTTGCTCATGGAGAAGGAAAATTTGAATTACCATCAAAACTCAGATCCTTCGAGCCGTCTGCAGTTTACAGTTATTCCACCTATCCCGGTAACCCCAACGACTCCGATCTGGCAACCGCAGCGCTATGTTCTGATGACGGGCGCCACCTGGCCATCATGCCGCATATTGAGCGTTCGTTATTCCCCTGGAACTGGGCGTTTTACCCTCAAAAACGCCAAACCGATGAGATTTCTCCGTGGATAGAAGCCTTTGTCAATGCCCGAAACTGGATAGCTGCTCAAAAACCTTAACACCATCATACTTGTTATGCGGTGGTATTTGGTTAATTTAAAAGCCTTAAACCACTACGCCTATGAAGGTAAATTACGCGCTGTTGGCATTGCTTGTGGCTCTTTCTTCCTGCCTGGGTTACAAAGAACTTCCCGTTGAATACGATTACAGTTACAAAGGCCAGTTTAAGAAATACAAGACCTTTGAAATCATGAAGCCTACCCTTCAGGAGGATGGTTCCGCTGTTAACGAGGTAATTGAAAGTTCCATCGTTTCCAGGATGAAATTTCTGGGATACCGTCAGTCAGAGAACAAGCCCCATTTGTTAATCAGCTACCGCATATATTCCGACAGTCTGGTGTTTCAGGGCTATAATCAACCAGAAATTGAAGACTGGATAAAAACACAGGATGAAAGCGTAGCTTACGATAAGAAAAAATATAGCCTGAAGACCGGAACACTACTTATTCAGTTTTTTGACAGGCGCCAGAACCGATCAGTCTGGCAAGGCTATGCCACAACTCTGTACGGCTCCATTGATTACAACAGTAGCAGGCATTTACGAAATGCTGTAATTTCAATTTTAGATAAATACCGTTTCTGGGCAGAAGGATTTATTGATGGAACCGCAAACAAGGATACAGATCTTTAGGTTAACGAAATCCTGCTTAAAATTTCCAGAAAAATTGAGGGGTCAAATCGGTTTTCTGAAAATTAATTCTACCTTTGCAATCCCAAAAAACGGGGTTTTCTTGGTAAAAACAAGGGAATTGTCCGATGGTGTAACGGTAGCACAGAAGATTTTGGTTCTTTTAGTCAGGGTTCGAATCCTTGTCGGACAACACAATCCCTCCTTGAACGGAGGGATTTTAGTTGAGTAAAAAAATGGCTGTAAAAATCTTTAGCGGTCGCGCCACAGTTTACCTCGCAGAGAAAATAGCTCAAGCGTACGGTGAATCACTGGGTGCTGTAAATTACCAGCAATTCAGTGATGGTGAGATGTCACCCTTCATTGGCGAGTCCGTTCGCGGACATGAAGTATTCATCATCCAATCCACCTTCTCTCCCACAGACAACCTGATGGAATTACTGCTAATGGTGGATGCAGCCAACCGCGCTAGTGCATCTAGCGTCAACGTGGTCATTCCCTATTTCGGGTATGCCCGCCAGGACCGTAAAGACCGCCCACGTGTTTCTATTGGCGCCAAACTGATTGCCAATTTGATTTCCGCTGCCGGAGCAGACCGCATCATGACCTGCGATTTGCATGCCGACCAGATTCAGGGCTTTTTTGATATACCGGTAGATCACCTTGATGGCGCCTACATCTTTGTTCCCTATTTAAAATCACTGGGTTTGCCGAATCTCATGTTCGCATCACCCGATGTGGGCGGAATAAAACGGGCACGCAGTTTTGCCAAGTTCTTCGATGCCGAATTGGCCGTATGCGATAAATACCGCAGGGAAGCCAATAAAGTTGAAGCCATGAGGCTGATCGGTGAAGTGGAAGGAAAGGATGTGATTCTGGTTGACGACCTGGTGGATACTGGCGGAACGATCTGCAAAGCGGCTGCCCTGCTTAAAGAAAAAGGTGCCCGATCAGTACGGGCTGCCTGTACCCATCCGGTACTGTCGGGCAATGCTTATGAAAACATTGAAAACTCTGCTTTAGAAGAAATGGTTGTTGCCGATACCATACCACTCAAACAAACCACCTCTAAGATCAAAGTGTTGACTGTATCTGATCTATTTGCAAAAGCGATCCGCAAAATCCATGATCACGAGTCGATCAGCTCCCTGTTTATTAAACTGTAATCATTTATTAATAACTAAAATCAATTAACTATGAAAACCATTGAGATTGTAGGGTATAAAAGAGCGAATCTCGGGAAAGCTGAATCCAGGCGTTTGCGCAGTGAAGGTTATGTACCGTGTGTTGCGTATGGCGGCAACGATCAGGTGCATTTTTATGCTCCGATGATTCTTTTCCGCGATCTGGTGTATACCAACGAAGCGCACTTTGTACACCTGAACATTGAAGGTCAAGAATCCCAGGCTATTCTTCAGGAAGTGCAGTTCCACCCGGTTAGCGAAGTAATTCTTCACGCTGATTTTCTCCGCATTGAAGAAGGACGTAAGATCAAAATGGATATTCCTATCCGTCTGGTCGGCCAGGCCAAAGGCGTTTCAAAAGGCGGTACCTTAATCCGCAAGCGGGCAACATTGAAAGTTTACGGATTCCCGAAGCAAATGCCTGATCATATCGATGTTGATGTTACTAACCTTGACTTTCACAATGCCGTTAAGGTTCGCGATATGAGCTTCGAAGGACTGGAATTTCTTGATCCGGGAGCAGCTGCCATTGCAGCGGTGGAAGTACCTCGTGCAGCAAAGTTGGCAACTGAAACCAGCGCCACTGAGGCTGCACCTGCTGCTGCCGAAGCGAAAAAGCCTGAAGCTCCTAAGAAGGAAGAAGGTAAGAAATAATCGTTATCGAATAATTCAGAGAATCCTGTTCCTGCAAGGGAACAGGATTTTTTATTCACGCTCCTGTCAACCTATACGTTTCCATGAAATACCTGATTGCCGGTTTAGGAAATATCGGTCCTGAGTATGAAATCACCAGGCACAACATTGGCTTTCTGGTGCTGGACCGTTTGGCTGACCGGAATAACATTACCTTTTCTTTGCAACGCCATGCTGAAAAAGCTGAACTAAAATACAAAGGGCGCCAGCTCCACCTGATCAAACCCACCACTTATATGAACCTCAGTGGTAAGGCAATAGCCTACTGGCTGCAGGAACTGGATATACCTCGTCAAAATCTGCTGGTGATTGTGGATGACATTGCCCTGCCTTTTGGCAGCCTGCGTTTACGTGGCAAAGGAAGCGCGGCCGGTCATAATGGCCTCACCAATATTGAACAGTTGCTGGGCACTCAGGAATACGCGAGGCTTCGGTTTGGTATCGACAAGGATTTTCCGAAGGGTAGACAGGTCGATTACGTGCTTAGCAATTTTAAAGCAGAGGAATACCAAAAACTGCCTGACCTAATGGATAAAGCCATAGAAATGATTTTTGGATTCTGTACCATCGGGCTGGAACGTACCATGAGCCAGCACAACGACTGAAAGTAACTAACTTAACTGATGGTTGAGCCTGCTTTTGCATCGCTTGCCGTCTGAAGGAGTTTCAGTTTTCCGTCCGGCTCTTCGGCAGTTAAAATCATCCCTTGCGATTCAATGCCCATCATCTTGCGAGGCGCCAGGTTGGCGATTAATGTCACCTCACGACCGATCATTTCTTCCGGAGTATAATGCTGAGCAATGCCGCTGAGAATGATGCGCTGATCTATGCCGGTGTCTACAGTAAGCTTTAACAGCTTATTCGATTTTTCCATCCGCTCAGCATGCAGCACTTTACCGATCCGGATATCCAGCTTAGCAAAGTCATCAATTGTGACAGTCGGTTTCAATGGCTTCAAGGTAGCCTGGCTTTCTTCCACAACCGCTGGCGATGTTTGTTCGGGCTTCTTCAGTTTTTCCATCTGCTTGCTGATTAGTTCATCTTCTACGTTCCGGTACAACAATTCCGGCTGCCCGAGGGCGTGCCCGGCAGGCAGCAAGTTCAACACCGATTTATCCTTCCAGAATCCAACGGATGCCTGTTCCAGGGAAGCTGCGTTCAATTGTTTTTGAATCGCCTGGCAGGCATCCGGAAGAAACGGCTTGCCGGCCTCGCCAATGGTCATTACTACCTGCAGGGCAAAGTTCAAAATAAATGCAACAGCCTCAGGATCTTCCTTAGCCTGCTTCCAGGGCTCGGTATCCGCCAGAAACTTGTTTCCGACCCTCGAGAGGTTCATGAACTGAAATTGCGCTTCCCGGAACCGGAAAGTTTCCAGTGCATCAATCATCTCACGGATAGACGTATTGATTTCCTCCGAAGCCTTACCATGTGCTGCATGAATGGATTTTCTTTTCTCCGAGGTTTCATCCAAGCTGGCAGCGGCAGGCACTTTACCTTCAAAATATTTCCAGCTGAGTACCATCACCCGGTTTACGAAATTGCCGAGAATCGCCACAAGTTCACTGTTCACCTTTTGCTGATAATCCTTCCATGTAAAATCAGCGTCTTTGGTTTCCGGTGATATTGATGTCAGCATATAACGGAGCTCATCCCTCCTTCCGGGGAAGTCATGCAAATACTCATGTAGCCAGACCGCATGGTTGCGTGAGGTAGAGATCTTGTCTCCCTCCAGATTAAGAAATTCGTTAGCAGGCACATTGTCCGGCAGGATGTAATCACCGGCTGCCTTCAGAATGGCCGGGAAAATGATGCAATGAAAAACAATGTTATCCTTTCCAATAAAATGGATCAGGCGGGTATCCGGAGCTTTCCAGTATTTCTCCCATCCTTCAGGCAACAGTTCTTTGGTGGCCGAGATATAGCCAATGGGGGCATCAAACCAAACGTATAATACTTTGCCCTGTGCATCGCTCAGCGGAACCGGTACACCCCATTCGAGATCACGCGTGATGGATCGGGGTTGCAAGCCTTGCTCTATCCACGATTTGCACTGCCCATAGACGTTTACCTTCCAGTCGTCCTGATGACCTTCAATCACCCACTCGCGTAACCAGCCTTCATATTTATCCAGCGGAAAATACCAGTGCTTGGTTAGCTTCAGTACCGGTGTCTGTCCGGATACGGTTGAACGTGGGTTAATCAGTTGCTTCGGGCTCAAACTGGTTCCACACTTCTCGCATTGATCCCCATAGGCACCGGTATGGCCACAGTTCGGACATGTGCCGATGATGTAACGATCAGCCAGAAACAATTTCTCCTGTTCATCATAGTATTGATCGGAAACCTCTTCCAAAAAGATACCTTGATCATAGATCGTCCTGAAAAATTCCTGTGCTGTTTCATAATGCACCGGATTTGAAGTGCGGGAGTATATATCGAAAGAAATACCAAAATCCTGAAATGCCTGCTTCATCAGGTTATGGTATTTATCTACAAATATTTTAGGCGATACACCTTCCTTTTTGGCGCCCAGGGTAATAGCCACTCCATGTTCGTCAGAGCCGCAAACAAAGATCACGTCCTCCCCTTTCAACCGCATATAACGCACGTAGGTGTCAGCCGGCAAATAGGCTCCGGCAATATGGCCAATGTGAAGCGGGCCGTTGGCATACGGTAAGGCCGCGGTTACGGTAGTACGTGCGAATTTTTTCATGATGGTACCTATCTGATTTCAATAATCAGGGTGTAAAGATGGGCATAGATCAGGAGGTAAAAAATAGTACCTAAGCTTCCTGACTCAGGTTTTTGGATTCCGGAGCCACAGGAATAACCACCCTGAATTCGGTGTAGCCTTCCGGATCGCGATGCGCGGTAACGTCACCGCCTAGTTTGTTGCTAACCAGTTTAACCAGATAGAGCCCGAGACCACCAGTTGAAGAACGTTCGGAAGCACGCGAAAACATCTGGAAAATTTTTTCAAAATCTTCCTCAGTGATACCGATACCATTGTCCAAAACGGAAAGCTGAAAATGCTGATCATCTTTACTCATCCGGATGATGACCTTTGGCTGAACTTTTTGAGAATCGGAATAAAACTTGATGGCATTATCAACAAGGTTTTCCAATATTATATGTAAAAGAATAGCATCCGATATAAGAGAAAGTCCGGCAGGTATAGCCCGTTCGATAGTCATGCCGGGTGGCAGGCCTTTGTTTGCCTTGGACTGAATTATTTCATCGGCTAATTCAGCAAGATTGACCTTCTCCCGGTTTATAGCCGCCCGGTTAACCTGGTTGACAATTTGCAGCCGAGTGAGTATACGGTCAAGCAATATGGCGGTATCATTAAGCTTGTGGATATATTCCAAAGCTTGGGTATCCTTGATATCGAGCAGGGCTACATTGCAAACTCCTTTGAGGCTGGCCAGCGGACCGCGAATATCATGTGAAGTTTTATAGATCAGGTGATCCATTTCTTCGTTGGCCTTCGTTAGCGAAGCATTAACCTGCTGAAGTTGCCAGGTGGCTTTATCCACTTCTGACTGCAACTGGTCAGCATGTGTTTGCAGTTTTTGATGCTGATGCTCAATAACAGAGTTGGCATCGGCCAATGCTGAATTGACACGCTTGATAATCTTATTATTGCGGTACAATACGAAAACCAGCAAACCAGAAAGAAAAGCAATAATACCAATGGCTACATTCAACGTTCGCTGCCGGACCAATTCCTCTTCTTTAGTAGCGATAGTTGCACGGTTTTTTCTTTCCTCAAATTGTGTTTGAATACTGGCAATATTCTTAACCAGCTCTTCCCCGATCAGGCTGTCTTTTAAAGCAATGTATTGATCCTGAAATTCTGCCACCCGTTCAAATTCATTGGTGGCCGCATAGAGCGTAGCAAACTCCCGATAAATATTTATCAGCAGTTGATTGTAGCCATAAAGGGTAGCAATTTCCTGTGCCTTCTGAAACTTCAATTCAGCATCATTATACCACTTTGAAACAAAATCAATCTTACCGAGATAAAACAAATTTTCGACCTGGAAGCGCTTATTGTCGTTGCTTAATGACAAAGCATACGATTCAGTAAAATACTGCCGGGATATCTCATATTGTTCAAGTCCGAAAGCAATTTGTCCCTGACTGAACCGGATTTCAATTTGAATCTCTTCCCGACAACCATTTTTGCATAACTTCTCCACTTCGTCAATCATCTCCTTCGCTTCAGGATATCGACCCAGGTTGATATAACATAGCGTAAGGTTAACCAGGAGTCTATCAAGATCATAACTGTCATTTGCGGCCCTCTTATTTTCTAAAGCAAGTTGATAATACTCTATTGCCTTTTCGTAATTCTTTAATTTAAAATAAACCAGTCCGATATTATTCTGCGAAATACTGATTTCTGTCTTGTCTCCTTCTTGCTCACGTATAACCAATGACTGAAAATTAAGGTCGAGCGCCTTGTAATAATCTGCCGTCATTGTATAGGAAAGGGCAAGACTGTTGAGTATTATCTTGAGATCCTGAATTCGGTTTAACTTCCTGGCAGCAGGTAAAAGGGTTTCAAACAAGGCGATAGATTCATCAATCCGTTCTACTCGTCTGAGCAACTGACCCTTAATCCGGCCAATATGAATGATCTCTACACTGTCTCGTAATTCAATGGCCAAATCAAATGCCTTATTAATATACTCCAGCGACTTGAGGTTATCATGATCAGCATATTCCAAGGCAAGTTCTAAGTATAAGGAAGCCTTTTTGGATGATGTCGATTTCATCAACTCATGCTGCAACTCTTGATTGAGGGAATCTATCCGGTTCTGATTCTGTGCAAGCACCATCTGGCTTAACGACAGAACCATCCACATGATCAATCCAAACTTCACGAATGATTTTTCTAATCGAAGAAAATACACGGGTACCGAATCAAACTAAATCAACTGAAATAAACCGGTAAGCCAACAGATATTTGTACCAACAAGTTAAAAACAAATTCATCGAAAAACCTAACCCCAACTCTTTATGAAAAAGTTCATCTACATGCTCATTCTTGCAACTGTTGTATCTGTATCCTTCACTGCTTGCTCTGATGAAGAGATCAAACCCAGAACGGAACTTGACGGTGCCGGTGGAAGTGGTTCAGATCCTATTCGTAGATAATTATCCGACCAAAAGAATTATACCAATGAAGACTAGTATTATCTTAACCCTAGCCCTGGTTTTAGTTGCTTTAGCATCTTTCAGTTTCATTCACGGACAACAAGATGTAAATGCACGGCCGGCCACAGAAATCAAATCCAGCCCGTCCTTTCGAAGTGAACCGGCCGGTGGATTTGGTTCTGAAGACAGGTTGTGATCAACTGACTGATAATCAATAAATTAAAGCCCGAAAGTAAACTTTCGGGCTTTTTTATTTTCGATCAACTTTGTACAGCCTGTTAACAAGGGCTGCGCAAAACAAAGTGACAGGAACTCAAGACTTCTTCATAATTACTTCATCCGTAACCACATGAAACTTACAGGACGATTGCTGACAAACGGATGCGTGATGTGAAAACAAAGAACATGAAATTGAAAACGTTACTGCCGGACAGCATTGTCAAAAGCACTCGTAAAAAGTGTAGATGTTAATACGTAACACACTTAATGAATGGCATTAACACATTAATGAAAAATAAAATCCCTTAAAACTACTCTTAAAGAAGAGTTTCTTTCATCGGAAATTCACACGGCAGAATATTCAGGAGTTGGTCGGACAAAGCGCTAAACTTCTGTTTGAAAACTAAAAGGTAATAGCTTCAATGGGGCAGCATTTTTTGCCCCCGACTATACATTTTTTGGAAAAATCTTACATGACGATTTTACCCGTATAAAGATTTAATAAGGCCGTTTACCGGATCATCAGCTCGAAAGGCATGCGGGCTTGTATCCCGTTCATCTGACGAACCTGTTGCCACTGCTGGTACAGTACATAATCGGCACCCAGCTCTTTTTTTAAGGTACTTACGCGGGCGTTTTCACTTAACTGTCCAAGAAGTTGTTCAATAAAAGGCTTTCTGCGTGGATAGAGTTTAACACTGTAATCCTCCAGAACGGCAGCATCTGCCGCAATACGGATGGCATCATTATAGCCTCCCAGGATATCAACCAGTCCGCGTTCTTTAGCCTGTATTCCCGACCAAACCCTTCCGGAGGCTACTTTCTTTAAATCCTCCACAGGCATATCGCGGCCAGCAGCGGCTTTAGAGGTGAATGTTTCATAGATGTCTTCCGTTCTGCGTTGCCATACCCTTCGCTCAGCATCTGACAAAGGCCTTGTAAACCCAAGCATACTGCCGTATTCACCGGTGCGTACCTCATCAAAGGTTATCCCAAGTTTATTACCCAGGAAGGCGCTGGCATCAAACAACGTGGTGAATACACCAATAGATCCGGTGATCGTGTGTGGTTGTGCCACAATTGTATCGCAGGCCATAGCAAGGTAATAACCACCAGATGCGGCCACTCCCGACATGGATGCAATGACCGGCTTCTCCTTGGCAGCCAGTGTTACCTCCCGCCACATGGCATCAGAAGCCTGAAAGGCACCACCCGGAGAATTTATGCGAATGACGATCGCCTTGACTTTATTGCTAAGCCTGGCTTTGCGGATTTCTTCCGCAAAAGCGTCTCCACCAACTACGCCTTCAGTTCCTGTACCCGGAAGTATGGTGCCTTCTGCTACAATCACGGCAATTTCATTTTTCGAATATTTCCGTGGCTTCATGCTCTTGCTGTAGCGGTTTAGCCGGATGAAGTTGATCTTTTCTGTTTCACCAAGACCGAGACGATTTCTCAGTTCACTCAAGACACCATCATAATACAGCAAGGAGTCTACCAGGCCATATTCAACAGCATCCCCGGCATTCTTGACCAGCATTTTATCCGATATTTCACGAAGCCTTGCCTTCTCCAGGTTTCTGCTCTCACCGATACCCTGCAGCACATAATCATAAATTGAATTGATCAGCTCAGTTAACTGGGTACGGTTTTCGGCACTCATCTTATCCAGCAGGAAGGGCTCCACGGCACTCTTGTAATCGCCCACACGGAATATTTCTGGTTTGATTTCCAGCTTATCAAAGAGGCGTTTGAAAAATGTGATCTCAACATTCAGTCCGTTCAATTCAACTTCACCTTCCGGATTCAGATAAACTTTGTCGGCAGCAGAAGCTACATAATAGGCCTGTTCCGACATAACATCGGCATAGGCCACAATCCATTTGCCTTCAGCGCGAAAGTCGATCAGGGAATTTCTGACTTCCTCCAGTACGGCAAAACCGGCCAGCGGCATGCTGATATTCAGGTAAATACCTTCAATGCTGGGATCCGTCTTGGCATGGGTCAGTGATTCTTTTAATTTCAATAGCCCAACGGTTTGAACATCAGCACCGGGGATGGGTAACCCTTCAAATGGATTATCAACCTGTTGTTCAGTGAATTCGGCATCCAGCTTCAGGTGGAGAACGGAGTTTTTACTGACTGTGACCGTTTCTTCGGCCGACAACGCACCGATGATCGTGAACATCAGAAAAAAACTCACGAACGAAAAAACAACAAAGGCGAGGAATGCTGCTAAAAACGTTTTCCAGAAATTCATAGTATTTACTTCTAATTCAATTCATTTTTTAGTCTGTATGTTTACCCGATGATGCCGGTACAGGTTTATTTACTGCTGGGCAGCAACCAGGGCGACAGCTTGCAGATTTTGCTGCAAGCTCAACAGCACATCAGTCGGGAACTCGGGCACATCATTACAGCGTCATCCTGCTATAAATCAGCAGCCTGGGGCAAAACCGATCAACCTGATTTTTACAATCAGGTGTTGCACGTTGAAACCCGTCTGTCTCCGCAACAGGCGCTAAGCACCTTGCAGACAATAGAGCGTGAACTCGGACGAATACGGGTGACTAAATGGGGGCCCCGGCTGATTGACATTGACATCCTTCTGTGGGGAGATCTCATTCTGAAGACTGATCATCTAATCATTCCGCATCCCGGAATCGCTTCACGCAGATTCACTCTGATGCCGTTGGCCGAAATCGCCCCGGAACTTATTCATCCGGTAACACAGAAAAGCATCCGGAAAATGCTGGAGGAATGCCCTGACCACCTGGCGGTTACCCGGTTATAGGCTCATCGCTTCTGTTTCAGGAGCAATCTTTTTGACCAACCCCTGAAGCACTTTTCCCGGTCCGCATTCCACGAATGTAGTTGCTCCATCAGCGACCATCCGCTGAACGGTTTGCGTCCAGCGCACCGGTGCTGTGAGCTGGTCAATCAGGTTCTTTCTGATGGCCATTATATCAGTTGACGGTAACGCATTCACATTTTGATAAACCGGACAAACCGGGTTGCTGAAATGCGTGTCTTCAATGGCTGAAGCCAGCTCTTCACGGGCCGGCTGCATCAGCGGTGAATGAAATGCTCCGCCTACCTGAAGCGGCAGGGCTCTTTTGGCACCGGCAGCTTTCAATTTTTCACAGGCTATATCAATGCCTTTCATGCTTCCGGAAATAACCAGCTGGCCGGGGCAGTTATAGTTCGCTGCCACGACAATTTCATTGCTAATAGATGCGCATACTTCTTCTACCACATGGTCGTCAAGCCCCAGGATTGCTGCCATCGTTGACGGGTTTATCTCACAGGCCTTTTGCATCGCCATGGCCCGCTGGTAAACGAGCTTCAGACCGTCTTCAAAAGACAATGCCCGATTCGCCACCAACGCAGAAAATTCACCCAACGAGTGCCCGGCAACCATATCTGGTTTGAAACCGGGATGAGTCAACGCAGCTGCTGCGGAGTGAATGAAAATTGCAGGCTGCGTAACCCGCGTTTGCTTCAATTCGTCTGCGGTACCGGCAAACATGATGGAGGTTATATCAAAACCAAGAATAGCATTGGCCTGATCAAACAGCGCTTTGGCTTCAGCCTTTTGTTCGTATAACTCTTTGCCCATTCCGGTGAACTGGGCACCCTGGCCTGGGAATACATATGCTTTCATAGACTATTTTTTTCGAGGCCCAAAAATACAAAAACAAGCCTGACGGTGACAGCCAATTACCGGATACATGAAACGATCTCAGGAGCCTATGTCGGCAAACCTTGACTGAAGATCAGGGGTGGGTATCCAACATGCTTCCGTTTTTCCAAACCATCGGTACCGGTTCCTGGCAATCCAGTCATACACAACATCACGCAAACCTTGCGGAATGATTTTGAATAGATACAAAACAGGCCATAGCCCAGAGAGGTGACGAGCAATTTCCAACGCTGCCGTGCTTCGCTGGTAAATACCATGATCAGTTACCAGCACAATACTCTCCATTGCTCTATCATCCAATCCAGCCTCACGCAGTAGTTGTGATCCGTAAGCAGACTGCAATGACGCGAAACGAAAGTAAGCGCGGGGATCACGCCTGATAATGAATTGAACGGAACCCTGGCAAAGGTTGCAGACGCCATCAAATAAAACGACAGGATGTTGCTTGGATTGCGACAATGTCATCGGATAAGGTGCACCCAGCCTTTGATGTTCTGCAACCGGGCACTTGGATCGACTACATCAAATGTTACTTCAGCAAGGTAGAAATAGACAGCGGATGGCAGCGGTGTGCCGCTTTTGTCAACACCCTTCCAGTCAATATAGATGTTGTTGATATCGTCATTGATCTGACCGGTGTAATTATAAACCTCAGTACCCCAGCGGTTATAGACCCTGAACTTGACCTGCAGCACGAACCGCGCGCAGCGCCCTTTCAGATTATCCGGTATCTGACAGCCCTCCTCCCCGTTTCCGCAATTGATGTAATCACGGACGTTGAATGCACTGAACAAATCATTATAACCGTCACCGTTCGGTGTAAAGATGTTGGGCAATTCGTAATACGGGCAATTGTCATTGCATACCGATTCACTCGGTTCACTTTCATTACCCGATCGGTCAACAGCCGTGATGCGGTAACAACGCGCAAAGGAAACCAGGTTGTTATCGATAAAGAAGGTATCGCGCACCCCGCTGGCGAGGAGAGTAAACTCGCCTCCCACCGTGTTTGCAGCATAAATGTTATAACTCCGGGTGTCTGCGCGGCACTCCGCATCAGACGGGCGGTTCCAGGTGAGTGTATTCTGGAATGTATTGAAGTTACAGGCCGAATTCTCTATAAACTCTTCGCAGTTTGTCAGTTGAACGGTTAACACCGGCTGGCAGGGGGCAACATCATCCTTAGGCTGAGCACAGATAATCTGCGAGAAGTTTTCCTGTGGCCGATCAATCAGCGGATTGCCATAGCTGCCCCGGGTCATTACCCGGTAACAATAGACCGTATTGTCATCAAGACCGGTGTCGATATAAAAAAGGCCGTTATCGAAGACATTTACATTTGTCAAGAACTGCATTTGACTTTCATTGGCGCCTTCCGGGCCGCGGAAAATCACATGTTCAGGAAAATCCTGCACCACATTAGACCAGGGCACAGCCGCGCTCCAGCGCAATTCCATTTGTCCGGATGCGGGAACTAATTCAAGTCTGACTGACGATGCCGGAGCTGCCTGATCAAATGCATCGGACTGATCTTTGGCAAAAACCTTTACCCGATAATTAAAGATTCTGTTTTCTGTGTCCATGCCCGCATCCAGAATGGTGGTATCCCCCGGTAATGTTCCTGGATGGATGGCAACATAGTTCGTTCCGGTAAAGCCCTCAGCTCGCTCCACCAGGTAATCATAACCATAATCATTCTTCGGAAACTGTGATGGATCCGCTTCAAAGGGCGAGCGCCAGCTTACGCGTGTCTGACCGTTGGAAGGTGAGGAACGATCGATAGTTACGTGCGTGATCACCGGGGCATCGGCTTTGATGACCGGCAGGCATATCTCTTGTGAAACATAGCTCTCACCGCCCCCGGGTTGCGGAAACACAGCTACCAGCCGGTAACAATATTTGGCTCCCGGTGCCAGGCCAGTGTTGGTAAACTGGGTTTGATTGGCAGGAACAGACCCCACCAATGAATAGCCGAGTGATGATGGAATTCCGGTCTGACAACTGTCCGGTGTGAAATTAACACTGTCTACACGCCTCCATATTTGTATGGCACTGGCCTGCTGCCGGCAAGCATAATCCTGCCACTGCAATTGCGAGGAGCGGTTAGTGAAATCAATGGTAGCATTTTGCCATACCGGTGGCGGTGCTATAACCCTGATTCGCCACGTTTTGAACGTAACCAGCTTGGGACCCCGAGGGGGATTATCCGTAATCTTAAAGACTACCTGATAGGATAATTCCTGCACATGAAAACACTGGGTATTCCAGGTGAATTGCAGCTGTGCCGGTGGGTTGGACGGCTGAAATTCATCCGGTCCTGGCACCGGACTGAATGATGCCGGTGACAAGGCCGGTGGGAAGTTAAATATCTCGGAAAACGCCTCGATCTTGACCGGATGGTTCTCCGGATCGATTCCAAATATGGTTGCTGTTAATGTTGTGCCCGCCACCACACAAACATCTTCCGGCACAATTAAGTCGGGACGCTTGTTGTCGCAGTCCTCAATAATGATCTGCATGTCGCGCCTGACAAAACCGAGGCGAAACCATTGTCCGTTAACCTTGCGCCACTCAACAACTATAAATGCGATATTATATTGTCCTTGTCTTCCGGGAGCATCCCAGGTGATGGTTCCATCGATGGGATTGATCGAAAATGTTGGCGGCCCGGTGCCCTCTTCATTGCCTTGCGGGAAGTTATTGTAAAATCCCGCATTGTTTGGATCGCGATAGTTGGTTACGGTTGTATTGCGGTCACGGAAAGGGATTACCATTTCGTAGGAGAGGCTGTCACCATCAGAATCAAACGCTCCGGGGTTGTGAAAGAAGGCCACGCCAGTGCATCCACGGTCAATTGGCGGAATCAGCAGTTTGGGTGAATTTCTGTTGCAGAAGAATGGGTCAATATTAATCTCCGTTTCGATGTAGAAGGTGGTTGAAACGGAATTATCCATATTCAGCACACCCGGATTTCGGTTGGGTTCAATGTAGCTGATGCGATAACGCCCAGGTGCAGAATAAGTATATTCAACAGTATACGAGGCAACGCCAATGCCCGGTCCCAGAGAAGGGTCGATGGTGTTGGGGGTTTCAGGCACCAATACAGGCCTGGTGCCGTCTCCAAAATCGAGGTAATCCATTTCACCGCCAAAAAGAACCGGAGAACTCAGGTCTGTGTAGACGGTAATGGTTATTCGAAAGGTAAAATTGAAGCAGGAATTGGAGACGCGCTCAGCAACGATTTGTCCGGCCCGAAGGTGTGTTGCCTCACCGGTATGTGCGAAAAACATAAGCATGAATGCAATCAGAATTCCTCCAATTGCCCCACTCCTCCAACGTTCACCTGAACTCATGCTGATACCTTTTTTACGGATACAATATAAAACCACATCCCGGATGGAAAAAATTATGTCTTATTAAACGATTACGGAGAAAATTTATTCTCTTGCTGCCCAAAATACCGCAATTCATAATTATTAACAGACTTTCCCCAAAATCGTTATGCGCGTAATCGGTGAAATTGCCCATCCGCAATGTAAAATCACGCTCTTTAGCTGGAATAACCGTTACCTGATCAAACTGGAAAAAGGATTACTGGAGCAAACCTTTAAGATTAATCAGTACGACCTGGCCGCTGAAGAAGAATTGAGGCAGGTAGTCAATGAATCTTTTATTTCGCAGGCCATGACGCGCTTTGACGACATGGAGCGTGATCTTCAGGTTGCCCTTCAGGCACTTTAAATTTGGAAGGACGGAAATACAACTGCTTCTAATTGTAGTAATTTAGTATCGTGGAAGTACTCGAAAAGAAAAATAAGAATAAAAAATACAAACCGGTGCTGGAAGGCATTCCGGAGTGGCCGGTATATCAGCTCAGTAAAAACCGGAAAGAATTTCTTGAAGATGTTGCTCAGAAATCGTTTGAGCGGATCAAGTCGATACGTCCCACCCGGAAGGAACTGATCGATGAGCTCGAAGCAACCGTTTACCGGGAACAACAGCGCATGAAGCGTAATCGCTGGCGTGTCGATCCGGAGGATGAAGCTCTGTTTTGGGCCGACATCAAGCAACAGCTTATTGAAATCACCAACAAACCGGCAGAGGATAATCTGCAAAGGGAAGAAGCCCTGCTCAGCCGCATTGTGAACCGGTATGCCCATGAGATTGCCGGTAATTTCAAACCCAGCTCCTACCGCTTTGCCCGGGAGATGATCACTTTTTGGTTCAGCCGCTTGCTGAACGCCTCGCGCATCAAAAAATTCGGTGGTTTTTTTCGCAATCAATATACACTTCGCGATAAGATTCAGATTGTGGGAAAAGTAAAGCAACTGCGCAACCTTACCCGAAAGGGAACAATTGTAATGGTTCCCACCCACTTCAGCAACCTGGACTCCATCCTCATCGGTTGGGTAATTCATGCACTTGGTTTGCCGGCTTTTATTTACGGTGCAGGTCTCAACCTGTTTAACATTAAGATATTCGCCTACTTCATGAATAGCTTGGGTGCCTATAAAGTGGACAGGCGTAAAAAGAACATTCCCTACCTCGAAACACTGAAAACCTATTCCAACATCGCTTTACAACGCGGTGCGCACAGTTTGTTTTTCCCCGGTGGCACACGCTCGCGCTCTGGTATGATTGAAAAGACACTGAAACTAGGTTTGCTCTCTTCCGGTATCGAAGCCCAGCGCAATCTTTACCTGAACGCAGCACCTGATCAGGAAGTTAGAAAGATTTTTATCGTACCGGTAACACTGAATTATCACTTCGTATTGGAAGCACCTGAACTTATTGATGATTACCTGTCATCAAAAGGTCAGGACCGCTATCTGCCGGAAGAAGATACGCACGGCAGCCTGGGCATGCTGAAATTTCTTTTTAAGTTCTTCACCAAAGGCTCGAATATCTCCGTATCCATCGGACGCTGCATGGACGTATTAGGGAATTATGTGGATGATGAAGGCAACAGCCTTGATGCACACGGCCGTGTGATCAACACCCGTGATTACTTTCTGGCAGGTAATCAGGTAACGATTGATACCCAGCGCGAAAATGAATATACCCGCATGCTCAGCCTGCGCATCGTGGAAGAATACCATCGCATTAACCGCATCTTTGCCAGCCACCTGGTGGCTTTTGTTGCTTTTGAACTGTGGCAGAAGAAACATCCGAAACTGGATCTCTTTGGCTTACTGCGCTTGCCCGAAGAAGAGCTGGTCATTGACTATGCTGAATTCCGCAAAACCTGCAAGCGGGTGCGCAAGCAGATCTACCAACTGAAGGAAGAAGGCAAGGCCAACCATGCCACACACTTGAAAGGCAAGATTGATGAAGTCATCAAACACGGGCTGGACAATGTGGGCATTTTCCACCTGAAGCGCCCGCTGCTGAAAAATAAAGAAGGCCATATCATCACACAGGATCTGAACCTGCTGTACTATTATCATAACCGCCTGGTGGGCTATGAGCTCGAGAAATTTATCTGATCAGCCCATAGGTGTTATCGGAGCCGGAAATTTCGGAAGCGCTATCGCCAACATGCTGGCCCGGGAGCGTCAGGTATTGTTCTATGTCAGAAGCGAGCAAATAGCCAGACACATTCTTGAGCAGCGTGAAAATCGTGGTCATGCGATGCATCCAAACATCACACCGGTAACCAGCCTTGAAGAAGTGGCCCGGCACTGTGAGGTGATCTTTCCCATCGTGCCCTCCTCCCACTTCCGCTCCATGATGCAGCAACTTTCTCCGCACCTGCATCCTTACCACATGCTGATCCACGGCACCAAGGGTTTGGATATCAAACTCCCTCCGGGTGAATCGATTGAATCCGTAAACAAACTCAGCCGTGAACAGGTAAGAACGATGAGCGAAGTGATCCGTGAGGAAAGTGTTGTTGTGCGCGTAGGTTGCCTGGCAGGCCCTAACCTGTCGAAAGAACTGGCAGCACAACACCCTGCGGCCACAGTGATTGCGAGCCACTTCAATGAAGTGATCTCCGTAGGCATCAAAATGCTCCGAAGTGAAAACTTCCAGGTTTACGGCAACAACGACCTGATCGGTGTTGAACTGGCCGGAGTACTTAAGAATATTTTTGCCATTGCCTCCGGTGCACTTAGCGGAATGGGGTATGGCGAGAATGCCCGCGGACTGCTGATCAGCCGTGGTGTGGTCGAAATGATTCACGTAGGCCGTGCGCTGGGCGGCAATGTAAAAGCCTTTTTAGGTGTGGCCGGAATTGGAGACCTGGTAACCACCAGCAACAGCACACTGAGCCGGAATTTCCAGGTGGGGTATAAACTGGCACAGGGACAAACCTTGCGGGAAATTCTTGCTGGGATGGACGAAGTAGCCGAAGGTGTGAACACCATCCGCATCATAAAAAAATGTACTGATCATTATAAGCTGCGGGCGCCAATTACCAATACACTGCATCGCGTGCTTTTTGAAGACCTTACTATACGCGAAGCGCTAAGTTATCTGATGCGCTATCCGCTTAATGTGGATATTGATTTCCTTGATTAGAAGGCAGCCTTGATGTCGGTGGCAATTTGTGCCAGCGTTTCTTTCTCCGGACGTAGTTTCGGGCGCGTAAAATTCAAGTCGTCCATGGTGTTCATGGGCACCAGGTGGACATGTACGTGCGGTACTTCCAGACCGATAACCGCCACACCAATTCGTCTGCACGGCACCGCCTTCTTCACCGCATGAGCAACGCGTTTGGCAAATACATGCAGACCGGCCAATGTATCATCATCCAGATCAAAAATAAAATCCACCTCCTGTTTGGGTACCACGAGTGTATGCCCCAATGTCAGCGGCATAATATCCAGAAAAGCAATGTAACGTTCGTCTTCAGCAACAATGTAACCCGGTATTTCACGGTTGATGATACGTGTGAAAATGGACGGCATAACTTTTAAATAGTAATGTTCGTGATTTCGAATTCAACTTCACCGGCCGGGGTCTTGATTGTGGCAGAATCTCCTACCTTCTTACCGAGCAAGCCTTTACCGATGGGCGACATGGTTGACAACTTGAACGTCTTCAGATCAGCTTCCTCCTCGCTAACCAGGGTATACGTGAATGATGCCCCATTTTTTTTATTCCTGATCGTAACTTTTGACAAGATCGATACCTTGGAAGTATCCACATTAGCTTCATCCAGCAAGCGTGCGTTGGCCATCAGGTCTTCCAACTGGGCAATCTTGGCTTCAAGATGGCCTTGCGCATCCTTGGCGGCATCGTATTCCGCATTTTCACTCAGGTCGCCCTTGTCGCGCGCTTCAGCAATCTGGCGGGCAATATCGGCACGCCCTTTTGTCTTCAATTCGGACAGCTCATTTTTCAGCTTCTCCAAACCTTCACGCGTGTAGTAGGATATCTTCTTGCTCATAGACAAAAACAGTTCGCTTCGTTAGGAATAAAAAAGAAACAACGGGCTTCGTCAGGAAGTCCGTTGTTTAATTGGTAATACAAAGGTAGCTTAATAAGCTATTCACACCAAATCATTACGTGCCGACCAGTTCAGGTAGTTCGGTTTTAATCTGCTCCAGCAGTTCATCATCAAAGCGTGCCAGGTAGAGTGTCTTTGACTTGGCCAGCTGTTCAATCGACAACCCTTTGGCTCCGCGAAAGTCGGCTTTATACAAACTGGCATTTTCGAAATCAGCACCCATCAGGTAACTGTTTTTCAGGTTCGCTTCCATCAGGTAAGCATTGCGGAAATTCGCTTTGATAAGAAATGCGTTTTCAAAATTTGTTTTGATCAGAAAAGCATCCCTGAAGTTGGCACCGCTTGCAAATGACCCTTTCAGGTTGGCTTGATTCAGGTTGGAGTTTTCAAAATTCGTCTGGTTCATTCGGGTATTCATCAGCGTTGCTTCCACCATTGTAGATTGTGAAACATTAGCCGAATTCAGATTGGATGCCGTGAGGTTAACATAGTTCAGGTTGGTGCGTGCCAGAAAGCAATTCACCAGGTTGACTTCAAATATTTTATTTCTGTTTAACCGCTTAATATTTCCTACCGTACGAAAAGCTGCTTCATCGGATTCCCACAGCCTGAAATCATCAATTTCATCCCGATAAAACCGGATGCGCTGGCGTGTTTGTCCGTTTTCATTGAGCCAGAAGATCAGAATACCGATGACTGCGATGTCGAAAATCATGCCGTGCGCTTCGGCCAGAATCTGCGACCAGAAGTTATCAAAATCACTGAGGTAATATGGCAAACTCAGGCTGAGCACCACCAATGAAACAGCGATCAAAACAATGGTTGACGTTAGCAGCGGCTTTTCGACAACGGTGTTAAGAGTATCCTGCAGACGTTTAATTTTATTCGTAGAAATCATCCCATCCAATCTCCGGTTTAGATTAAAGCATCACAAACTTGATGAAATTCCGGGGGTATTGAACGTTACCCATTCTGCAGGCAATCATAATTTATTACACCTGTTGGTTTAACCAGTCGATTCACTGCTAACCTTGTGATACAGTATAGGAAAGGAATTCAACGAATTGAAAGATGGATCGAATAGGTTAAAAACCGAGGTAAGAAATAGTATCTGTTCAGAAAACTTACATCTACCGTCTGTGATGACCTGCAAGAATCAGATCATCAGGTGAACCGTGAAGAAGTAAAGGGTGAGGCCCAGCAGGTCGTTGGTTGTTGTGATGAAAGGACCTGAGGCCAGGGCCGGGTTAAAACCGAACTTATCCAGCAACAATGGAGTAATGGTGCCGATAAACGAAGCAAAAACCACCACGCTGAACAAGGCCACCGAAACGACAATCGAAAGCCTGGACTCATTAAAAAGCAATTCGTTGGCTCCAAAAACAAGAAGTGATAAAAACAGCCCGTTGAGGATTGCCACCATAAATACTTTCGTAATACGCGCCCCAAAGCCCTCGTTGACATAGCCAGGGTTTGCCAGACTCTGAACGATCACAGATGATGATTGGATACCAACGTTTCCACCAGTTGCCTGTATTAACGGTGTGAAGAATGCGATGGCAGTAATGCGGGCCAGCTCTTCTTCGAAGAGGCCCATGAACTTGGCGTTCATCAATCCACCGGCAATACCGATGAGCAGCCAGGGTAAACGGGCACGGGT
>JALOMI010000342.1 GCA_025455465.1 Cyclobacteriaceae bacterium | reverse complement strand
TCCGCCTGGATGACGGCATCATAGCCTACACGTTGATTGTCCGAACCATACCCGGTGATCTGTCCGTAAATAATGCCCGGATTAATCGCTTTCAACTGTTCATAGGCAACACCCAGCTTCTCTGCGTCTCCGGGTTTGTAACTGGCCAGCACCACATCGGCCTGGCGTACCAGGGCATGCACGAGTTGTTGTCCTTTCGGGTCGGAGAGATCCGCTGCTACTGATTTCTTTCCCCAGTTCACCGAGCAGAAATAGGCCGGGCGGTCGTCTGTTTGTTCACCGGGAATTTTCCAGGAGCGTGTAACATCCCCACCGTTATTCGGGTTTTCCACCTTGATCACCTCGGCACCCAGTTCAGCAAAGAACTGCCCCACGGCAGGGCCGGCCAGCACGGAGGCCAGTTCCAATACCTTCATTCCATTGAACATTTCTTTTATTTGCATCGTTGTTGGGGTTTACTTCATAAAAATATGCGGCCGATATGTCAATTATCCATTTTTGTACTTCTTCTGTTATTGATTTCCAGCTGTCAGCCCGATACGGAACGGTTAAAAACCGGCACCTGGCGTGGTGTCATTGAGATTCAGGGCATGGAACTGCCGTTCAACTTCACGGTAGAAGAAAAAGCCGGCCGGTATGTTGCCCGCATTAAAAATGCCGGTGAAGAGCTGGTGCTCGATGACGTGCAGATCAAGAATGATTCCGTTTCCATGACCGTCCATATTTTTGATGCGACCTTCAAAGCAAAAATTACCGGTGATGAACTTCAAGGCGAGTTTGTCATCAACTACGCAGATGACTACCGGCTGCCGTTCCATGCCAGGCATGACACTCAGTACCGATTTGTGCCGGTGGATTACACCGCCAGCGTTCCAGACTTCTCGGGCAAATATGCCGTGCAGTTTTTCAATGAAAACAATACGGTTGATGCCCTAGGTATCATCACTCAGCAAGGAAATTATGTTGAAGGAACCTTCCTCACCCCTACCGGGGATTACCGTTACCTCGAAGGAAACGTGGTGAACGACACGTTGTGGCTGAGCAGCTTTGACGGTAACCACTTGTTTCTGTTCAATGCCGTAAAATCAGGAGACACGCTGAACGGAATACACTGGCTGGGCCGGTCACGCAATCGGAAATGGCAAGGCATTAAAAACGATGCTGCCCAGCCGCCATCCTCCGAATCGCTCACCTTCATGAAAGAAGGCTACGACAAGCTGGAGTTTACCTTCCCCGATGCGGAAGGCCAGCCGGTTTCGCTGAACGATGAGCGCTTCAACAACAAAGTCGTGGTGCTGCAGATCATGGGCAGCTGGTGCCCGAACTGCATGGATGAAACACGGTTTCTGTCGGAATGGTATCCGAAGAATAAAGACCGCGGTGTGGAGATCATCGGACTGGCCTACGAACAAAAAGCTGACTTTGATTATGCCAGCGGACGGGTGAAGAAGATGAAGGAGAAACTGAACGTACCCTATACCGTGCTGATTGCCGGCACGAATACGAATGCAAGTGAAACGCTACCGGCACTGAATAAGGTGATCGGCTTTCCAACGACTATCTTTGTGGGCAAAGACGGCAAGGTGAAGCACATCCATACCGGATTTTCCGGACCGGGCACAGGTGCTTACTACATCGAACAGCAGGAACGGTTTAATGAAACAGTGAATTATTTGATCAACAGCCATTAGCCTCAAGCTACAAGCTTCAAGCCACAAGCTAATGACTGCTTGCAGCTTAAAACATCATGAAAAAAAGAGTTGTAGTCGGATTATCAGGAGGAGTTGATTCCAGCGTAGCTGCTTACTTATTACAGGAGCAGGGATATGAGGTGATCGGTATGTTCATGAAGAACTGGCATGACGACTCGGTAACCATCAGCAAGGAATGCCCCTGGCTGGACGACAGCAACGATGCCATGATTGTGGCGCAGCACCTGGGCATACCGTTTCAGGCCATTGACCTGAGCAACGAATACAAAGAACGCATTGTTGACTACATGTTTGCCGAATACCAGGCCGGGCGAACACCCAACCCGGATGTGCTCTGCAACCGTGAGATCAAGTTTGATATTTTTCTGAAGGCGGCTTTGAAGCTGGGCGCGGATTATGTGGCTACCGGTCATTACGCGCGAAGAGAAGAGACAGAAATCAACGGAAAGAAAATCTATCGCCTGCTGGCCGGCAAAGACCCGAATAAAGACCAAAGCTATTTTCTCTGCCAACTCACGCAGGAACAATTGTCGAAAGCCTTATTTCCGGTGGGTGAATTGCTGAAACCCGAAGTGCGTGAGATCGCACGCAAGGCAGGCTTGGCTACCGCGAATAAAAAAGATTCACAGGGACTGTGCTTTGTGGGCAAAGTACACCTGCCCGATTTCCTGCAGCAACGCCTGCAACCGAAAAAAGGAAAGGCCATTGTTATACCGGCCGATGCATCGGTGTACAGCAATGGCGAATCGCTGCAGGATCTTGCGCAGCTAACCAGGTCTTTTTCCTACCGGCCGGAACTCGGCCAGGTAATCGGTGAACATAATGGTGCGCACTTTTATACCATTGGGCAGCGCAGAGGGCTGAATATTGGCGGCCAGGCAAAGCCCCTGTTTGTGATC
>JALOMI010000341.1 GCA_025455465.1 Cyclobacteriaceae bacterium | reverse complement strand
AACCGAGAGAAATAACATCATGAGCCGAGTAACCGCTGGCATCTCCGGGATTGGAGTAACCATCCATCTCCAGCTTGCCTCCTTCTGTGGATACCAGTTCTATCTCATAACCGGCTTCCTGAAATACACGAAGAGGGTGAGTTAATTCTGCAGCCCAGAAGCCAATCGGCCAACCGGTTTGTTTAGAAACCGATGGTGAACTGGCCACCATTAAAATCTTTCCTTTGGAGGGTGCCCCGTGGAAGTGCACATAGCTTTGTTTTTCAATTACGTCATTCATGATTGCTGTGTCGTTTGTTTTCATGAAACAAAAGTGCAGGGATATCCTATGCCAGGACATATACCTACTTTTAAGAGCAATACACACTTTTTGGAAAGTTTTGGAATTCCGGCAGAATTAAAGGGATATTTGCACACCAAGAGGCTCAATCACTATTCCAAATGCCTGATTTCATTTACCATAACAAAGTGTACTATAATCCGGTAGAGTTCGCCATGGACCGGATTGGAGGAACCTGGAAGATGCCGATACTGTGGCGTCTTCGCGACCGTGTAATGCGGTATAGTGAACTTAAAAAAGACATCCCTCATATCACCCACAAAATGCTGACTACCCAGTTGCGTGAGCTGGAGGAAGAAGGATTTATCCTGCGCAAGGTTTATCCTGTCGTGCCACCGAAAGTAGAATACTCCATAACACCTCGCGGAAAACGTTCAGTTGAAATCATCGATGTTATCCGCAACTATGGACTTGAGCTGATGAAGGAATTCAACATTGAAGAAAAGAAAAAGAAGTAAGCTCAGTCCACCCAGCGCGTAGAGACTTCCAGCCGGTTGTTATCCGGATCAAGGGTTTCAAATTCATAATAACCGTCACCGGTTTTTCGCGGTCCGCTCAGAATAGGGAAGCCGGCCGCACGCAATTGTTCAGCCTTCTCATCAACTTCGGCCATGCTGTTAACCCCGAAGGCAAGGTGTATCAGGCCCAGGTGCTGTACATTTACTGTATCGTTATTATTTTCAGGAATAGCCGCGCGTTGCATCAGCTCCAGCCGTGCCCCCGTGCTAAACGAAATGAAATAGCTTTCAAATCCCTTGGCCGGATTGATGTATTTGTTATTCGCAACGCCATTGAAATACGTCACATAAAACTCCTTCAGGGTTTCCAGCTGACGAGTCCAGATGGCTGCGTGTTCCAGAATCATGCTTTCAGCTGAGGAGGAATAAAAAGATCAGCGGGAAAATGATACCGGCCAGCGCCAGCTTCCAGCCGCGTCTCATGAAACTATGCTCACCCTTAACAATGAACATACCGGTGATGGCAATAGTCAGCATAGCTACGCCAAAGACATCCGAATAATAAATCCACGACTTGCTGGTATCCACATGCAAAATTGTCATCTGACCCAGTATCGGTGTAATCTTATAGTGAACGATCGTACCCTGTCCCGTAGTCAGGTCAACATCGGCATCGTGATTAACGTATGAGATGCGAAGGATATTTCCATTGACCATAAAGCGCCTCAGGTTGTCGCTGATACCCTGTGTTTTGGTAAAGGCCTCAATGAATGCATCATTAACAGAATCCTTATGAACAGGAGCTACTGTGATCTCTCGTATATCTGCTTTGTAACGTCTCGGATGCCAGTCCTGGCGGTGGTTCAGAAAGATACCGGAAAAAGAAAAAGCGATGATCAGTCCCAGGTAGAAATAAGCAATGTCGCGGTGGGTATTTCGGGCAGTTAACTTCATACAAATAATTAATCAAACTTAGGATATAAACTGATTTTTAATTGGTGAATAATGATTTTTGATTTGTGATTTTCACGCTGCTGACCAATCAATCTCCATTAACTCCACTTATCTTTTTCTTATTTGTTTCGACTGACTTCACAAAAATAGAAACCAATTCATTACACTCAGCAAGCACCTTGCTATCAGTTCTAATATAATTTGTGCCCACAAGAATTTTCAAACAATTTAGAGACTCACGAAGTTCTTTTAAAACGACACCTAGCTTATGAACAAAGTCTTTTGTTGATTCGGCACCTTGGGCTTCTCCATAATTTAATGCGGGCGAAATTGCCGAACGAAGTAATTGACCGCTTAGGTATTTTGTTACCCTATCCTCAAGTAAGGATTTAATCAAATTAACTACGTCAATTGAAAAATTAATCAATCTGTTTTCAAGTTCTTTACTATTCATACTTAATGGTTCAGAAATCAAAAATCATAAATCAAAAATCAACAATTTCAAATTATAATTGGATCAATTGCAGTCTTCGAAACTCTACTTCCGAGCCTTCAGCCTGAACCGCAATCTGGCCGCGCGATGCCGTGGCTTGCGTTCCATGGTTTACCAGGTCACCGTTAACCCAAACCCTAATTTCATCGCCCCGGCATTCAATCACTATCGCGTTCCATTCACCAACAGGATTATCAGCTACAACAAGCGGTTTCGAAATATTCTTCTGATTGTTATAAAGGCCCCCCGAGCCAACCTGGGCACCCACTTCCGTTCTGGAAGTATCCCATATCTGAATCTGTGGCGAACCCCTGAGATAAATCCCGCTGTCGCCTTTTTTCGTAATTTTCCAGTCGACAAGCATCTC
>JALOMI010000151.1 GCA_025455465.1 Cyclobacteriaceae bacterium | reverse complement strand
CGCATGCAGCGTGAACTGACTGACCACCAGGATATCTCCGCCATCGTCTTTTACACTCACGTTCATCACCCCATCGGCATCGTTGAAAATGCGCAGGTTAACGATTTTGGTGGCGAGCCATTCGATGTCTTCGGCAGTGTCGGCATCTTCAATGCCCAGCAACACCAGCAGCCCTTTTTGAATGGATGACTTGACCACCTGGTCGATGGTGACGGAGCACGAAGAAACACGCTGGATGACGGCAATCATAAATCTGGTAAAGCCGAAAAATACAAAAAACCCGGAGCGGGATGTGCTGTGGACTTGAGATGGCGTTTATCCGGATACTTTTAGCGTATTAAAAAAACACTTTTAATGTCCCCTTCGGGAAGGAGTGCAGGGAGTGGAACAAATCAACACGGCAAATGGGGATTTCTCACTTCGTTCGAAATGATGGTTAACTGTTACGATTGCCGCTAAATACGTAAACTGAAATTACTTCGACTTTGACTGAAGCTGCCGTTGAAGTTGCAATACCTGCAGGGCGAGCTGATCAGTGAGCGATGACGGACTCTCCGCTTCCGGAAGTTTAGAAGAATAGTAACCGCGCACGCTCCAGATTTCAAGCACATCTGTTGTGGCAATGGCGTAAGGCGTGTACTGCCGGTTGTCTGAGACGAGCAGAAGTTTTTCAGCATCATCATCAAACCGGAACACCCGCTTAAAGACAATGCCTTCCTGCGTGGTGATGAGCACATAAGGCTTACTGTTCTTTATCTCTTCAACACGCTCGACATATTCTCCGAACAAAATGGAACCGGGTTGCACGGGCAGCATGGAGTCGCCCTGGATTTCGAAGGCGCGGATGGTTTTGTTTTTCGGCAGAGCCGGAAAGTTGATTTTGGGAAGGTCGGCAATAAACTCCGGATCCTGGTAGCCGGCCAAGTAGCCGGCTGATGCTTTTTGTGTGACGAATTCTACATTTTCTTTTCCGGAAGCATCTACAGTGATGGCCAGCACTTCCTTTTCGGAAGCGGATGATTTCCATTCCTTTTCCGGAAGCTGGCTGAGGTCTTTACGCGTGAGCACATCCATGCTGATTTTATAGCGCTGGCAAACATCCAGCAATACTGCTAATGGCGGTGTGGCGCGCTCTTCTTCATACGCCCCGATAACAGATTGCTTCAGGCCCAGTTTTTCTGCGAACTGCTTCTGGGTGAGTTCAACATGAAGGCGCAGGTGTTTGAGGTTTTTGTTGACGATCATGGTGTTGGCACCTTAACTATGGTGAGTTACTGCAAAAGGAATGTGAAGGTATCCCGAAAAAATCCGGGCTACCCACAATTCCAGCGCGCTATGGCAAGCACATCACAAAACTAAAAATTTTAGTTTACTTTAAAAACTTAATACTAATATTTTTAGTTAATATCGCACTGTGGACAGGAACATCATACATCTGGATTTAGACGCCTTTTTTGTGGCGGTGGAGTGCAAGCGCGACCCGCGCCTGCTGGGCAAACCCCTGATTATTGGCGGGCAGAGCCGCAGGGGCGTGGTGGCGGCCTGCAGCTACGAGGCGCGCAGGTTTGGGGTGCACTCGGCCATGCCCATGTACCTGGCCATGCAATTGTGCCCCGATGCACTGGTGATCTCGGGTGATATGGAGGCGTACAGCAAACACTCGCATGAAGTGACGGACATCATTGCCGACTCATCACCCCTGTTTGAGAAATCGTCTATCGATGAGTTTTACATCGATGCCAGCGGCATGGACAAGTTTGTAGGGGCGTTTACGTGGGCGTGCGAACTGCGCAAAAAAATCATCCGCGAGAGCGGCCTGCCCATCTCGCTGGGCATGTCGGTAAACAAGCTGGTGTCGAAGGTGACTACGAATGAGTTTAAGCCGAATGCGGAGAAGCAGATTCCGGCCGGCATGGAAAAAGATTTTCTGGCGCCCCTGGCGGTGGAGAAAATTCCGATGGTCGGCAAGCAGACTTCGGCCTTCTTGTATGATATGGGAGTTCGCACGGTAGCCACGCTGCGCGAGATGCCGCTGAAGTTTCTGGTGAGCGCCTTCGGAAAAAACGGGGTGGCGCTGTGGAACAAGGCCCGCGGCATTGACGAATCCCCCGTAGTGCCGTACAGCGAACAAAAGTCGATATCTACGGAGAGCACCTTTGAAGACGACACGATTGACGTGAAGCGGCTGAAGTCCATTCTGATTGCCATGGTGGAGAAGGTGGCCTTTCAGCTGCGCGAGCAGAAGAAGCTCACCTCGTGTGTGACGGTGAAAATACGCTACGCCAATTTCGACACGGAGACCAAACAAGTGCAGATACCCTACACCGCGTCTGACCACGTGCTGCTGCGCACGGTGACCCAACTCTTCGACAAACTCTACAACCGCAGGATGCTGATCCGCCTGGTGGGTGTGCGCCTCAGCGGACTGGTGCACGGCAGCCACCAGATCAGCCTGTTTGATGATACGGCTGAGGGCATCCGCCTGTACGAGGCCATCGATACCATCAAGCACAAGCACGGGGCGGAGAAGCTGGTGCGCGCCACTACGCTGGGTGTGGGCCGCAGGGTGCGGATGGAGATGAATATGTTTAAAGGAAATCTGCGATAATTGACTGAACGATGACAGCCCGGTTAACCATGGAATCAACGCCACTCGAATTACTTCGCAACCGGTTTGGTTTTTCCTCCTTCCGGCTCTACCAGCAGGAAATCATTGAATCGGTGCTGAGCGGCCGCGATACGTTTGTACTCATGCCCACGGGCGGAGGGAAATCCATTTGTTACCAGATTCCTGCGCTGCTGTTCGGTGGCCTGACCGTGGTTATCTCCCCGCTGATTGCGCTGATGAAAGACCAGGTGGATGCACTGCGCCTGAACGGCATTGCAGCGGCCTACCTGAACTCCACACAGGATTATGCCACGCAGCAGGATATTCTGTCGCAGGCAGCATCGGGTGAGTTAAAGCTTCTGTACCTGGCACCGGAAAGCGCGTTCATCAAAAATATAACGGCATTCAACATCAGTCTTTTTGCTATTGACGAAGCGCATTGCATCTCGCACTGGGGGCACGACTTCCGGCCGGAATACCTCACGCTGGCACAACTCAAACACGCCATGCCGCAGGTGCCTGTCATTGCCCTCACGGCCACAGCCGACCAGCTGACACGCAAAGACATTATCGATAAACTGGAACTGAAAAATCCGGCTACGTTTATCTCCAGTTTCAACCGCCCCAACATCCGCTATGCGGTAGAAAGCAAGCGCAGAAGTTTTGAGAAGCTGCTGGCCTTTCTGGAACAGCGAAAGGACGATTCGGGCATTATCTATTGTTTGTCGCGTGCCTCCACCGAAAAACTGGCCGATGACCTGGTGAAGGAGGGCTACCGGGCGTTGCCCTACCATGCCGGCATGGAAAAGGAGGTGCGTGCAAAAAACCAGGAACTCTTTCAGCGCGATGAGGTGAAAATCATGGTGGCCACCATTGCCTTCGGCATGGGCATCGACAAATCGAATGTACGCTTTGTCGTACACATGGACTTGCCGAAGAATATTGAAAGCTACTATCAGGAAACCGGTCGTGCGGGAAGAGACGGTTTGCCCAGCGAGGCGTTGCTGTTTTATTCCGCTGGGGATGTGGTTAAACTGAAACGGTTCGTACAGATTGATGACAATCCGGGGCAGACGGAGATCATGCTGAAGAAGCTCGACCAGATGGGACGTTACGGAGAGCTGACCATCTGCCGCAGAAAATATTTACTCAACTATTTCGATGAGCCTGCCGCTGATTCCTGCGGCAACTGCGATGTTTGCCAGTCGCCCGTAGAGCTGACCGATGAAACCATCCCTGCCCAGAAAATTCTTTCGGCCGTAACGCGGCTGAACGAAGGTTTTGGAGTGGGATACGTTATTGATTTCCTGCGCGGATCGCAGGCGGCAAAAATCCGTGAAGAGCACAAGACCTTGAAAACTTTTGGTGTGGGCGCTGACCTTCCGAAAGAAATATGGAGCCGCATCATCCGCGAAATGATTACACGCGGATACCTCGCAAAAACGGATGGCGCCTACCCCGTGCTGAAGCTCACGCAAAGCAGTGCACGCCTGCTGTCGGGGGAAGAAAAACTGATGCTCCCGAAAGTACACGCCTATGTGCCGTCAGCACCGGTCGTGCAGGAAGGGCATGAGGCGTATGAACAGGAACTGTTCCGCCAGCTGAAAGCACTGCGCAGGGAAATTGCCGAAGAAGAAAATGTTCCGGCCTACATTGTTTTGTCGGATGCCACCCTGCTGGAGCTGGCTACCTACCTGCCTCACAATAAAGAAGAGTTCAGGAAGATCTCCGGCTTCGGTGACATCAAGATTGAAAAATACGGCAAGCGCTTCTGGCAGGTAGTAGCCGATTACTGTACGGAACATCAATTAAAATCTAGGATTCACCTGAAGGCTCCCAAACGCGAACGCAGGCAGCCGCGTGAATCCGAAACTGACACCAAGCAGAAAACCTTCGAGTTGTTCAGCCTCGGGCATCCGCTGGAGGAAATTGCCCAACTGCGACAACTGGCCGCCAGCACCATTGAAGGGCACCTGGCTTATTATGTGGGAACAGGCCAATTGAACATCAGTCAGCTTATCTCCGACCCGGCCCGCTTAAATACCCTCCGTAAGGCCATTGAGCAGCATGGCGGAGATGCCCTTACGCCCATTAAAAACAGTCTTGGAGAAGGATACAGTTTTGGTGAAATCCGCCTCGTCATGGCGCACCTCAATTACCTCAGTCGGCAACGTGAAAACAAGCACTGACACAAATTGTCAAAACCCTGTACTATGTTCGTACCATGAAACAGACGAAAACAACACGAATCATGAGAGCAGCAGTTAAAACGGTTAACAAGGCCAAGGCAGTCAACACCGACAGCCCGGTACAGGAATTATTTTTTATGATTGCCCCGCCCCGGCACATTGCCAGCGATGTGGCGGTACTGAAAGATGATGTGCACTACCTGATCGGGCACGACTTTGAAGACCGGCTTACGAAAGCCTACATACCCCTGTTCCGCTACAACGACAGGCACCTGGAGGATATGCTGGCGTTTGTGGAAGAGAAGTCCTCTTCGTTTGAAGCCTTCAATGTGTTTCTGAAAGACTTCAATGTGTTTTACAACGGGGCGAAGCGCACCATCTACATGGACATTGTGAACAAGTACCCGATCCGTGAGCTTTTTGAAAGCCTCGTGAAGGAAGACCCTTCGTTTGTGCCGCACATCACCATTGCCAAAAATCTTTCGGCCGAAGATTTCTTAAAGTGCTGGCCCTACCTGAAGGAACTCAACTACAGTAATCAGTACTTTACGTGCGACCGCATTACCGTGCTGGCGCGCAGCGGAAAGAAGTGGACGCATTACAGGGATATCTGTTTTAGGAAATAATTATTTCAATTATCCCGGTTTGTGTCCTCACAAACCGGGATACGTCTTTTACGGTCTGTGTCGTACAGACCGGCAGACCGAAAAAAGAAAAAGTATGAATCTTCAATCATTGAAATGTTGACCATGCAGGGCATTCCTTAAGAAAGCGGACAATCACTTACAACTGGTGACTTTGTGTTTTATGTTATTCCAATAACAGCAACGATATGCCCGGAATCTTTTTAAATCCTTTATCAAACGTAAGAACGGGTATGTTGTACCGGATGCCCGTTGCGGCAATCAGTGCATCAGGCAGCGTTATTTTCTGCTTTTGTTTTAATTCAATGGCAATCTCCTTGATTTCATCACTGTATGGAATCATAACACACGCATTCAGTAACGATCTGGAAATTTTAACCTGGGCAGGTGTAATACCCGGCATTCCGAGCAACTCTATTTCCGATATAAAGGAAACAGCAAATAGTTTTTCGGTGTATGAAAGAAGGCGTTTATCCCCTTCGAGAAGGTTAATCAGAATATTGGTATCCGCCAAAAAATCAATTCTCACGCCTTATTTCCTTTTGATACTTCAATCCGTCAAGGCCCCGTTTCAGCGAACCAAAATATTTTTTCAACGAAGGCTTTCGCTTGCGCTTTTCCAATTGAGAAAGTGCCATTTCTATATCTGTTTGCGAAGCGCCTTTTTTTATGGTGATAATCATTCATCAAATATACTAAACGCCAACGTGTAATGGCAGCAGTATGTTCCTCAACTGCCATACAGCCTTCAGTTTCAAATACGGTACGCTGCCGGTCGAGAAGCTTTTTGAGGAAGCGCGCAGGCACGGTGTGCGCAAGCTGATCCTCACCGAAATCAATAACACGGCATCGTACATTGACCTGCTTCGTGTGTGTGCCGCACGAAGGCCCGGCTCACCGTTGGCCGGTGATCAGCCGCATGAACTGGAGATTGGTGTGGGTATCGAGTTCCGGCAGGAGAACGAACTGCATTACATCGCCATTGCCCGCAACAACAACGGCTTTGAAAAAATCAACCGCTTTCTCTCCCACCTCAACCGCGAAAACAAAAAGCTGCCGGAGCGCGCCCCGCTACTGGAGGATACGTTCATCATTTACCCGCTCGGAAAAACAGAACCGGAACGATTGCGCCACCACGAGTTCATTGGTGTGCGCAACCATCAGCTGACACAATTTGCCCTGTACCCGTCACGCAGGGATTTTCCGGATAAGTTCGTAATCCTGCACCCGGTAACGTTCGCCAGCAAAACAGATTACAACGTGCACCGTTTACTGCGTGCCATTGACAAGAATACCCTGCTCAGCAAACTGCCGGTACACGAACAGGCATTACCGGACGAAGTGATGATGCCGGAAGAAGACCTGGAAAAGCTGTTTGCCGCCTGGCCGCAGCTCATCCATAATACCAAAAAGCTGATGGAACAATGTTCCATTCATTTCGATCTTAAGGAGGACAAGAACAAGAAGACCATGCTCGGCACGAAAGCGGCTGACTGGGATTTCCTGGTCACCCATGCGTGGGAAGGTTTTCAGAGCCGCTATGATGTGAGCGACCCTGTGCTGCGCGAACGCTTTGAACGCGAGCTGAACATCATCAACCAGAAAGATTTCTGCGCTTACTACCTGATTGCCTACGACCTCATCCGCTTTGCGAAAGAACGCGGCTTCGATTATGTGGGCCGCGGCAGCGGTGCCAACAGTGTGGTGGCCTATTGCCTGGGCATCACCAACGTTGACCCTATTGAACTGGATTTATACTTCGAGCGCTTCCTGAACGTAGAACGCTCCTCTCCGCCCGATTTCGACCTCGACTTCTCCTGGGATAACCGTGATGAAGTATACGACTATCTCTTCCGCACGCACGGGCATGAGCATGTGTGCCTGCTGGGCACGCACGTTACCTACCAGAAACGATCGGTGCTGCGTGAACTAGGCAAGGTGTTTGGTTTGCCCAAAGCCGAGATCGATGCCATTGTGGAAGAACCCAACCGCAATCGAAAACGCGACCACATCACGGAACTGATCTTCCGCTATGCCGAACACCTCAAAGACCTGCCGGCCAACATCTCCATCCATGCCGGGGGCGTGCTGATTACCGAGAAGCCCATCTGTGCCTATACCGCACTGGAGTTGCCCCCGAAAGGATACCCCGTTTCCCACTTCGAAATGCACAATGCTGAGGACATGGGCATTTACAAGTTTGATATTCTGAGTCAGCGCGGGTTGGGGCACCTGAAAGAAACCGTCAGGCAGGTAAAACGAAATCAAGGGATTGATATCGATATCCACCGTTTCAACGATTTCAAAAGGGATGAAAAAATCAAAGACCTGATGCGCAACAGCCGGGCCATGGGCTGCTTCTACGTAGAGTCACCCGCCATGCGCATGCTGCTGGGCAAGCTGCGCTGTGAAGATTACCTCACCCTGGTGGCGGCCAGCTCCATCATCCGGCCGGGTGTGGCGCGGTCGGGTATGATGCGGGCATACATTGAACGCTTTCATGCCGTGCGGAATGGCGGCACCTACGAAGCGATTCATCCGCTGATGGATGAACTGATGAAGGAAACCTACGGTGTGATGGTGTACCAGGAAGATGTCATTAAAGTGGCGCATCACTTTGCCGGACTGACTTTAACGGAAGCCGATGTGCTGCGCAGGGGCATGTCGGGCAAGTACCGCTCGCGCGAAGAGTTTAAACGCGTGCAGGATAA
>JALOMI010000150.1 GCA_025455465.1 Cyclobacteriaceae bacterium | reverse complement strand
CTTGCGATTGATCTGTTCTTCGTTAGAAGTATTCATTCAGATTCACAAACAGGCCCTGCGCACCTTTGGCTCCGAAGCCGTAATCAAGGCCGAGATTAACCCGCTTCTTTTCGTTGATCATGAACCGAAGACCTCCGCCATACCCGGGCACAAAATTTCCGAAGAGCTTAATATCTTCCGTTCTGCTGCTGGCCGTGGTGGCATTCACGAACAGCACGGCTCCCCAACGGTCTTTATCTTTTTGCAAGGGAAAGCGCCATTCGGCTTCAGTATACACCAGGTCTTCACCCCGTATCCTTCCCTGGGTATAGGGTCTGCCGGAACGGGCAAACATATCCCAGCCAATGGCAGGCAAGGCCAGGTAGGGGGAGGTGCCACTGGTTACAAACCAGCCGTAGGTCCAGAAGGCCAGTACGTTTCGCGGACGTGCTTTGTCCAGGTTGATGTATGTGCGGTATTCCATCCACAGTTGCGAGGCGTTTACCGTGCTGCCAAGGAACTCCGGAAAGGCACGTAATGAAACGGCAGCCAGGTGGCCCACATAGGGATTCACCACGTTGTCGCGGCTGTCGAAGGTGGTGTTCAGGGAAAGGCCTGACTGGGAATACTTTTCGGTGCTGAGTCCCTTCAGGGTCTGGTACCGGTAATGATGCGTTATTTGCTGCGGCTCGGCTTCCAGGTCAAGCTGCTTGTCGTTGATGCTCCAGAAGATATCCAGGTGATAGCCGATGCCGTAGAACAGGTTGGTTTGCTTATGCCTTTTCTGTACGGTTTGATAAAACCTGAAATTGTTGAAGGCCATCATTTCATTGGTGGGAACCGGGTCATACGGGCTTTCGGAAACATCATCATCGTCACCCCCCACAACGGTGCTGCGGAAAATGTCTGAACCCAGGCCATAGGTGGGCTGCGAATTCAGGTTAAACCGTATGTCGGTCAATAAATTAAACCGATCGCCCGCGGTAAAGGCATTGGAGCGGAAGGAGGTAAAGAGCTGGTTCTGGGTGGTATAATAGATACCGATCAACCCGGTAGAGTTCCGGGTGTCGGCCTCCGTGCCCATGTTCCAGTTCAGGCCGGGCAATACGCCAAAGAGAACACCAACGGTTGGGTTGGCCGCCACCACCGGCAAGATGGTGATGTCCACTTTCTTTTCCTTCTTTTCCTTAACACCGCCTTCATCAGCGGGTTTGTTGGCTTCCTGGTTGCTTTGTGCGTGAGCGTTCAAGGTCAACAGGAGGCATAGTCCGTAAGCTAGGAGGGTGGTAACTTTTCTGATCATGGTTTAGGTTGTTGAAGAGTTAGTTTTTTATCGGTCAACTGGTTACAAATGTGTAATACATGCATTTGGTGGTGAATAGTTTTTCTGCATGTATAAGCAGCTTGTTCAGGTTGGTGTGATATAATGATTGATTGCAAAGCTGTTGCCTGAACAAGGCTAAGAAGGTGATTTTTCGAAAATCCCGGAATGACGGAAGTTGGCGCTAGCAATGACTTTTGGCAGCTGTTTTTCCGTACCGGAACCTGCAACATAATTACATCCTATTTTGAGTCCAGGCTGATCAAAAAGGCCTTTAACCAATGTGACTTGAACCTGATAATAATTTAGTCCTTAAAGGTACGGTCCAGGCTTATAGTACACGTTTGGTTCTTGCATCATTGCGCTGAAAATTGGCCCGGATGAGATTCAAGGATGCACACTTTCAATAAAAGCTTGCATTGCTAAAGCAAAAATGGATGCCTGCTTTGCTAATTTTGGGCTCTAGGAAAATCCTGCACAGCGATCTTCGGTTACCGGGTTGCCCCTGGTGATCATGGTCCGGAAAACAGACTATCGAATGTTCAGCGATTTGATCCCGTTACCATCTGTTTGCGCTACCTTGCACCTGAATCAGTTAAACCCAACTAAAGCAGTACTATGAAAAAGAACCTTTTTTACATGGCGTTACTACTCGTTGCCATGGCATCCTGTTCACCGGCTACAAAAATTACCCGCACGTGGACCAGCCCGCAAAAGAATGCTACCGGATATACCAACCTCTACCTGGCAGCTGTTATCGGGGATATGACCATCCGAACCAGTTTTGAAAGTGATGTGCAGGCAAAGCTGAACCGGCTGGGTATCAATTCCACCACGAGCAGCTCGACCATCCAGCCCAACTTCTGGATGAGCACCGACCTGGATAAGAACGCCATGATGCGGATCATCGGTGAGAAGGGCAATGATGCCATCATGACGATGACGTTAATCGATGTGCAAAACGAACAACGCTATATTCCCGGTACCATGAACGCAGGCATGATGGCCGGACCCGGCATGTGGGGCCCCGGTTGGGGCATGGGAGGCGCAGGCAATTTTGGCGGATTCTGGGGCATGCACCACGGCATGATGATGACCCCCGGTCATATTGTTAACGACCGGAAGTATTTCGTTGAAATCAATATTTACGATGTCAAGTCTGAATTGCTGGTGTGGACCGGGCAATCCAAGACGACCAACCCGTCTTCGGTGGATAAATTCTCCCGCGAATTCGCTGAGGTGGTACTGAAGCGCATGCAGCGCGAACGCGTAATTCAGCCGCAGCAGAACTAACGATAAAATGCCGCTTGTTAAAGGGGTCAGTCCGGTGAGGGCTGATCCTTTTTTATTAAGCGGTATGCTGTGCTGATCCACGATCAGGAAAAGTCTTTTACCGACAGACATTCCGCTGGCGCTGGTCAGGCTTTGATTATACCGGACTTCCTGTCCGACTTTTTGATTATAATCTTTCTGAAGTCGGAAGGGGAGGTGCCCTGAAATTTCTGAAAGGCTTTGGTGAATGAGTTCCGGTTATTGAATCCGCATTCCTTCGCTACGGCATCCATGGAGAATGCCACAAAGCGGCCGCTTTCAAACTGCTCCACACAATACTTGATCCTCTTTTTGTTGACAAAGTCAACAAAGGTCATTTGCAGATGCTGGTTGAGGTAGTGTGAGATCTGATAAGCCGGCAATCCGGTATCATCAGCAAAATCATGAATGCTGTACCGGATGTTCAGGAACCGGTTGTTTTCGCTCAGCTTTTCTTCCAATGTTTTTGCCAGTTCCGGATTTTCCGGGAAATCCGGTGGATGCCCATTGGTGAGCTCAGGTTCCGTGCTGCTGCCGGTTTTCAGTACCCTTTTTTTCTGCGGCAACTGGTAATACAGAACAGAAGGGTAGAAAAATACCATCATGGAAGAAACCAGCAGGATGAGGGAACCCACCGAATTGACCATGTGGTACGAGAGCAAGGGGTTGGCCCAGAACAAGGATATATAAAACGGAAAAAACAGGAAAAACTGAAAGGTGGTCATCGTCACGATCCACCGCCACCAGATTTTTTCCTTCGTTGACATCCGTGCTCTGGATTGAAACCACTTTTTCAGGAGTACGATCTGTGCGATCCAGTAGGCGTTGACGAACAGCGCACGAACGATCGGATAGAAACCGGGCGGAAAAAAACGGCTTTGGTTGAAGTTGTTCATGGCAGCCGCATCTTCCAGAAGAATCATGCGGAGCTTTTCTTCATTGGACAACATGAACGATGGCCAGAAATCAATGACATAAATCAGCCACGGAATAAAGTGTACCAGGTCCGTCCATTGAAAGCGCCTGTTGGACAGGTGCAAACGAAGGTACAGATAAGGCAACGGCACATAGATGAAGGCGAAAACATTACCAAACCGGTAGAGCGGAGGAAAATGGTAGAGCAGTTGAGTGATGATCAGGAAATTAACCATCAGGGCACCGAACAAACTGAGTTGGCCCAGGGATAATGGAAAGAGTGACGGATTATGCTTAAACGAAAAATAAAATAACACCAGTCCCGAAGCCAGGCCGAGGGTCATTGCGGCCAGATGGCCCAGGTTAAACACATTCAATTCAATCTCCATCACACAGGTAAAATCCGGAAAAAAGATTGGAATTTACGGATGTCGGTGAACTATGGCAAATCGGCCTTCGGAAAAGGCATTGTTGGGGGTTGTTATACAGAGAACAAGAAAATTTTAGGATCGCTCACCACGTTTGTTTACGCTGGGAATAAAAAGAGGCTGCCTCAAAAGTCATCCAAACTTGTTGTTAAATCCCCAGCTTAATCTGTAAACCAATTGGGGTAGAAATGACGTTAGGACCTTTGAGACAGCCTCCTGTTATCCAGGTAGGGTTCAGGCTTATACTACCATCTGGAAGAATTCATGGTGATAATCCCGGCAGTTTCCAGTTTCATTTTCATTGTTCATCATTAATTTCCAAAAGCAACTTCTGGTGTTTTTGAATTAACTAAATACTGGTTGATAATAAGTCTTATCTCCACGCAAAAGGTTTAATCCTTGATTGAACATTGGGCATGTTTCTGCTGAATTATTATTTAGCAAGCACCTCAGCAAGTGGATTACCCGTTGCCCCCGAAGGCGCATTTACCCTCAAATAGTTTGAAAGCGTTAACGCCACATCCACCGTCTCCACTTCACGGAAAACAGTTTGTGGTTTCAGGCCGTTGCCGGCAAAAATGATCGGCACATAGGTGTCGTATCGCCAGGGGGAGCCGTGGGCACTGGCTACGGTTAGCCCGTCAAAATCATTGATAAAACAATGCGGCTCAAAAACGATATAGATGTCACCTGAGCGTTTGGGGTTAAAGTTCCGGAGTATTTGACGATACATACGGGTGTCCGGAATTTTTCCCTCCCTGATATCAATGCTGGGCACGGCATAGGCTATGCCACTGATGTTTGGGAGCGCTGCGGCAATGGCCTGCGATACTTCATGGATATTCAGTTTGCGCTTTTTTAACGCCTCATTATTCAAATAGAGATAAGGATGATGGTAGCCGGAAATGAGTTCTGTGGCAAGGCCGTATTTAGCTTTTAGGGTTTGAATGACCTTTTGCTTTTCAAGACTATCGGGATTGAAATAACGGGCATCAAAGCCCAATTGATGTAAGCGGCCCGGCACTTCGGGCGCACCGTGATCCGCTGACAAAATGATCAGCGTGTTATCCAGGCCAACCTGCTTGTCGATATAGCCAAATAAATCCGCCAATGTTTTATCGAGCCGCAACAAATTGTCTTCGCTTTCGAGGCTCGATGGACCGAAGACATGACCTACATAATCGGTTGATGAAAAGCTGATCGCCAGATAATCGGTGATGGCATCTTTTCCCAAACCTTCCTGAACAATGAGTTCTTTTGCAAAACTGAGGGTCAGCTCATCCCCAACAGGGCTGAGTGTTAAGAGGCTCGTAAACAATTTGCTTTCTGCTTTTCCAAACGGATGCGGAAATACACGGCCAAAGCCCGGAAGGCTTACTTCCCAGGGCATGTCATCATCATGACCAAACCGGTAGGTAGATTTGTCGCGAAGCAATTCCCAGCTTGTATTGGCGTAGGATTGGGCAAGTGATTGCGTATTCCATTCTTTCACCCATGCCGGATAGGCATCATAATAATAGGTGCTGCTCACAAAACCACCGGTAGCTTTGGAAAACCAAAAGGCCTTTCCCGCCCGGCCCGACATAGGAACCGCACCCCGATCTTTTACAGAAACAGCAAAAATCTTGGCCTGCCCGTTGGTGCTCAGCGCCAGTTCATCGCTGAAGGTGGAGGTTAAGATGGCTCTTGGTGACCGTCCATCCGATGTGGCTACCTTCAGTGTCGGATCCTTCTCTGTACTTTTGTCAACACCAACCTCATCACTGAGAAGAGAATACCGGTCATCTTCGATGTTATAAACTGCCCGCCCGAGTTGTTTATCGAACCACACGTTCCCAATCATGCCGTGATCAGCCGGATCGGCACCGGTGGCCAAGGTGGTATGCCCTACGATTGTTTCCGTGTTGGCATGCCGGTGATGGGCATTGGCATAAACCACTCCCGATTCGTACAGATAACGGAATCCACCCGGACCGCATCTGTCCAAAACGGATGCAGGCATATCTCCCCTTAGTTGGTCAACTGTTATCTGTACTATCAATCTGGGAGAGTTTTCCTGAGCAACCTGTGACAGGCTGCACGTGGTATGCAAGAGAAATGCGGCCGCAATTATTGCCTGCAGAAATAGTTTCATGCTTTTCTATTACTGGGGTGTTATCGCGTAACGTGTTGAGCCGGAAATAAAATTCCTAATAAGCTGATAATAACCTCATAAAATAACCGCCCACCTTGCTATGACAAGGTGGGCGATATGGGCTAGTTCACCTCTTCAAAATCAGGTAATACAAAAGTCTTATCGAAATAAGGTTGCAATGGTGCATAAAGCCTGAAGATCACAAACCAGCCATCGGTACCCACCGTCTTCATGTAGTTGCCTTCATTACCTGCCGGTGCCTTAGGGCCAATGTAGATATCAACGGTTCCGTCTGCATTGCGCTTGATGTCCTGCATCCGGCTGTTGATGGCGACCGACTTAACTGTTCCCAGTCCGTTTTCGTAGTGACGCCTGGTATCCTGGCTGTACAAATCCACCGCCCAGAATTGGGCAGTCGGCACATCAGCAGGAACTCTCAACCGGTAGATCTTATCCGCCCGAAAAAAATTGCCCTTGCTGTCGCGTTTGGCAGCCAGGTAAACCTGACCTTTTCCGATATAAGGGTTAACCATGCCTTCGCTGCTGGTAACGGCATCATAAAACCATACGGTACGCTCGTCCAGTTCCACCTTGGTGTAGGTAATCTGCGGTATTGAAAAACCGATCATATTATGCCATTGTTTATCCGGCCAGTAAGTCTCTATAACCCGGGGATTGGTTGCCAGGTTACGCGCCATCAGCTCACCCAAGGCAACTCCCTCGGTCAGAATTTTTGTTTGACGGGCATCCGGAGAAAAAGGCTTTCCTTTTACAATGCCAAGGGGCTCAATCATGGCCATCCAGACTTTGTCCTGTTCCCGCACCGGCTCCTGGTTGATAACGTTGTGAAGGGCTTTCCAGTAATCCATGCCGCGGTAGGCCGTAGCCGACCAGGTTTTATCAAGACCTTCGATCAATTTATTCTGAACGGGCTGCCCACCGAGGGCAGAAACTTTCAACGCCTTCACGAAATTGCCTTTAAAGGCAGGGTCGGTATCCAGTATCCGAAATCCCCACATGATGTTGTTCGTGGCCGACTGATAAACATAAACACCCCTCTTCTCATACTTTTTGGGGTCGTCTTCAGGGCCAACGATGATGAACGTGCCACCCTGGCCCTGATCCGGCCCTGTGAGGCCCAGGTCGCACACAGGTCGCTGCCAGAAATCAAGTGCGGCTCCCGCGGTCTTTCCGGCCGGGTATTCAATATAGAGCGGCCCATTGGACAGGTTGTCGAAGGAAATAAAATAAGGCGTAGTCAGGTTACCGGTAACGATGCCTTGCTTCTCGCGGAAGCTCACGTAGACTGCAAACGTTCCCCGGGCATTGGGTCCGTAGTGCTTGTTCTGCTCTTCCCGCCAGGTCACAAAGCTGACCAGCGGTGTAGACCACATGTAGGCCTGGGACGCCCTTTGTAAATCCATCGCATCAAAGAGTTTTTGCGAACTCTCGTCTGTGAGGTAATTGTGTTGCAGTTCCATCACACCATAGGGTGTTGTGATTTTTTCGTCACCGACCAGTGTGGCCTTTTCCAACGGCACAGCAGGGGTTTGTTTGACGCTGGTTTTCTTTTGCGCATAAGCGCTGTTTGTGGCAGCCAGGCAGCAAATGGCCAGTGGCAACACGCAATTGAGCAACATTATTATGGTGAAGGTACCCGATGACACCAGGCCCATTATTTTACTCAACAATCCGGTACACGATTTTGCATCACTGCAAATTCGCAGCGCAGGCAATACAACCGCTGCCATTAGGATACTCGACGCAACAGGCAGGGTACTGATGAGCAAACAACAACAGGTAATGACCGGGCTGAACACCCTGCGTTTCGAAACAAATGCCTTGCCCAATGGTGTGTACTACCTGCAGATACGGATGGGTGACAACAGCCACTTCATTACTCTCCTGAAACAATGAGAATGTCATAAATAGAAAAAACGATCGCAATTGTTTGCGATCGTTTTTTCTATACAGTTGTATTGCCTCCCATCAGTTAATCCCGGCTGGCAAAGCGGCTCAGCAGGCGAAGGATCTCGAGGTACAGCCATACCAGCGTTACCAGCA
>JALOMI010000149.1 GCA_025455465.1 Cyclobacteriaceae bacterium | reverse complement strand
CTGTTTCCCCGTGCGGCACGTCATCGCCTGCACCGCCAGCCAGGATGTCGTCACCCGAGCCCCCGGCCAGCTTGTCAAGGCCGTCGCCGCCGTCGAGCAGGTCGTTGCCGCCATTGCCGAGAAGGAAGTCCCGGTCCGGGCCGCCGGAAAGATAATCGGCATCACTATTGCCAACCAGGAGGTCGTTGCCGCCTTCGCCATGGAGCCTGACCCTTTCGCTGAACGGCGGTTCTGGATGCATGGCGTGCAACAGGTGCCAGTTTGCAGGCATATAGCCGTCCGGTGCCAGGTCAGGATCATTGGTGCTTTGCGTCAAATCCTTTTCGGCATGCCTTACCAGGATAAACGTGGTGATGTTCTCCTGCGCGGAGGCGGCCCAGGAATACCATACGATCAGAAAAAGCAGTAGTTGTTTAATTGACTGTTTCATTTGTATTTCGATGTAATAGCCGCAGGAATAACACAATCAGCCGTTCTTCGGCTATCTGCCAGATGAAAAATTTTCCAGCCCACTGCCGTGCGGTGCAGGTGGAACGAATTCACTCCGCAATGGCTGAATGTCTTACCGCGATAGAAGGCAAAGTTGCACCACGCAGACGCCAGGTCACCGTCAATGCGGATAGTCAGATCCCAGATTTCTTCATTCCATACTTCATCATGCGGGGTGCCCACAGCATTCAGAAAGGATTGGATGGAACCCTCCTGCCGAAGCACCGGTTGCTGATCACGGTTGCGAAAAGCTGTCGCCATAGTAACCGGTTTACTGAAAACACTATGCACCATGGCACTGTCGCCCCGCTGCATACCGGTAAAGAGGCGGGCTATTACAGACTTTATTTCTTCCTGATCGCTTTGTGCTTTACTCACCAGCGGAAACACCAATAAGGCAGACAGCAGAAGGTAATTTAGAATGCGCATCGTTCCTTTCATTCCGAAAACTAAACATTACCCGCACATTTACCCGCCTCATTTTGATGAACTGCTCATTGGTATTCCGTAAGGTTCTGCGTAAGGCATCCGTGAAATGCATCAATTTCATTAACTTGCTGAAGTAGAAATTCCTCCCATGCGCCTGTTAATCCTCTTTGCTCTATCGTTTGTTGTAGCTTCCTTCGCAGCCTCCGCCCAGTTAACAGATAGCTTGTTTTCTGTGCTGGATACGGCCCGCAATGAACGCAAGGTTAAAACACTGAATGAACTGTTCCGGGCTTATCTCCATACCGATCCGATAGAGGCTATCGGCTATGCCCGCCAGGCACTGAACCTGGCCACCGAAATTAACGATCAGCGCGGCATGGCTGCTGCCAATAACAACATCGGTGTTGCCTACCGGAATCAGGGTGCCTTTGATAAGGCACTGGACTTCTATATCAAATCACTGCGTTTGTATGAGGGACTTGATAACAAGGAAGGCATTGCTGCAGCCCGGAATAATATTTCGACCATCTACTCCATTAAACAGGATTACAGCCAGGCCTTGAAGTTTCTGGAAGAATCACACAGTATGCTCGTGGAACTCAATGATCAGCCCAAGCTGGTTGGCTCACTGAATAACCTGGGCGTACTCAACCAGAACCTGGCACAATACGAAGAAGCCCTTAACTTCTATAAACAATCCTACGACCTGAGTGAAAAGCTGGGATCGCCCCTCCCCGATCCGCTGAATAACATCGGCAACCTGCTCAGCATGCAGAACCGCTTTTCAGAAGCTATTGAATACTATTCGAAGGCGCTGGAGTTGGAAAAGAAAAGCGATAACCGCCTTGGCATTCTCAACACCTTATCCAACCTCGGTATTGCCTACACCAAAGCCAACAAGCACGATGTTGCCCTCCGCTTCCTGAATGAAGCGTATACCCTGGCACGTGAACTGAATGGCAATGCCGAAATACCAACCCTGCTGAAAAACATCGCCTTCAATAACTACCGTCAGGGCAAGCTGAAAGATGCCTTTGAAATCATGCTTCAGTACGATTCAGCACGTGAAAAGGTGTACAGCGAAGAAAGCAGCAGACGCATCGCCCAACTGGAAATGGCGATGCAGTTAAGCGACAAGGAAGCCGAATATGAATCCTTGAAAAAAGCCGCTGAGTTGAAGACCCTGCAATTGCGCAACAGCCGGTTGTTTATTGTCGCGATTATCTTATCGTTACTGCTCCTGGTAGGTATCATCAATTATTTCTTTATGGACAAACTCAAAGAACTGTTGCGCCACAGATGATCTCCCGAGACGAAGCACAATCCATTCTAACCGAACTAACCAAAAACCCCAGTTTGTTGCGCCACATGCGCAGCATTGAACTGGTGATGCGCGCCTATGCAAGGCATTATAACCAGAATGAAGAACAATGGGGCATTGCCGGATTACTGCACGATGCCGATTACGAAGCCTTCCCGGAAAAACACCCCGGAGTAATCGTGGATAAGCTCCGATCCCTCGGAGAAAATGAAATTGCTCACGCCATTTCCGCACACTATACCAAGTGGAATGCACCCTACAACAACCTGCTTGATAAGGCGCTGCTGGCATGTGATGAACTAACCGGCTTCATCATTGCTTGTTGCCAGGTTCGGCCTGACGGAATCGGCAGCCTGGAGCCCAAATCGGTAATTAAAAAACTCAAGGACAAAAGTTTTGCCGCCAAGGTTGAGCGGGATGAAGTCTATGCAGGCATTGACAAGCTGGGGGTTGATTTAGCCGACCACATCAGTTTCATCATCAGAGTGCTGAAGGAAAACCGGGAAGAGTTGGGCATCTGACAGGTGAATTTTCAAAAATTTACGCTTTCCGTTTTCAGGTAAAAAACTACCTTTGCTCAACGTTAAACCATCCTGACTATGTTTGAATTGTATACCGGATCTGGCGCCAGCTTATTTGTTACCATTGTAGCGGTTGTAATCGGTTTTGCCGCAGCCCTCGGATTTCTTGACTTCCGCAAAACCAAAAAGGAAGAAAAACACGATTAATCATCACCTACACCTATAAAACTAAAAAAGCCATCTTCATCGATGGCTTTTTTTATAATCAATCGTTTTGATCAATAAGGCGACTTGTATTTTGACTGCCAGTCGTTCCAGGTAAGTTTCTTGTAATGGTCTTCACCGATAAACAGAACCACTTTATGAAAATCCTCGGGTTTCTGATAGCCAGCCAGGGGTTGCAACATTCGGAAGTCCTCATCCAGAAAAACCACGGACGGATAGCTTAATTTATTGTTCAGCAGGGCCGCTGCCAGCTGGTGATAGCCGTTGCGTCCGTTGGCTACGAATTTGAACGTTGTACCGTCATACACCACATCTTCCCGCTGTTCAGCATTGAATTTTACCGGGTAGAAATTCTCGTTCAGGATTTTGGCAATTTTCGGCTCGCTGAAGGTGTTCTTATCCATCACCTTGCACCAGCCGCACCAGTCGGTGTATACATCGATAAAGATCTTCCGCTTTTCCTTTTTGGAAAGGTTCACCGCTTCTTCAAACGTGAGCCATTTTACGGCCTCTGATGGTGCCGGAGGGCGTGATGCCGTTAACAGAAAGGCGGCTGCAACGAAGAAAACCGGGAGAATGTATCTGCTCATGAATGTGAAATCAATTAAAAGCACAACAAATTTAAGCGGTTTGAAGGTTCCATGCCATAATCTTTCGGCAGACGGCTATCCGATGTAATAGTTCGAGCCCCAACTGTACTAATCGGTACAATCCGTTGTTCAAAGTCGTACACTTTCGCACAACTCAACATCAAATTCTGCTTAAAACAACGGGAATTGCGTTTTGGCACGTCTTTGGAAAACAGAAAGATGCGATGAAAGAAAAAATGACATACCGCGAAATCACCCTGCTGATCGGCATCCTGGTAGCGGCCATCATTTTCATCCTCATCTGGTTTAACCCGTCTATGCTCGATTTTCACCAGGCTGTTGAACCGGTGCCCGGAACCGGGCTGCTTCCGGCTGTGAAATCAGCCATTCAACAATCGCAGGTTATTCTTCAGTTGATCCGGTAGGCATACCAGGCCAGCACGGTTTCGATGGCCCGCCTGATCGCCTGGTTGATCGGATAAAACGTGTGGGCCAGTTCATGATCAATGGCATGCAGTTTCAGGTAATAATTGTGCATCAGGGGCACAGCACCCTCCTGCTTCGCTACCTGTTGGGATGCCTGCTCATAAGCCTTGGCTTGTTCAGTCTTGATGATCTCACAGGTAACCAGTTCCTTTGCTCCGTACTTGTTCGTTCTGGCCGAGAATCCAAACAACCGGCAGATCAGTCCGCGGTGAGGATATTCCGTACATAAACCTGCCCCGTCCCGGGTAGGATTAAGGATGTGGCAAATGAAGGCATCAGACTGTTTGATGCGCTCCAGCCAGTCAGACGCCTGACCGTTGATGTATAGATAGTGGGCAAACGGAAGAAACTCCAGCACAGTGGCTTCGATATCGGCTTTGAAGCAGCATTTTCCGCAACCCCATTTGCAGTGGAGTGACGACCACTCCTGGAACCGGGCAATTTCCTGATCCAGTTCCACAAAAACCTCCTCCACAGCCAGCACTTTTTGCTCGAGTGTCATGCTGTAAAGATACTGGTCAGGGCCAATTTGCCTTAAGAATAGGGAAGGATCTTGCCGCTGACGGGGCTTCATCAGCAACTGCCGGAAGAATATTTTCGTTAACTTCCGTAATAATCGTACCCCCATGCGACTCCTGGCTGCCTTCCTCTTCGGGCTGCTCACCTTTCCGGTGAAGGCTCAGCAATACCGCGAATTTGGTTTGGGTTATACCTACATGGCTCCGATGGGCCCTATGCAGCCCTATATCCGGCAAGGTCATGGCATTACCCTTGACTATTACGTTAAACCCAGGAAGCACCCCCTCGCCTACGGTATTGAATTGATGATTACCGAATACGGTTTTGACCGCACGCAACAGGCGTACTCGTTCGGCAACGGAATCACCATGCCGATGGATATCGTAGTCAGCAATTCCATTACGTCACTGATGGCGGGTACCCGCTACAACCTGCGTCAGGAAGGCAGGCTGATGCCCTTTGTAACCGGTAAAATTGGTTACGCCTGGTTTACCACCAGCCTCAACATCTATGACCCCAACGCGCTGGATGACTGCGCCCCCATCGACTCTGAACTGCTGCTGCGTGACGGTACCTTTGTGTTTTCTCCCGGTGGGGGTTTGCAGTATGACCTCTCGGGGATATTCCGGAAAATGAGACCGGATAAATTCTTGTTTACACTGAATGCCAACCTGATCCTCGGCCGGCAGGTGAACTACATGAATGCCGATGCCCCTGAACACCATCAGCCTAACGCTACCGATGTAACCGCACGGTTTATCAACACCCAGACGCAAGTAGTCCATCCGCACCATGTCGGCAATGTGTATCAAAGCTATATGCAGATGATGGACTTCCGGGCCGGGTTTATTTTTCGCCATTCAAAGTAGAATAACCACAACATGCCATCTTCATTATGGCCTTCATCCCGAAGCTGTTGAAGATCATCCGGTATTCTGTTTCTTTCATAGGAGTAAAGATTTGTTATGGAATACAGAATACTGGAAAGAACACAACTGAAATTACCCGTCATCACCTTTGGCGCCTGGGCGGCCGGTGGCTGGATGTGGGGCGGCAACGACCGGAAAGAAGCCATGGAAGCGATACGTGCTTCCTACGATGCCGGTGTTACCGCTATTGACACGGCACCGATTTACGGACAAGGCTTAAGTGAAGAAATTACCGGAGAAGCCATCCGTGGTATTCCGCGTGATCGGGTGCAGGTGCTGACAAAATTTGGCCTGCGGTGGGATGCAGCCAGCGGTGAGTTCTACTTCAACAGTAAAGACAATGCCGGTAATGACATCGCCATCTACAAGTATTCCGGAAAGGAAAGCATCATCCGCGAATGCGAGGACAGCCTGCGGAGATTAGGCACGGATTATATCGATCTGTACCAGATTCACTGGCCCGATGTCACCACGCCCATCAGCGAAAGCATGGAAGCGGTGGAACAACTGATCCGGCAAGGCAAGGTTCGTTATGCCGGAGTGTGCAACTATTCCGCAGCACAAATGGCTGAAGCCGAAAAGACCATCGCACTTGCTTCGAACCAGGTGCCGTACAGCATGGTGAAGCGCGATATCGAAGCCGATGTCGTTCCGTATTGTCTTGAACATCACAAAGGCATTCTGGCATACAGTCCGCTGCAGCGCGGCCTGCTCACCGGCAAAATGAAACCGGGGCATGTGTTTGCCCCCGGTGATCACCGCAGTGGCATGTATCATTTCTCGGAAGAGAACATCAGGCGCACCAACACCTTTCTGGAAAAAATCAGACCGATAGCAGCGGATAAAAAAGCAACCCTCGGCCAACTGGTATTACGCTGGACTAGCGACCAGCCCGGTATCACGGTGGCGCTGGCCGGTGCGCGTAATGCAGCACAGGCCGTGGAAAATGCCGGTGCCGCTTCGCTGAAGATTACTGCGGAAGAGATGACCTTCATCAACAAGGCTCTGCAAGAGCTTGTTTTGGTCAAATAGAAGAGGTCTTGTATGAACGCAACGCCTGCGATTGGTTGTTAAGGGATAAAGGAAAACCGATGAAACGTTCAGCCATTTCCCTCCTGCTTACAGGCTTTCTCATTGCATCACTTGCTGTACAGGCACAAACCACAGTTGTCCAGCAACAACGGGATGAAAAAGTACAGCGTTTTCTGGATGAAAGCCGAAGCCGCTGGCGCGATCTCAATGTGCCTTATGAAGACGGCAAGGTGCTGCACGACCTGATCGTAAAGAACAACTATACAAGGGCAATTGAGATCGGCACCTCTACCGGGCATTCCACCGTATGGCTGGCCTGGGCACTCAGCAAAACCGGGGGAAAACTCATCACCATCGAAATCGATGAAAGACGGCAAAAGCAAGCCATTGAAAATGTAAAGGCAGCCGGCCTTGCTGAATTTGTGGACTTCCGTTTAGCCGATGCCCATCAGCTGGTGAAGGAATTGAAAGGACCGTTTGATTTTGTTTTTTCCGATGCGGATAAGGACTGGTATCCTCAATACTTTAAAGACCTCGATCCGAAGCTGGTGAAAGGTGCCTGCTTTACAGCCCACAACGTAGCCAATCCGTACGGTGGCATCCGCGAGTTTCTGGAGCTGGTGCAAAAGCATCCGAACTACAAAACAACTATTGACCGCACCAGCAGTTCCGGTATTTCGATCAGTTTCAAGAAGTAAACGTGATGAGCGGGAAACGGGGTTCGAACCCGCGACCTTCGGCTTGGGAAGCCAACGCTCTGCCAGCTGAGCTACTCCCGCTTATTGATTGGAAAAGTATAAATTGCTGGTGCTAAAATCAACTATGCGCACACAACATCTTTTATTCACGCTGCTTTTACTGAGCCTTCTTACAGCCTGTTCTACCAAACCGAAACTCGTCTGGTCGGATGAATTTGATCAGGCCGGTGCACCCGACAACGCGAAGTGGGGTTACGACCTCGGTGATGGCTGTCCTAATGTATGCGGCTGGGGCAATAACGAACTGCAGTACTACACCAGCGACAGCAGGAATGTGCGTATAGAAAATGGTGTGTTAATCATTGAAGCCCACCGCGATTCGCTGGGCGGCAAGCCGTACACCTCAACGCGTATGGTTTCGAAAGGCAAAGGCGACTGGCTCTACGGGCGCATCGAAGTACGGGCAAAACTCCCGCGCGGACGGGGTACCTGGCCCGCCATCTGGATGCTACCCACCGACTGGGAATACGGAGGGTGGCCGGCAAGCGGTGAGATCGACATCATGGAGCATGTGGGCTATGACCCGGGCGTGGTGCACGGCACCATCCACACCGGCAAGTACAACCATGTCATCGGTTCTCAACTGGGTAAAACAGTTTCGTTGCCTGATTGCATGGATGAATTCCATGTGTATGCCATTGAATGGAGCCAGGATAAGATCGACTTCTTTGCAGACGACAACCTGTACCAAACCATCCACCGCAATCCCGAAGACGACTTTACCGGATGGCCGTTCGACAAGCGCTTCCACCTCATCATGAACATGGCCGTGGGCGGCAACTGGGGTGGTCAGCAGGGTGTGGATGACGCCATCTGGCCGCAACGTATGGAAATTGACTACGTGCGCGTGTACCAG